>SXYR01000168.1 GCA_005788265.1 Bacteroidota bacterium | reverse complement strand
CTACGGGGCCGAAGGATGCAAATTTAACGAAAATATTTTATATGCTTGTCAGAGGGTATTTGTTAGTACTCATAGCGCATGAATGCCTCCAGGGCTGCATATTGCGGCAATCCCAACTTGTCAAACAATTGCGCTGTTGATGCATTTCTGTCCTCAGCTCTCTGCCAAAACTCTCTGCTATCACTTCCCTGGAATACAACACCATCTTTCTGAGATTGATGGATGAAAATTCCATTGCGTTTTTCCAATACCTGATCAGGACTCATGGGTATGGCCATATCAATATCCCACATGTCCCATTCTGCCCATGCACCCCTGTACAACCATAATCTGCAGTCGGCAACTGAAGCGTCATTGGCAGCTTTTAATCTTTTCAATGCTTCAAACATGACTTCAAAACAAACTTTATGGGTGCCATGTGGATCTGCAAAATCACCAGCTGCAAAAATTTGATGGGGCTTGATCTTTTTGATCAGCTCCATATGAATTTTAATATCTTTTTCGGTAGGAGGATTTTTCTCGATGAGTCCAGTTTCATAAAAAGGTAAGTTCATAAAGTGGATATTTTTATCCTTCACTCCCACATACCTGCAGGTCGCCCTTGCCTCTGTTCTTCTGATCATGCCTTTTATATTCCTGATTTCAGGAGTGTCTTTGTCGTATAGATTTTTTGTTTGAATGAATTTTTTTGCGTCTTTCCAAATGGTACTGGCTTTGCTGGCATCTATGGAAAAATTACCATCAAATTCAACAGCAAAATCAATTTGTCTCAACACAAACTCATCACTCACTGCAATGTTTCCTGATGTTTGATAGCCTACATGTACATCATGCCCTTGTTGAACCAATCTTAAAAAGGTGCCACCCATTGAGATGATATCGTCATCAGGATGAGGGGAAAAGATGATCACGCGCTTTTGAGCAGGATTTTTTCTTTCGGGGTGTCTGGGCACTTCCTCTGTTGCCTTTCCACCTGGCCATCCTGTGATGGTATCTCGCAGTCCGTTAAAGACCCTCAGGTTGATGTTTCCTACTGGACCATGTTTTTCCAAAAGATCGGCCAGTCCTCCGTTTAGATAATCCTCTTTGGACAACATGAGCAAAGGCTTTTTGAGTTGTATGGCGAGTGCTGAAACAGCCCTTCTGATCAATTTCTCGGTCCATTTTATTTGTCCAGCCAGCCAAGGTGATTCATTTCTTGTCAATTTGGATGCAGATGCCTGATCCAAATGAAAAATACAATCGAAGTGTTCCTGCAACAAACTTGCCGGAATACGTTCACTAATTTTTTCTTCTACGGATGATCGGATGATTTCTGCTTTGCTGACACCAAAAGCCAGTAGTACAATTTTTTTGGATTTAAGTATCGTTGAGAGTCCCATGGTAAGCGCCAATCTTGGAACATCTGAAATATTGCTGAACTCATAGGCATTGGCCAATCTTGTGCTATTGTCCAATGCTGCTATTCTTGTGATTGAATTTCTGCTTGATCCTGGCTCATTGAAACCTATATGTCCGTTTAAACCGACACCCAAAATCTGTAAATCAATGCCGCCGGCATTTTCGATTGCTTTTTCAAATGCGTCAGCATAAACATGCATGGCTGATTTTTCAATCGTCCCGTCAGGTATATGGACGTTTTTTAAATCAATGTCTATATGTTGAAACAAGTGTTTATTCATGAATGTATGATAGCTCTGAGGAGCATCAGGCTTCATGGGGTAGTATTCATCCAGATTGAATGTAATGACGTTTTTGAAGCTGAGACCCTCTTCTTTGTGTAATCTCACCAACTCGGCATACAACGTTTTAGGTGTGGAACCTGTGGCCATGCCCAATACACAGTGTTCTTTTTTGGCTGCTTTTTCTTTGATGAGTGCCGCAATTTGCTGTGCAACTTTTTTAGAAGCTGATTTACTGTCTTCGTGGATTTCTATTGGAATTTTCTCAAATGTGTCAATCATTGTGACGAATTGAGTCCTAAAGTTAATTAAAAATTTAACAAACCCTCATAAGCCTTATTGTAGCTTTATTTCAAAGATTTCGGGCCAAAGTTTTCCGGTAATAAAAATTGTTTTTTTATCGGCGTTGTAAGCAATCCCATTCAAAACAGCTCCGTTGATTTGGGCAGTTGAATTATTTTGTGATAAGTATGATAAATCTGATTGGGTGTTTTTTCGAAGAAAGTCAGTGAAGTCGATTGTTGCAAGTACATTGCCATTGTTGGGGTCAATTTTAAGAATATAATCGTATTGCCATCTATTGGCATACAGATATCCTTCAATCATTTCTAATTCGTTCAGGTTGTTTACCGGACCCATATGATCTTTTATGCTCAATATATTTTTTACTTGCATGGCATTGGGCTCGACAAAATACAATTTGTCGCTGCCATCACTGATGATAAGTGTGTTTCCATTGTTGGTAATCCCCCATCCCTGATAGCTCCAGTTTTTTGTACCTAGCAACTTGAGACTTTTTGCATCATAAAGAAAAACCAAATGATTTTCCCAGCTCAGCTGGTAAACCGTGTCTCTGAGCACTGTAATACCCTCCGCGAATATTTCTTTGTCGTTTTTGATTTGTCTGCTGGGTTTTCCGGTTGTCAGATCAAGTTGTCTCAACATGGATTTGCCATACAAGCCAGTACTCTCCAGCAATGTTCCGCCATGCCATTCAAGTCCCTGCGTAAATGCTGCAGTATCATGCGGATATGCTTTGATGACGTTGTATGATAAGTTCTGAGGAGCAGGAAGCACGGGTTCATTGACGTTGTCTTCAATTTTATTTTCATCGTTGTTGCAAGATGCCAATATGAAAACAGCCATGGCAACATGCATGATGGCAAAAGAACTTTTATGTCGCTTGTCATTTTTTTCTGATAACATAATATACACAGGTTGTAATGAAATTTCTTAAAAATGGAATTTTATTGACGAATGAAAATTGCTTTCTCGGCTTCCATCCAAACTTATCTTCATAGATGGGATTGATCAGGTAGGGTTGTTTTTTTTCAATTTCATAATTGCTGTCAACAACAATTCTTTCAAATCTTTCAATGGAAATACCCGTTTCTTTTATTTCCAGTAATTCATGAATGGTACCTTCGTGTTCCCCAAAAATTTTCAAGACTGCTCGGTAGAGTGATATTGGCAACAGATGAAAGTAGGGCAAGAATCCCAGCCACTTGCTTTCACAAATTTGTTGATGCCCTCCGTGGGGCATGTACCATGGCGGAAAGCCAAAGAATATTCTGCCACTTGGCTTTAAAAATTGTTTAATGTATGGTATGAATTTTTCCTGATTAGGAATATGTTCTATGACATCCTTTAGCACAATCAGGTCAAACTTTTCTTTTAGGGTAGCCAGTGCCTCCTCTTCGTAAACATTTTTATTGATGAGTGTTGCCCTGCCACTGTTGATATGAGTTGAAATATTTTCAGAGGCAAATTCAAATTTCAATTTGTTTAATTCGATTCCTGTTGCACTGCATCCTCTTTCTAGCATCGCCCCCATTACACCTCCATCTCCACAGCCTATATCTAAAATATTGGTATTCTCATCAAGCGCCATGGTAGATGCGATAAAGGGGATCAAGTAACGCTTGGCATTGTCAAATTGTTGTCTGTATCTGATATGATGGTCTTTGTGATGGGCAAGGGACATATAGATCTCCTTTGGAGGGTTTGTTTTTAGAATGGTAACTTTAACAAATGTACAATACACAATTTGAACAATGGAGAGAGGAGTATCTTAACGGGAAAGTTTTACTGATCGATAAACCACTGACCTGGACATCTTTTGATGCTGTGAAGAAGATCAGAATTTTAACCGGTGTGAGCAAAGTAGGGCATGCTGGCACCTTGGATCCATTGGCAACCGGACTGCTGATCATATGTACTGGGAAGTTTACCAAAAAAATCAATGAATACATGGCGGCGGAGAAGGAGTACACTGGCACTTTCACGTTGGGAGCTACAACACCCACATATGATTTAGAATCAGTGCCTGTTCCCAAGACTGACTACAATCAGATTTCAAAAGAAAAGATCAACAGTACAACTCAGCAGTTTACTGGGGCCATTCTGCAAATTCCACCTGCCCATTCCGCCATCAAAAAATCAGGTACACCTGCATATGTGCTCGCAAGAAAAGGAAAGG
>SXYR01000167.1 GCA_005788265.1 Bacteroidota bacterium | reverse complement strand
TATGCAATTGTTTTTTGACATCAACACAACAGGAGAATTTGTATTGAATACCATTGCCGGTGGATTGTATGTCAAGCTTGTTACATCCATCACCGGATTGGTCATCGGATTGTTATCATTTTTGGGATTTAGTTTTCTGCACACACAGATTGATAAAACGGCCAACAAGATGGAAGTGGCAGCTGCTGATTTTTTAGATATTCTTCAGGATCCCACCAACAACGCTTAAGAGAATGCAGATCAGAAAAAAATACACAGGTGAAGCGGAAGTGTTTACAGAGGCGCTGAATGATATTCTCTTTATATTGTTGATGTTTTTTTTAATTGTATCAACACTTGCAAATCCCAATGTCATCAAGCTCTCACAACCCAAGTCTCAAGCAGATACCAAGGCAAAACAAAACGTTGTTGTGTCGATAGATGCCAACAAACAGTATTATGTTGGAACCACTCCTGTTCCTTTGGATTCTTTGCAGTATGCTCTTCAGCCAATTCTTGCAAAGGAGAAAACAGATATACCTACAGTAGTCATCAATGCTGATAAATCAGTTGAAATTGAAGCGGTGGTGAATCTGATGAAGGTTGCAAAAGGGCTTGGTGCCAAAACCGTTCTATCGGTTGAAAAAGACTAACTAGAGTGAAGCGCCCATCTTTTTTCCCCATACCATTCTGCTCTTTCCCTGTAAATCTTTTTTGATTTCAACCTGTTCGAACTCATTGGATTCCATGAGGTTTTTTACCTCTGTTGCATGATTTTCATGTGTCTCAAAAAATACCAATCCCCCTCTGTGCAAATGATGTATGGAGAAGTCAATGATGGCCTTGTAAAATTCGAGCGGATCATTGTTGGTGACAAACAATGCTTCTTTCGGTTCAAAGTCAATTACGTTTTTTCTTAAATCATTTGTTTCCTCTGGAAGAATATAAGGTGGGTTGCTGACAATGATATTAAAAGCAGGCAGTGCATCATTTTTTGCTTCTGACAAGATATCTGCTTCTTTAAAATAAATGGAGGTGTTGTGTAGAGATGCATTTTCTTTTGCCAGTTTCATCGCAGACCTGCTTTTATCAATTGCCCATATTTCACAGAATGGCATGGCCTTCTTCAATGAAATGGCAATACATCCGGATCCAGTTCCAATATCAATAATCTTACATTTTTTTTTATCGCATTGCCTGTGGTGCTGGATTTCATGGATAACAAGTTCAACAAGCTCTTCGGTTTCAGGTCTAGGAATAAGTACATGTTCATCAACCTTGAACAGCATTTGCTGAAACCAGCAATTGCCAATGACATATTGAACGGGTCTCCCATGGAGCAATTCATTCAACTGTTGATTGAACAATATTTCCTGATCACTATTCAAAGAAGCATCATGTTGAACAAGCCTTTGTATCCTGGAAAGCCCCGTGATAGACTCCAGCGTCATATCAGCTATTTGAGATGATTCTCTGGCATCATAGATCGATTGGAGATCATGCACAATTTGTTGGTATGCTTCTTTGATCAACATCAACCAAAAGTAAATCATTTAACTTTGGTCAGTTTGCGAAAAAATATTTTGATGATGTCGGATCCATTTTATTATCAATCAATAGAAAAAATTGTTTCTGCTGAATTTTCCGACAGAGGAAGCAAGTTCATCGCATATGCATATCCTGTTGCAACGGTAGAGGTATTCAAAGAGTCATTGAATGAAGTAAAGAAATTACACCCCAAGGCTTCCCACTATTGTTTTGCCTATCGCATGGGTCATGACGGAAATGTCTACAGGGTGTCCGATGCAGGTGAACCTTCTGGAAGTGCCGGTAGGCCAATTTTGGGGCAAATAGACGCGCGGCAACTCACCCATACGCTGGTGATTGTGGTAAGGTATTTTGGTGGGACCCTCTTGGGGGTGCCAGGGCTGATCCATGCATACAAAAGCAGCGCATCGATGGCACTTCAGTTAACACCTGTTTTGCGAAAAAAGATTGAAGTCAATTATGAACTTCAATTTGATTATACCGTAATGAATGAGGTGATGATGATTGTCAAAAAATTCTCATGTACTGTCTTGCGTCATGAGCAACAGCTTTTTTCTGTATTCGAAATCGGTGTTCCCAAGTCGGATGAGACAGAAGTATTGAGAATCCTGGAAGAAATCCCGGGAGTTGAATTAAAAAAGAAAGCGACCCCAAGATGAGGTCGCTTTCTTATACAAGCGTAAAACTCTTATTGCATATGCTCTTCATTCACCAAGATTCTTCCACAGTTTTCACAAACAATTATTTTCTTGTGCTGGCGAATCTCGCTCTGTCTTTGAGGCGGAATGGCGTTGTAGCAACCACCACATGCATCTCTCAAAACAGGAACTACTGCCTTGCCATTTCTGAAATTTTTTCTGATTCTGTCAAAAGAGGTTAACAATCGTGGATCCACAGCCGCACGTGCTTTTTCAGAATGGGTCCTGAATTCCTGTTCTTCTTTTTCAGTTTCAGCAATGATTTTATCTAATTCACCCTTCTTTACTTTTAGATTGGCCTCTTTATTGGCAATATTCTTCTTAATCACATCCAATGCGCGAGCCTTTTCAGCAATTTCCTCATTGGCATCCTTGATATGTCTTTCAGCAAGTTTTACTTCCAGCGTCTGCATCTCCAATTCTTTGGTGATGGCTTCGTACTCTCTGTTGTTTTTTACGTTGTCGCTTTGCTTTTCGTATTTCTTGACAAGATCCTGTGACTGAGCAATAGCTGCTTTTTTTTGTTCAATGAAATCGTTGATGCCATTGATTTCTTCCTCAAATCTGGTTTCTCTTGCATGCAATCCCTGAATTTCGTCTTCCAGGTCACGTACTTCGATTGGAAGCTCGCCCTTCAGAATCGCAATGTCATCCAGTTTGCTTTCAACTTTCTGAAGATTCGCGAGTGAAATGAGCTTTTCTTCTACTGAATATTCTTTTACCGTTGCCATAATAAATTATAAAAAATAGTTGACCGGATTGGTTTTGTGGGCTGTTTTAAGGACGGCAAAGGTAGGGAATTTTTCGTTTAACATTGCCACCAGCAAGTCTGATGTAAATTGTTCACTTTCAAAGTGTCCGATGTCCGCCAAGAGCATTTTTTCCTCCGGTATAAAAAAGTCATGGTAAGTTAGATCTGCTGTAAC
>SXYR01000166.1 GCA_005788265.1 Bacteroidota bacterium | reverse complement strand
TTGATTGAAGAGAATTGGGAAAATGCAACCGAAATCGTCGATCACCTCTCTATTCACAGAGCAGCCAGCACTTTCAAGATTCTTGAATTGAGCATTCAAAAAGACATTATTCAGGAATTGCAGCCGCTTAAGACCGCAGCCCTGCTCAATGAACTGCCTGCGGATGACCGTACCTCTTTTTTGGAAGAATTGCCGACAAAAGTGGTAAGAGAACTTATCAAACTGCTCAACCCCGAAGAGCGGAAGATCACCCTCTCATTGCTGGGATACCCTGAGGACAGTGTGGGGCGCTTGATGACCCCGGATTATATCGCCGTGCAATCCGACTGGACCATTGCAGAGGTGCTGGAACATATCCGAGAAGTCGGAAAAGATTCTGAAACCATTGATGTAATATATGTAATCAATGACCAGGGTGAGTTGGTGGATGACGTGAGGATCCGTGAATTTTTATTGTCTCCGCCAGATCGACTGGTAAGTGAATTGACCGATGGCAGATATATTGAATTGAACGTGTATGATGATCAGGAAAAAGCCAATCAGGTGTTCAAAATGAATAACCGTGTGGCATTGCCTGTAGTAGACAACAACAATATTCTCGTTGGAATTGTAACCATTGATGATATTCTTTGGGTCGCCAATGAGGAGTTCAGCGAAGACATGCAGAAAATGGGTGGTACCGAAGCATTGGATCAGCCCTATTTGGAAATTTCAATTTTCAAACTTTTCAAAAAAAGAATCGGATGGTTGATTGTCCTTTTCTTGGGAGAAATGCTCACAGCAACTGCCATGGCTACATATGAATTGGCACTTGATAAAGCATTGGTACTTTCCATCTTTATACCGCTCATTATTTCCAGTGGCGGAAATACAGGCTCACAGGCTTCCTCTTTGATTATACAGGCACTGACGGTTGGAGAAGTAACCATCACGGATTGGTGGAATGTCATGCGCAGAGAAATCATTTCTGGAATATTATTGGGAGCCGTGCTTGGATTGATTGGATTTTTCAGAGTAATCCTCTGGTCACAAATTTTTCCAGCGGTGTACGGTCCACATTATTTTTTGGTGGCGGTTGTAGTTGGAATTTCACTCATAGGAGTGGTGCTGTTGGGAACAATCACCGGATCCATGTTGCCAATTGTACTGAAAAAGTTGGGAGCTGACCCAGCAGTATCATCCGCCCCATTTGTTGCCACGCTCGTTGATGTCACCGGAGTGGTAATTTATTTCAACTGTGCATACTTTTTTTTGAAGGGCACCATGCTCTAACTGATAAATTTTTTGAATGAAAAGACCCTGGAACAGGACTGACTTGCCGGTATACAGCATCAGTTCAAAATTCAAGGATTCACATAATCTGAATATCTGCACCTATGTTTCAGGAGCAAGCATGGATCCCAAAAGAATGTCTGTAGCCATTTACAAAGACACAAAGACACTTGAACTTGCAGAGTTGGAGAAAACAATTGTATTGCAATTGCTCTCCAAAGACCAAATCAATCTTGTCAAGCAATTGGGATTCAAATCCGGGAAGTCTATTGATAAAATCAGCTATTTGGAAAAAAAGGGATTGGTCACAGAGTGGAATGATTTTAAAGTGCTTGGCAACGCACTTGCCTATATATTGCTGAAACAACACTCCCGCATAGATGCAGGTGATCACGTATTGTTTCTTTTTGATATTATGGGATTTCTCAACAACCGTGATGCGGAAGGATTAACTTTGAACGAGTTAAGAAGAAAGAAAATAATCAGAGGATAATTCTCATGAAAGTTACTTCCGTCGATATTGCAAGATTGACCATTCCGATGGAGCCTTTTGTTATTGCTACAGAAACCTGTTACGAGGCACAGAACATATACATCAAAATTCATACGGATGATGGGATTTTCGGAGTTGGAGAATGCAGTGCATTCCCCATGCTGGTAGGAGAAACACAAGATACCTGTTTTTACGTTGGAAGAGATTTGGCAAAAATCATCAAAGAAAAAGACCCACTTGAGATTGCATCAAGACTCAAAGAGTTTGATGAATACATCTCCTTCAACAGCACCATCAAAAGTGCCTTTGACATGGCATTGTATGACATAGCAGCAAAAAGAAAAAACCTCCCTCTTTATCAATTTTTAGGAGGAAATAGAAAAATCATTCAAACCGATCTTACCATTGGCATTGATACTCCAGAAAAAATGGCAGAGAAGGCGAAAAAATTCATAGCAGACGGAGTAAAAATTATCAAAATAAAATTGGGAAAGAATGGCGATGAAGATGTGAAGAGGGTGCAACTTATCAGATCAGCAGTGGGAGCTTCTATCCGTTTGAGGATAGATGCAAATCAAGGTTGGGACTACCCTACAGCAATCAAAACACTCCAAGCCATAGAACAATACAAAATTGATTTCTGTGAACAACCCATGCATCACCGTTTGGATGCGCTGCTGCCTGCATTGAGAAAAAAGGTAAAGATTGCCATCATGGCTGATGAGAGTGTTTTTGACCATCATGATGCAGAGAGACTGATTGATTCGCAAAGCTGCGATTATATCAATATCAAATTGGCAAAATCAGGTGGCATCAGTGAAGCCATCAATATTGCAAATACTGCCAAAGCCCACAACATTCCATGCATGCTCGGTGGCATGGTGGAAAGCAGGCTTGCACTTACAGCCAAGGTTCACCTCGCCATGTCAAATGAAAATATCAAGTTTTATGACCTGGACACCTGTCTGCTCGGACATCTGGAAGATCCCGTAACTGGTGGCGCCAGGTACAATAACTACTTTTTGGAATTGGATGATACACCCGGGATCGGAGCAGATATTTCTGACGCTTTCTTAACACGCATGGAAAGAATAACCATTTAACTTTGCATCATGCAACATAAAAAATCTTCAGAGACCATCGTTGAAATGACTGAGCTGGTATTGCCAAATGACACCAATTACTATGGCAATCTCATGGGCGGACGCTTGATGTATTGGATGGATGTAGCTGCAGCCATGGCTGCCTGGAAACATTGCAACGCCCCCTGTGTCACTGCATCTGTGGACAATATTTCATTCGTATCGCCCATCAAACTGGGGAATGTGGTTCACATAGAAGCGAAAGTTTCAAGGGCGTTTAATACCTCCATGGAAGTCCATATAAAAGTTTGGGGTGAGGATTATACCCAGCAATACAAATACCAGAGCAACGAGGCCTATTTTACCTTTGTAGCATTGGATCCCAATGGAAAGCCCAGAAAAGTACCTGAGCTGAACCCTGAAACAGAGGAAGACAAAAAACTGTTTGATGGGGCACTGAGGAGAAGACAGCTCAGGTTGATTCTTGCCAAAAAAATGAAACCTGCAGAAGCAACTGAATTAAAAGCGCTGTTTGAAAATCAATCATGAGATCTGCAGTCTGTGATGACTCCCTTTTAATTTGAATTCAGTACTTTGCTCAATAGCATTCATGACGATGTCTAATATTTCATCAACCGACTTTGAATAATCAATATCAAGTGATGATTTGAATTGAACAGAAAGGCTGGTCCCCCGTTTTTTAAAAAGCAATCCCTTGCGATTGAATGCCCTCCAAAATCCGTTGATGACAACCGGGACAACAATGGGTTGCATTTCCTTGATGATGTGTGCTGTTCCCTTTCTACCTGGAGCAAATGGCTTGGTAGTTCCTTGCGGAAAGGTTATGACCCATCTTTTTTTGAGGGCCTCATAAATATTTTCAAAATCTTTCGGATCAACTTCCCTCTTGACATCAACACCCTTGCTCCTCCATGTTCTTTTAATGGTTATTGCACCCGCCAGTGTAAAAATCCGGGTCAATAAATTATCCTTCATCGTCTCCTCTGCGGCTACAAAATTCACATTTACAAAAGGATTCAGGAGGTAGTATGGAAGACCAAGTCGATTTTTCTTTCCCCATTTCACAGCACAGAAAATATGAGAGAAAGCGATTACATCTGCAAAATAGGTCTGGTGGTTACTGACGAATAACACATTCTTCTTGGGCAAGTTCCTTAAATATTCTGTTCCTGAAATAGTCAACTTATTGACAATCGCAATACCCGGATATGTGAATGCGCCCACCACTGCATAAACCAATTTCCGCACCAATTTAAAATGCTTCAGTTTTTTCATACGACCTGTTCAAGATAATGAATTTAAATTAAATGACATATGATTAGCTTTGTACCGCATATGAGCATGGATACAGTTATTTTTGATATGGATGGACTAATCATTGATTCTGAGCCATTATGGTATGAGGCTGCACAGGAGTCTTTTAAAGTATTTGATATCAGCATCTCAGAGGATGCTTATAATACTACAACAGGATTGAGAACACCGGAGTTTCTTGAACATTGGTTCAGGGTATTTGATATTGACAGGAAGCATCTCGTAAAAACTGAAACGGATATTCTCGAGCGCTTGATCTATAAAATCAATACCAAAGGAAATATGATGAGAGGTGTTGTTCGTGCAATCGATTTTTTTGCTGCAAAGAACTTTAAAATCGGATTGGCAAGTTCATCTCCATTTAGTATCATCAATGCAGTCATTGATAAACTCCAACTCAATAATCATTTTTCAGCAATTGCCTCAGCTGAAAGCCTTGATTATGGAAAACCGCATCCGCAAGTTTTTCTGGATTGTGCCAAGGCGCTACAGAGTGATCCTGCAACATGTATTTGCATTGAAGATTCTTTCAATGGTTTGATTGCTGCAAAAGCAGCAAAAATGAAATGCATCATCGTCCCTCATCCATCGCAATTTGAAATGGAAAGATGGAATATTGCAGATCTAAAACTATCGTCTCTCGATGCATTGCAAGAAGAAAAAATTTCAGGATTGATTCAATAAAAAAGGGTCTCCTGAATGGAGACCCTTTGTGTAAAAAGAAGATATTTTATTTGGCTTCTTCGCCGCCTTCCATTTTCTTTTTGAGTTCAGCCAACACACCCAGATCTCCCAAGGTTGATTTCTCAACTTTGTTCTGGATGTCTTTTACAGCTTTTTTGGTTTTAACTGCTTCAGCTTTCTTCTCTTTCACCACAGCTTCTTTTTCATCAGCAGCAACTTGCTCCCAAATGCGTGCGTGACTCAATACAATTCTCTTTTCATTGCGATCAAATTCAATCACCATGAACTTAGCTGTTTCATCAGCAACAACTGTTTTACCATCTTCTTTTGCAAGATGACGGGCTGGAGCAAATCCTTCTAATCCGTATGGCAACTGTACCAAGGCACCTTTGTCATCTTTCTTGGTAACAGTTCCCTCGTGGATAGAACCAATGGTAAAGGTTTCCTGCAATGCGTTCCAAGGATCTTCTTCCAATTGCTTATGTCCGAGTTGTAGTTTGCGATTTTCCTTGTCAATATTCAAAATAATGGTATCGATTGAACTACCTGACTTGGTGAACTCAGAAGGATGATTGAAACGCTTCAACCAGCTAAGATCGCTGATATGAATCATGCCACCGATTCCAGGTTGTAATTCAACAAACACACCATAAGGAGTGATATTTTTAACCAATCCACTGTGCTTGCTGCCAACCGGGAATTTCTCTTCGATTTCATTCCATGGATCAGAAGAAAGTTGCTTGATAGAAAGACTCATCTTTCTGCTGTCCTTATCAAGTGTTACAACTTTGGCCTCATACTCATCGCCCAACTTGAAGAATTCTTTTGCGTTTACGGGTGTATTCGCCCAAGTGATTTCACTTACGTGAACCAATCCTTCAACACCAGGAGTGATTTCTAAAAATGCACCGTAGTCTTCTATGTTTACTACTTTACCTTTTACGCTTGCGCCTTCTGAGATATCAGTTGGCAATGTATCCCATGGATGTGGAGTCAATTGTTTCAAACCAAGACTGATACGCTTCTTCTCATCGTCGAAATCCAACACAACCACGTTAACTTTCTGGTCAAGTTTCAACACCTCTGAAGGATGGTTGATTCTTCCCCAGCTGATATCAGTGATGTAGAGCAATCCATCAACACCACCCAAATCCAAGAAAGCACCGAAATCGGTGATGTTCTTGATGGTTCCTTCCAACACCTGGCCTTTCTCCAACTTACCCATGATCTCCGCACGTTGTGCTTCGATATCGCTTTCAATAAGCGCTTTATGAGAAACAACCGCATTCTTGATGGCTTCGTTGACCTTCACCACCTTGAATTCCATTGTTTTTCCTACGAACTGATCGTAGTCTGTAACCGGCTTCACATCAATTTGAGAACCAGGCAAGAATGTCTCCATTCCGAGGATATCAACGATGAGTCCACCTTTTGTTTTGCTGGTAACAAAGCCTGAAACAACTTCACCAGTTTTGTGCATGTCCACAATGCGTTCCCAAGCACGGCTGATGCGGGCTTGTTTGCGACTGAGATGCAGATGTCCTTCTCTGTCTTCTTTTTCCACCACCATTACTTCAACCACATCACCGGTTTTCAAATCGTGCAGGTCCCTGAATTCATTCAATGAAACAAGTCCATCGCTTTTGAAACCGATGTTGATCACCACGTCGGTTTTGGTCATACCTACTACGGTACCTTGAACCATTTCACCGTCGGTGATTGTTTTGAATGTGCCCTCGTAAACGGCATCATACTTTTGTTGTTCGTCGTTGTTGTAACGAGCAACATTGCGCTTGTCAATACTCCAGTCAAAATCATCATGAGCTGAGGCTACTGACGGATGAGTTAGTGTGTTGTTTTCTTCCACTATGAATGTCCTCCTTTTGTTTAAATTTCAGGCTGTTTTGTCAGCCTGATTTGGGGACGGCAAAGTTAGCAGAAATGGTGAAATAAGCCTGAAAAATAAGGCTGAATTTGGCTGAAAAATGGGCGATTTTAGGGGTAAATCAGGTTTTCAGGCGATTTATCCTGCTATTTTCCTGAGTGCCCCAACCAACTTATCCAATTCCTTGGTGGAAGTGTACACATTGGGGGTCACCCTCACACCATGGATGTTTTCCCAATTGATGGCAACTGCATGGATTTTATACTTTGAAAACAGCTCCGATGATACCTCTTCCGGCTTTTTACCAGCAACTGCTACGTTGGCAATGGCGCAGGACAACTTTGCGGAATGAGGTTGATTGAATGAAATTTTTGGATGATTTTTCAAATGATCAACCCAGTAATTCTTTAGAAAACGCAAACGATCTTCTTTCCGCTGGCTCCCCATCACATCATGAAAATCGATGGCTGCACCTATTGCCATCTCAGATGCAAATGAACGAGTACCCAAGGATTCAAATTTTCTTATATCGCTTCCATCTGGTTCATTGTTGGAAAGCAATGCCCAAACATTTTTGATCTTTTCTTTTTTGATATACAAAACACCGCTGCCAAATGGAGCACTCATCCATTTATGCAGCGAAGAAGCAAAATAATCACATCCCAAATCTGGCACGTTGAACGCAAAATGTCCCAAGGTATGTGCACCATCAGCAATCACCTCAATTCCACGCTGATGCGCAGCATCTGCAATTTTTCTTACAGGCATGATTTGTCCACACCAATTGATGAGGTGTGTAACCATGACAACTTTTGTTTTTGCGGTGAAGACCTTGGTATAATATGAGGCAATTTCATTTTCGTCTTCCAACGGCAGTGGAATATCCACCCAAACCAATTTGATTCCATCTCGCTTTTCACGCTGCTTCCAGGCATTGATCATATTGGGATAATCCTGTTTGGTCAATACCACTTCATCGCCTGCTTTTAAATTCAACCCAAAAATCACTGTATTCAATCCTTCTGTTGCATTGCGATTGATGGCAACTTCCTCTGCATCACAACCACAGAGATGGGCAAGTCTTTCACGCAATGGTTCCCTGCCCTGATCTAAGATTTGCCACATATAATAGGATGGAGCTTCGTTGCAATATTGATAATACCTGATATGCGCATCCTGCACAACCTTTGGCTGAGGCGCAACTCCCCCATTGTTGAGGTTGATGATATTCGGACTCACTGTATACGCTTCTCTGATCCAAGCCCATAAGTCATCATCTGATGAAAAACTACCAGTCAAAGAATGATCAAAAAGAGATTTTACATGTTTGGCCTCAGATGCAAATGCAGGATTGACTGCTGTTAAAAAAGGAAGTGTTGCAGTTGCACTTGCGAGGGTTGTAATAAAATTACGTCTTGAATTGAATGCCATGCTATATTGTTGTAATTGTTGCAGTTGTTGTCATTGTTGTCATTGTTATCACGATAGTCATCAATAACGCATACCACAAACATTAAATTATGTAAAAAAAGCAAGACTTACAACAAATAGCCCTCAACTTATAACTTACATCCTACAACTACTATAACCATTGCAACAACTACAACGATTACAACTGAAGTTGGCTGCTGATAGCTCTCGCCGCAACCATCCCACTGCTCCAAGCATGCTGAAAATTATACCCTCCGGTGATGCCATCGATGTCAATGATTTCTCCTGCGAAAAATAATCCCGGGATCTTTCTGGATTGCATGCTAAGGGGGTCAATTTCATTCAATTTCACACCACCTGCAGTTACAAATTCCTCTTTGAAGGTAGTTTTTCCACGAACCTGATAATGATCGCTGCATATGTTTTTGGAAAGCTGGACAAGTTTTTTCTGTTGGATCTCCTGCCAGCTGCAGGCCGGATCAACATCGGACTTCAGCAGCAAATACTCCCATAGCCTTGCGGTCAATGAAAATATGTTTTTGGTGCCAATGAGTCCACGTTGCAAGGATTTCTCAGCTTTTAACTTTTCCAACATGCTGCTTTCATTGAAAGCGGGACACCAATTTACAATTGCATCAAAAGTGTAATCAAGTTTTTGCAAATCACGGGCAGCATAGGACGACAATTTCAATACTGCCGGGCCGCTGAGCCCCCAATGCGTAATCAATACGGGGCCTCTTTGCTCCAGTTTACATGCAGGTAGTTTTACCAATGCTTGAGATGCTGAAACTCCCATAAGTGCATGCAATTGTTTATCAGCAATGTTGAAAGTAAACAAGGATGGCACTGGAGGTTCTACGTCCACTCCCACATCCATCAAGAACTTGAATGATTCCAATTTAGGGAAGCCTCCTGTAGCAATGCAGATGAAATCAACACCTGAAATCCTTTCTTCGCTGTTTTTAAAAGTCAACTCAAATCCATTTGCCATCTTTCGAATGGACGAGAGTTCTTTATTGTAAACAACCCTGACATTGTATTGGTTGATTTCCTGCAAAAAACAATCAATGATGGTTTGAGACTGATTGCTAACAGGAAAGATCCTGCCATCAGACTCGACTTTCAGCTCGACGCCCCTTTCTCTGAACCATTCAATGGTATCTTTTGTAGAGAATTGATGCAATTCTTTCCGCATAAAATGCTTTCCCCTTGGGTAGGCATCCAACATGTCATTGATTTCAAATGACGCATGTGTAACATTGCAACGTCCGCCCCCGCTAACTTTTACCTTTGTCAGGACTTTACTGGATTTTTCAAGGATGACAACATCCAACAAAGGATTCAATCTGGCCGCATTGATGGCACAAAAAAAACCAGCGGCTCCTCCACCAATTACAATAAGCTTTTTGCGGGTTTGCATTTGGCTCATAAACATACTGTTTACAAAAACGCAAGTAGTATGAAGAAATATAAGTTACGAAAGATCAGTAATCACTGAATAAAGCAGCATTGTTTTTTTCCTGGAAAACAATTTCAGCGAAGCTGGATAAAATTTCTGGTTTGTTTTTCTTTACACAGATGGTATGTTCGTAGTGCGCTGAAAACTTTCCATCTCTTGTTCGCACGGTCCATCCGTCATCATCATAGATTACATCCTTGGTGCCCAGATTGATCATCGGTTCGATGGCAATGACCATGTTTTCTCTGAGCTTAGGGCCAGCGCCTTTTTTACCATAATTAGGTACTTGTGGATCTTCGTGAAGGTGTTTCCCCAATCCATGTCCCACCAATTCCCTGACCACACCAAAATGATATTTTCTTTCAGTATATTCTTGGATGGCATTTGAAATATCCCCAACCCTGTTTCCGTTCACTGCTTTTTCAATGCCCAGCATGAGTGACTCTCTGGTAACCTTCATCAGCAATTGATGCTCTTCCAGAACAGGCGACAATCCAAATGTGTATGCGCTGTCACCGTGAAAGCCATTTTTATATACACCAACATCTATTGAAACAAGATCTCCCTCTTTCAGCTCCTTGCTTGTAGGGAAGCCATGTACTACGGCATCATTTACAGAAATGCATGTTGCAAATGGATAACCTCTGTAATTCTTGAAAGATGGAACAGCCTCTTGGGAGAGAATAAACTCTTCAGCACGTTTGTCTAATTGCGCTGTTGTGATTCCCGGCTTTAATATGGATGCGAGCTCAGCTAGGGTGCGACTGACTAGAAGTGCACTTTCGCGGATCAACTCAACTTCTTCGTTGGTCTTGATCCGGATCATTTTAAATGGTACTTGTTGTTACAGGTTGTCTTCCCTGAATTCTTCCACCGGAAACCAATCCATCATATTGTCTCATCAACAAATGTGTTTCGATTTGCTGCAATGTGTCAAGTATAACACCAACCATGATCAACAATGATGTGCCCCCAAAGAATGACGCAAAAGATTGGGTGACACCCAGTTGTTGTGCGATGCCCGGAAGGATACCAATTGCTGCAAGGAAAATAGCACCTGGCAATGTAATTCGATCCATCACCTGACCAATGTAGTCGGCTGTTGGTTGCCCAGGTTTTACACCAGGTATAAATCCATTGCTTTGCTTCAGGCTATCAGCCATTTGCTTTGGATTGAAAATAAGTGCTGTATATAAGAATGTAAATGCAATGACCATGATGACATAAATCGTCATGTACCAAATATTGCTTGGATCATTGAAGATTCTTGCAATACCCTGACCTGATTCCAAATTGGTGAAGGAGAACAAGGTTGGAAGGAACATGATTGCTTGTGCAAAAATGATGGGCATCACACCTGATGCATTCACTTTCAATGGCAGAAATTGTCTTGCACCAGTAAGTGCTCTGTTTCCAACCAATTGTTTTGCATAGCTCACGGGGACTTTTCGCACGCCCTGAACCAATAATATCAATCCGAGTACAATGACAATTAAAAATGCAATTTCAATAAGGAACAAAAGCAGTCCACCGCCACCACGTGTTTGTTTTGCACCCAATTCACCGATGAATGATTGTGGAAGACGAGCTAGAATACCCACCATGATGATGATAGAGGTTCCATTTCCCAATCCCTTGTCCTGGATTTTTTCACCCAACCACATAACGAAAAGTGTACCTGCTGTTAGCACGATCACAGTAGAAAGCCAGAAGTATGGTTGATAAGCATCGATCAAAGCGTCTCTGCTCACATTTTTCAAATAAGCCACGTATGCAGCGGCTTGGAACATGGTTACCAGTGCTGTAATATACCTTGTCCACTGATTGATTTTTTTTCTTCCGCTGTCACCTTCTTTTTGAATCTTATGCATTTGAGGAACAAAGATGGTCAGCAACTGCATGAAGATGGAAGCAGAGATATAAGGCATGATACCCAATGCAAAGATGGATGCATTGGTGAATGAGCCACCTGCAAACGTATCGAATATGCCCAACAGGCCCTTTTTAGCGCTCTCAAGATCAAGTTTATTTGGATCAATACCGGGCAATGAGACGTGTGCACCGAATCTGTAAACCAGGATGAGCAACAAGGTGATGCTGATCTTTGATCTTAGTTCATCAATGCTCCAAATATTCTTGATTGTTTGGATGAATTTTTTCACTGAGAAAATTATTTAATGATTTCAACAGATCCGCCAGCAGCTTCGATGACGGCTTTAGCCTTTTCACTAACAGCGTTTACTTTAAAATCAACTTTCTTGCTGATGGCACCGTTTCCAAGTATTTTCACTTTGTCGGTACGATTGATAAGTCCGTTGATGTACAAGTTTTCCATGCTGAATGATGAAAGTTCATATTTTTCAACAAGGGTTTCAACTTGTCCCAGGTTGAACACTTTGTATTCTACCCTGCTTATATTTTTAAATCCAATTTTTGGAATACGACGCTGAATAGGCATCTGACCACCTTCGTGACCTCTTTTAGATTTATAACCTGCGCGGCTTTGTCCACCTTTGTTACCTTTTGTTGAAGTTCCACCGTGTCCGGAAGCTTCACCGCGACCCAATCTTTTTTCTCTTTTTGTAGCGCCTTCTGCAGGCTTTAAAGTGTGTAGTTTCATTTTTTTCTTGTTTTACTCAACGCAGTCTCCCTGAGACCACTCGTATGTATTTTCTAAAATAAAGACAAACAGGGATTTGTCCTACAGTTCCTCTACTTTAACCAAGTGTGTAACTTTCTTTACCATTCCAAGAATTTGAGGAGTGGCTTCCAACTCAACAGATGCATGCAACTTGCGCAATCCGAGTGCTTCCATTGTACGCTTTTGACGTTCTGGACGATCAATCACACTTTTTACTTTGGTAATCTTAAGCTTTTTCATATTGAAACCCTTGGGTTTGTTTTAAACGATGATTTATTCATTTAACCATTGAAGACTTTCTTCAAACCGATTGTTCTTGTTTTAGAAACATGGATTGGTTCGCGAAGCATTGCCAACGCTTTGAAAGTTGCTTTCACCACATTGTGTGGATTGGCAGAACCGAGTGATTTAGCCAACACGTCTGTCACACCAACGCTTTCCAATACAGCACGCATGCTGCCTCCAGCGATCACACCCGTACCGTGTGCAGCAGGCTTTATCAAAACTTTTGCAGCACCTTCTTTTGCATACTGGTCGTGTGGAATGGTCCCTTTCATCACTGGAACCTTGATCAGGTTTTTCTTTGCATCTTCAATGCCTTTTGTGATTGCTTCCTGAACTTCTTTTGCTTTTCCGAGTCCATGTCCAACCACTCCCTGCTCATTTCCAACTACAACCAATGCAGAGAAACTAAATGCCCTACCACCTTTGGTTGTTTTCACAACACGGTTGATAGCTACTACTTTCTCCTTTAACTCAAGGTCTCCGGCCTTAACTCTGCTGTAATTTACTTTTGACATCTAATTATTGATTTGAATGAATTAAAATGTAAGTCCTCCCTCACGTGCACCTTCAGCAACTGCCTTTACTCTTCCGTGGTACAGGAATCCACCGCGATCAAACACGCATGATGAGAGTCCAAGTGCTACAGCTTTTTTGGCGATTGCTTGTCCAACCAACTTGCTTTTTTCGGTTTTGGTTCCTTTTTGTGCTGCGATCTCTTTGTCTTTTGAAGAAGCAGCAGCCAATGTCGTTCCATTGATGTCATCGATCAATTGAGCGTATATATCTGTATTGCTTCTAAAAACAGCGAGCCTGGGAGACTGTGCAGAACCTGATACCTTCTTGCGAATGGTATACTTGATTCTTTGTTTTCTTAATGATTTAACGTTCATCTTGTTATAGTTTTC
The DNA here is from genome assembly GCA_005788265.1 of Bacteroidota bacterium. GTDB lineage: Bacteria > Bacteroidota > Bacteroidia > Chitinophagales > Chitinophagaceae > Pollutibacter. Next base: position 12,032 of record SXYR01000166.1, on the reverse strand, counting down.
CCTGATGCTGCCAGGGTGTTTAATTTAATTATTTACCAGCTGCTTTACCTGCCTTGCGACGGATGTATTCATCTTTGTATTTCACACCCTTGCCCTTGTAAGGTTCAGGTTTTCTCAATCCTCTGATCTTCGCAGCAACCTGCCCGAGCAATTGCTTGTCTATACCTTCCAGAAAAATTCTTGGGTTGTCACCTTTTTCCTGTGTAGTTGACACCTTCAATTCTTTGGGTACTTCAAAAATGATGTTGTGAGAATAACCCAGGGAAAGATCAAGGATATTGCCTTGATTGGCTGCCTTGAAACCAACACCCACTAATTCCAATTCCTTTTTGAATCCATTGGTTACCCCGTTCACCAGGTTGTTCACCAAAGCTCTGTACAAGCCATGCAGCGCACGGTGCCTAATTTGATCAGTTGGTCTTTTGAACTCCACAACATTTTCATTAACGGTAACTGTGATGTCACGGTCAATTTGTTGCTTCAATTCACCTTTCGGACCTTTTACGGTTACGGTATTATCACTCCCTACAGCAAGGGTTACACCTTTTGGAAGTTCAATGATTTTTTTACCTATACGAGACATAGTAGTTTTTTTTAATAAACGTGACAAAGTACTTCACCACCAACATTTTGAGCTTTTGCATCCTTGTCTGTCATCACACCTTTTGAGGTGGAAAGGATGGCGATACCCAAACCATTTTTAACTCTTTTGAAGTCAAGTGGTTTTGAGTATTGTCTCAAACCCGGACGAGATACCCGTTCCATGGTCTTGATCGCAGGCTCCTTGGTATTTGGATCATACTTCAAAGCGATTTTGATTACACCTTGTTTGCTATCGTCCTCAAACTTGTATTTCAAGATGTATCCTTGGTTATACAAAATCTCAGTGATGCGCTTCTTCAAGTTGGAAGCTGGAATCTCTACGATTCTGTGTCCCGCCATTTGTGCATTTCTAATCCTGGTTAGAAAATCTGCAATTGGATCTGTTGTCATATTTTGTCCCTCCTTAGTCCCTTGTTATCGGGAGTATTTCGGTTTGTGTTTAATAATTAATTCTGATGGATTACCAGCTAGCTTTTTTAACTCCTGGAATCTTTCCTGCCAGTGCCATGTCGCGGAAAGTTACCCTTGAGAGCCCGAAGAATCTCATATAACCTTTTGGACGACCCGTCAATTGACATCTGTTTTTCAACCTGACTTTTGATGAGTTTTTTGGAAGTTGGTCGAGTGCTGTCCAATCACCTGCGGCTTTCAGCGCTGCACGTTTTTCAGCAAACTTAGCAACCATCTGCTCCCTTTTTCTCTGTCTGGCTTTTACCGATTCTTTTGCCATATGTTACGTTTAGTCTTTTTTAATGTTTTTGAATGGCATACCCATCTCTTTCAACAATTCGTATGCCTCTTCGTTGGTTTGAGCTGTAGTGACGAAAGTGATATCCATGCCGGTGATCTTGGTAACCTTGTCAATATCAATTTCCGGGAAAATAATTTGCTCGGTTACGCCCAGCGTATAGTTGCCGCGGCCGTCGAATGATTTTTCACTGACACCTTTGAAGTCACGTACACGTGGGAGAGATGCAGCGATCAACCTGTCGAGGAATTCAAACATCTTGACACCACGCAATGTTACGCGTGCGCCAATGGGCATGCTTTTTCTCAACTTGAAGTTGGAGATATCCTTCTTAGATTTTGTAGCAACAGCTTTTTGTCCGGAGATCATTGATAATTCATCCAAAGCAATATCAATGAGCTTCTTGTCAGACACAGCTCCATTCACACCTCTGTTCAAACAGATTTTTGTGAGTTTAGGAACCTGCATAACTGTGCTGTATGAAAACTTTTTCATCAAAGCCGGTACCACTTCTTTTTGGTATTTGGCTTGCAGTCTGGGTGTATATGTTGCAGTTCTCATTATTTAATTACCTCCCCTGATTTTTTAGATACTCTTACCAATTTTCCGTTTTCTCTGGTTCTTTTCACTTTTGTACCAGTCTCTTTTTTCGCATCCCACAACATTACATTGCTGATATGCATGGATGCTTCTTTTTTGATCAAACCACCTTGCGTGTTCTGAGCTGATGGCTTGGTGTGACGGGTAACGATGTTTGCGCCTTCAACCAATACACGAGATTTGTCAGGGAATACCTCAAGCACCTTGCGTGGTTTCTTGAGATCCTTGTCATCTCCTGAGATGATTACAACCGAATCACCTTTTTTAATGTTGAACTTGGGCTTGAATCTATTGTTCATTGTCTTTATTTTTCGCGTTGTACGCTTGTTTGCTTAATTAAAGTACTTCAGGGGCGAGTGAAATAATTTTCATGTATCCCTTGTCTCTCAATTCACGGGCAACCGGACCAAAAATACGGGTACCTCTTGGTTCATCTGCCTGATTGAGCAACACAACTGCGTTGTCATCAAAACGGATATAAGAACCATCTTTTCTGCGAAGCTTGTTTTTGGTTCTGACAATTACTGCTTTGGCAACTGTACCTTTTTTGATACCGCCTGCAGGAATAGCATCCTTCACAGTAACAACAATCTTATCACCAATTTTCGCGTAGTCTTGTCCACTGTTCCCCAACACACGAATACACAAAACCTCTTTGGCACCACTGTTGTCTGCTACATTCAATCTGGATTCTTGCTGAATCATTTTTTTCTATTTTAAACGGCTTACACCGTTGAGTTGACGAATATTGCTTAAAATTATTTTGCTTTTTCAATGATCTCTACAAGTCTCCAGCGCTTTGTTTTGCTGAGGGGTCTTGTTTCTTCAATTTTCACGACATCGCCAGGTTTTGCTTCATTCTTTTCATCATGGGCATGGAACTTGGTAGTCTTCTTTACGAACTTTCCGTAAATAGGGTGCTTCACTTTTCTCTCCACTGCAACAGTGATGGTTTTATTCATCTTGTCGCTGCTTACTGTCCCTGTTTTGGTTTTGCGAAGTTTTCTTTCAACCATTTCTTTTCATTTTATCTCCCGGTAAATCCGGAATAAGTTTTTAATGTTTCTCCTGATTAAGCGAGTGTTCTTTTTTTCAATTCCGATTTCAGTCTCGCAATATCCTTTCTCAATGAGCGGATGCTCATGGGATTCTCAAGAGGAGTGATCGCATGGGCAAATTTCAATTTTTTCAAACGAGATTCATCTTCTGTAATCTTCGATCTGATGTCTGATTCACTCAGCGAAACAATGCTTTTTAAAAAATCAATCTTCTTTGACATGTCCTTGGGTTTATCTGTTATGCTTACGCCGCGTAATCTCTGCGCACGATAAATTTGGTTTTAATGGGAAGTTTTGCCGCAGCAAGATCCAATGCTTCCTGCGCGATCTGGAGGCTCACACCTTCCAGTTCGAAAATGATTCTTCCTGGTTCAACAACTGCAGCCCAGAATTCAGGATTACCCTTGCCCTTACCCATTCTCACCTCCTGTGGCTTGCGCGTAATGGGCTTGTCCGGGAATATGCGAATCCAAACATTTCCTTCTCTCTTCATGGCTCTTGTCAGTGCCTGACGAGCCGCTTCGATCTGTCTGTTGGTCATCCAAACTGGTTCCAATGCTTTCAGTCCAAATGAACCAAAAGCCAATGTTGTTCCACGCTTGGCAACTTCACGGATTCTTCCTTTCTGCGCTTTTCTGTGTTTCGTTCTTTTCGGTTGTAACATGTTACAGTATTTTTAATGAATACTTTTTTATTGATTAACCCCTGCGGTCTCTTCCGCCACCTCTTCTGTCGTCTCTTCCACCGCCTCTTCTGTCATCTCTTCCACCGCCACCACGTGCATCTCTTTTTTCAGCTGCTTCAGATTTTCCACCTACAAAATTTGGATTCAAATCACGCTTCGCCAATACTTCACCTTTACAGATCCATACTTTGATTCCGATCTTACCGTAAACAGTTTGAGCAAAAACAGAAGCATAATCAATGTCCATTCTGAATGTATGCAGTGGAACACGGCCTTGCTTGATTTCTTCCGCACGTGCAATTTCTGCACCGCCCAAACGTCCGCCTACTTTGATCTTGATTCCTTCGGCACCCAATCTCATGGTGGAAGCGATGGCCATTTTGATGGCACGCTTATAGTTGATACGGTTTTCAATTTGTTTGGCGATGGTCTCACCAACGATGTTTGCATCCAATTCTGGACGACGGATTTCAAGGATGTTGATTTGAACATCTTCTTTTCCGGTCAGTTTCTTCAACTCTTCTTTCACCCTGTCAACTTCTCCACCACCTTTACCAATGATGATACCAGGCTTGGAAGTATGGATGGTTACGATCAGCTTGTTCAGCGTACGCTCGATCACAATTTTCGCAATACCGCCTTTGTTGATACGGGCATTGAGATAGTTGCGGATCTTGTTGTCCTCGATAAGCTTGTTCGCGTAATCTTTTTTATTGCCATACCAGTTGCTTTCCCATCCGCGGATGATGCCTAACCTGTTGCCAATTGGATTCGTTTTTTGACCCATTATAATTCAGTTTGTTTGTTCTTAATTTTTTGCATCAACAATAACAGTGACATGATTGCTGCGCTTTCTCATGCGATATGCGCGTCCCTGTGGAGCTGGCAACATGCGTTTGATAGAGCGTGCGCCGTCCACAAAAATGGTTTTCACCACCAATGCTTCAACATTGCCGCCCTCGTTCTTTTGCTTCCAGTTGCTCACTGCAGACATCACCAACTTGCGAAGGGGTGTTGCACTGTGCTGTGGATGATGCTCCAGAATCGCTACTGCCTTCTCTACCTCCATGCCACGGATATGATCCGCCAACAAGCGCATCTTACGTGGTGATGTGGGATAGTTTCTCAATTTTGCTACTGCTTCCATATTTTTATTTTTCAGTTGCCGGATTGTGTCCAACAATTATTAAACTACTTTTTTACTTGAGTGACCTTTGAAATTACGGGTAGGAGCAAATTCTCCCAATTTGTGCCCAACCATGAATTCAGTTACATAGACAGGTATGAACTTGTTTCCATTGTGTACTGCAAACGTGTGACCTACGAAGTCAGGTGAGATGGTGCTTCTGCGGCTCCAAGTTTTCACAACTGCTCTCTTGGATTTGCCATCATTCATCGCAACTACTTTCTTCTCAAGTTTTGCCGCTATGTACGGACCTTTTTTTATTGAACGAGCCATGGTTTATTGCTTGTTATGTGTTCTGATTATTTTGATATTTTATTTCCGTTTTTGCGTTGGATGATCAACTTGTCGCTGCCTTTTCCAAGCGTTCTCGTTTTTTCACCTTTTGCATACTTGCCTGTGCGGCTGCGTGGGTGTCCACCTGAAGCCTTGCCTTCACCACCACCCATTGGGTGATCTACTGGGTTCATGGCAACACCACGGTTACGAGGACGAATGCCTTTCCAACGGTTTCTACCTGCTTTACCCATGCTTTCCAAGCTGTGATCTGAGTTGGAAAGCACCCCAACTGTAGCAAAACAGTTGATCAACACTTTTCTCAATTCACCAGAAGGCATTTTCAATACAGCATATTTTTCTTCCTTGTTGGTCAACTGTGCAGAAGCACCTGCAGAACGAGCGATCTTGCCGCCTTGTCCGGGTTGCATTTCAATATTGTGCACGTTGGTACCCAAGGGCATGTTCTTCATCATCAAAGCATTTCCCACTTCAGGAGCCACAGCATTTCCACTTACTACCGTCATACCTACTTCCAATCCTTGTGGTGCAAGAATGTATCTCTTCTCACCATCGGCATAATTCAACAATGCGATGAATGCTGTACGGTTTGGATCGTATTCGATGGTTGCAACAGTTGCGGGGATATCAAACTTGTTGCGCTTGAAATCAATGACGCGGTACATCTTCTTGTTACCGCCACCCATGTAGCGCATGGAGCGACGTCCTTGTGCGTTTCTACCAGCTGTTGACTTTGCTTTCTCAAGAAGCGATTTCTCAGGAGTAGAGGTGGTAATTTCTGCATATGCATTGCCAATTCTCCATCTTGTTCCCGCCGTTACTGGTTTGTACTTCTTTAATGCCATTTCTTTATTTTTTTACCCGAAGGAATTTTTAAATTGTTGTGTACAAGTCGATCGTATCGCCTTCACCGACTGTTACAAATGCTTTTTTGTAAGAAGGTTTTCTTCCGCTGATGATACCAGCCTTGGTAGAACGGCTTCTTGACTTGGCAGGTGCAACAGCTGTTCTTACCTCTTCAACAGTCACGCCATAGAAATCTTCTACTGCTTTTTTAATTTCAAGCTTGTTTGCTGCACGCGCAACTTTGAAAGAATACACGCGTCTTTTTTCTGAAAGCTGATTGGCCTTCTCAGAAAGAATCGGCTTCACAAGTACATCAGCAAGTTTCATATCAATTATTTAATTCGTTTGTTAATCAATTAAGCTTCTACGCCTTCTTCCAAATCCGCAAACATCTTCGCTGCTGATTCTGTCAACACCAACACATCTGCATTCATTACATCGTATGTATTGATGTCAGAAAGAGCGGTTGCCAAGACAGATGGAATATTTCTAGCGCTTACAAATACATTCTCTTCGATGGAAGACATGAGGTACAATGCTTTCTTGTCATTCACCTTCAGGTCCTTCAACATATTTGCAAATACACTTGTTTTAGGAGCTTCCAACTTCAAATCCTCTACCACCACTACTGCATTCTCTTTGCCCTTGTGGCTGAGCGCACTGATCTTCGCGAGGTCTTTCACACGGCGATTCAGTTTGATATCGTAGCTGTGAGGCTTTGGACCAAAAATGGTACCACCACCTTTGTACAATGGGTTGCGGATGTTTCCCTTACGTGAACCACCTGTACCTTTCTGACGGTGCAATTTTCTGCTGGCACCTTTTACCTCAGCACGTGTCTTGACTTTGTGGGTTCCTTGGCGCTGTGCAGCAAGAAACTGCTTGACAGCTAGGTAAATCACATGGTTGTTTGGCTCTGCACCAAATATTTCCTCAGGCAAATCAACTGTCCTGCCTGTCTTGCTTCCTTTTATTGATAATACTTCTAGTTGCATGATGATGCGTTGAATTATTTCTGAATGTATACGATTGAACCGTTGTGTCCAGGTATTGACCCGCTCACAAGAATGAAGTTTTTCTCAGGGAAAATCTTCACCACTTTCAATCCTTTTACTTTAACACGGTCATTTCCCATGCGACCGGCCATGCGCATTCCTTTGAATACCCTTGACGCATCGGATGAGTTACCGATAGATCCCGGCGCACGCTGGCGATCGTGTTGTCCGTGTGATTGCTCACCGACACCACTGAAACCATGGCGCTTTACGACACCCTGAAAACCTTTACCCTTGGTAGTTCCAACTACATCAACTTTTTCGCCCTCAGCGAAAATGTCACAAGTAATGGACTCACCTAGGTTTTTTTCAAGGCTATAATCCCTGAATTCTTTTACAAAACTTTTTGGAGTGGAAGAGGACTTTGCAAAATGTCCTTTTTCTGAAGCATTGGCTCTTTTTTCAACTTTCTCACCGAAGGCCAACTGGACGGCTGTGTAACCATCGCTGTCCTTTGATTTAACTTGTGTTACTACACAAGGGCCTGCTTCGATGACTGTGCAAGCTGTTTGCTTGCCGTCGGGACCGAAGATGCTGGTCATCCCAATTTTCTTACCGATAATTCCTTTCATTGTTTTTAATTTTTGCCCCTTTTCGGTTAAATGGACAGTGAGGTATGACCTCGCTTCAATCCCAGTTTGCTATCGACCTTTTCCCCTTTTACCATCTACTGGTGGGAAGTACCGACAGTAAACAAACCTCGAAGGGCTTGTTTATATTTCAACTCTCATTCGAGAGAAAAAATTTTTCAGCGCTCCTTTTTATCATGCCAACGGCAATCAATTGGGAGATGAATATAAAGAACTGCGTCCCGACGGATCGGGACAGACCCTCATCAGGCCTTTATTTCAACATCCACACCACTAGGAAGATCCAACTTGCTCAGTGCATCTACTGTGCGGGATGATGAAGTATAAATGTCAAGCAAACGCTTGTGCGTACTCAATTGGAACTGCTCACGCGCCTTCTTGTTCACATGCGGAGATTTCAATACTGTGAAAATTCTCTTTTGCGTAGGCAAGGGAATTGGACCAGTAATAACGGCACCCGTGCTGCGCACAGTTTTAACAATCTTCTCCGCCGATTTGTCGACCAAATTATGGTCGTATGACTGCAATTTTATCCTGATACGCTGTGACATATGATATTATCCCATTTTTTAATGGGGATGCAAAGGTAAGAATTCATAGCATTCCACACAAAAGATTTGCCATAAATTTTAATTCGATTTTTTGAGGGCGGGTATGAAAAAAGTCCCGGGGTTTCCCGGGACTTAACTATTTGAATTTCAATTGAATGAAATCTTAGTTGCCTTTGCCTTTCACCCTCGCTATGACTTCCTCTGCAATGTTGTTCGGTGCAGGGTTGTAATGAGAGAACTCCATGGTGGACGAAGCGCGTCCGGATGACAATGAACGCAACTGGGTAACATATCCAAACATTTCGCTCAAAGGAACTTTCGCCTTGATAACCTGAGCACCTGCCCTGCTGTCCATTCCTTCCAACATACCTCTTCTCCTGTTCAAGTCACCTGTTACATCTCCCATGTATTGTTCTGGAGTAATTACTTCCACTCTCATGATGGGCTCCAACAATACAGGTTTTGCCTTGCGTGCTGCTTCACGGAAACCGGACTTTGCGCACAATTCAAATGACATGGAGTCAGAGTCCACCTGGTGGAAACTTCCATCAAATATCCTGATCTTCATGTGCTCAACTGGATAGTTGGCCAATACACCAGTGGACATGGATTGCTCAAAACCTTTTTGAATCGCTGGAATGAATTCACGTGGAATAGATCCTCCGAAAATATCATTCACAAACTGCATTTGTTTTCCCGTATTTTCTTTCAGCCATTCTGCATCTGCTGGTCCCATTTCAAATACAATATCCGCAAACTTACCGCGACCACCAGACTGTTTTTTCAACGTCTCACGGTGTTCGATGGTAGCCTGAAATGCTTCTTTGTACGCAACCTGCGGTGCTCCCTGGTTTACTTCTACTTTGAATTCTCTGCGCATACGATCAACAATGATCTCAAGGTGCAATTCACCCATTCCACTCAGAATGGTCTGGCCTGTTTCTTCATCTGTCTTTACACGCAAGGTTGGATCTTCTTCTACCAATTTTGAAATAGCCAGTCCCATCTTGTCAACGTCTGCCTGTGCCTTTGGCTCAACTGCAATGGAGATTACAGGCTCAGGAATAAACATATTTTCCAACACGATAGGATGATCCTCATCACAGAGTGTATCTCCTGTTTTAATTTCTTTGAAACCAACAGCAGCACCGATATCACCTGCTTCAATAAAGTCAATAGGATTCTGCTTGTTTGCAAACATTTTCATGATACGGCTGATGCGTTCTTTCTTTCCGCTTCTTACGTTCAACACATAAGAACCTGCATCCAGGTGTCCGGAATAAACACGGAAGAACGCCAAGCGTCCTACAAACGGGTCTGTCATGATCTTGAAAGCAAGCGCTGCAAAAGGTTCTGAGGCTTCTGGTTTACGGGTGATGGTTTCACCATTGTCCGGATTGATTCCTTCTACTGCGTCAATATCCACCGGTGAAGGAAGGTATCTGCACACTGCATCCAGTGCAGTTTGTACCCCTTTGTTCTTGAATGAAGAACCGCACATCATTGGAACAATGCTCAAATCGATCGCTGCTTTGCGAATGGCTTCATGCACTTCATCTTCCGTGATGGAATTTGGATCTTCAAAGAATTTCTCCAACAATTTATCATCGTATTCAGCAACTGCTTCAATCAGATTCTGTCTCCATTGATTTACTTCTTCCAACATATCAGCAGGAACAGGAATCTCATCGAAAGTCATCCCCTCTGTTTCCATATGCCATATGATTCCTTTCATCTTGATCAAGTCAACCACCCCTTTGAAATTATCTTCAGCACCGATTGGCAATTGAAGCGGAACTGCTTTCGCACCCAACATTTCTTTGACCTGGTTTACTACCATCAAGAAATCCGCACCACTGCGGTCCATTTTGTTTACGAATCCAATGCGTGGAACTTTGTAACGGTTGGCCTGACGCCAAACTGTCTCAGACTGTGGCTCAACACCATCCACTGCAGAGAACAATGCGATCAATCCATCCAATACACGCATGGAACGCTCCACCTCAACAGTGAAGTCTACGTGACCCGGTGTATCGATGATATTGAAATAATAATTTTTGGTGTCTGGAGTTGCCTTACCCAATACGGTAGGGAAATTCCACTGGCAGCTTACTGCAGCAGATGTAATGGTGATGCCACGCTCTTTTTCTTGTTCCATCCAGTCAGTTGTTGCGGCACCATCGTGCACCTCACCGATTTTGTGAATCATTCCAGTGTAACGCAAGATGCGCTCTGTTGTTGTGGTTTTACCAGCATCGATGTGTGCGGCAATTCCGAAGTTGCGTTGAAATTTTAAGTCTGCCATGACTGATTGTATTGTTTAGTTGGTTGTTCGTTCAAGCCTTTTGCTGGGCTGTTTTTGCGGGTGCAAAGTTAGTACAAGACTGGGAGAAATGAAAATAAAAAAGGGCCGATGGATCGGCCCTTTTGCTAAGATTTTATTCAGTACAATTATATCCTGAAGTGAGCAAAAGCCTTGTTAGCTTCTGCCATGCGATGGGTATCTTCTTTTTTCTTGAATGCACCGCCTTCACCTTTGCTTGCTGCTACAATCTCATTGGCGAGCTTATCTGCCATGCTGCGGCCATTGCGCTCTCTCGCAAAACGCACCAACCACTTGATGCTGAGAGAAATTTTTCTATCGGGACGAACTTCAGAAGGAATCTGGAAGGTTGCACCACCGATGCGACGGCTTCTCACCTCAACAGCAGGTGTAACGTTTGACAACGCTTTTCTCCAAATTTCGTATCCATCCTCACCGGTCATCTTTGATACTTTCTCCAAAGAATCATAGAAAATAGTTAGAGATGCGCCTTTCTTTCCCTGCCACATAACATTGTTTACAAAACGTGTTACCAATGTATCATTGAACTTTGGATCTGGGGCTAAGGGTAATTTTTTTGCTCTGGTCTTCCTCATTTATATTAAGGTTTCGTTGTGATTTGGTTTATTTTTTTGCTTTTTCGCGCTTGGTGCCATATTTAGAACGACTCTTTTTTCTGTCCTTCACACCTGCAGTATCCAAGCTGCCCCTTACAATGTGGTATCGAACACCCGGCAAATCCTTCACACGTCCGCCTCTGATCAACACGATAGAGTGCTCTTGAAGATTGTGTCCCTCACCTGGAATATATGCGATGACTTCCACCTTGTTTGTCAGACGCACTTTCGCAACTTTCCTCAAAGCCGAATTGGGCTTCTTGGGTGTTGTAGTATATACCCTGGTGCAAACACCGCGACGCTGAGGACAAGCATCAAGGGCCCTTGACTTGCTTTTGGCCTTGATGATCTCTCTTCCTTTTCTTACTAATTGTTGAATTGTAGGCATGCTACCCCTTTTTTTAACGGGAGGGCAAAGGTAGGAGCTTTTTTCTAAAAAGCAAAGCCAAGATTTAAAATTTTATAGAGGAAAATCAGGCATTTGTCTTGACCATCCAACCAAAAGCATCAACTGCTGAGCCGTCCTTGATGGCTGCCATTTTTTGCTTCAACTCATCGGCCACGGACATCTTTGAAACATCCAGGCTGATCCTGACATCCTTATATTGTAAAACTTCAATTTTTGAGACGGTGACCGCTGTTCCTGCTCCAAATGCCTCAGTCAATGTGCCTTTTTTATAACCCTCTACCAGCTCATCGATGAGGATATCGCGCTCTTCCACTGTTTTCCCCAAGGATTTTGCCAAATCGATGACACTCTTGCGCGTGATGCCATCCAAAATGGTTCCAGCATTCAAAGAGGGTGTGATCAACTTGCCATCCAATACAAAAAACACGTTCATTGCACCGCATTCCTCTACATACTTGTGCTCCTTC
>SXYR01000165.1 GCA_005788265.1 Bacteroidota bacterium | reverse complement strand
GGAAATTGCAACACATATGATGAATCGGTTTATGTTCATCTTATTTATCTCTTTCAATAATTCCTCCGCCTATCACGTCATTCCCTTCATAGAAAACGGCTGATTGTCCGGGTGCAATTCCTTTGGCATTGTCGTAGAAGGTTACCCGTATATTTTTCCCATCGTTGAAGAGGGTAGCTTGATTGCCAGCGTCTTTGTAACGAATTTTTACAATCGAGGTTGTATTGTCTTCTATATGATCATATTTAATCATGTTCAATTGTCCCACACGCATTTCGTTTTTAAGCAGGTCATCTTCATCACCCAAAACAACAGTATTGGTCAATGGATCTATGGCAGTTACAAATGCTGGCTTGCCCAAAGTAATTTCCAGTCCCTTCCTTTGTCCAATGGTATAAAAAGGGTATCCGCTGTGCTTGCCCAATATTTTTCCATGCTTATCAACGAACAAACCACCTTTCAGTTTTTCGTCAATTCCCTCAACATTTCTTTTCAGGAAACCTCTGTAGTCGTTGTCCGGCACAAAGCATATTTCATAGCTTTCGCTTTTTTTGGCCAATTCAGGATAACCAAAATCAAGGGCCATTTGTCTGATGGCTGTCTTCCTGTAACTGCCAAGTGGCAGGATGGTTCTGGAGAGGAGGTCTTGTTGGAGACCCCAGAGTACATAACTCTGGTCCTTTGTCTCATCTATTCCTTTGCTTATAACAAATCGATTGTTTTCTTCTCTGATATTTGCATAATGTCCTGTCGCGATGAATTCGCAGTCCAGCGCATTGGCTCTCTTCAACAAGGCTCTCCATTTGATATGAGTATTGCACATTACACATGGGTTGGGGGTTCTCCCAGCCATGTACTCTTCAATGAAGTTTTCAATGACAGCATCTCCAAATTCTTCTCTGATGTCAATTATATAATGCGGAAATCCATGATGCACTGCAGCGGCTCTTGCATCGTTGAAGGAGTCTAGGTTGCAGCAACCTGTTTCTTTTTTGCTTCCTCCAGCAGTTGCATAATCCCATGTTTTCATGGTGATTCCAATTACTTCATAACCTTGCTCGTGGAGCATCAGTGCAACAACGGTACTGTCAATACCACCACTCATCGCAACCAGTACTTTTCCTTTCTTACTCATACGTTGCAAAGTTATGAAATGGATGTGGTATACAGCCGCCAAGCTTCCAGCTCAGAATTCAGTCGATCAGCTCATTTTTTACAGCGAAAAATACCAGTCCTGCGGTGTTTTTCAATCCAAATCTTTCCATCAGGCGATCTTTGATGGATTCTACAGTTCTAGGGGAGATAGATAATTTTTCAGCAATTTCAGTTGCTGTAAATTCCCTGCAGATGAGGCTCACCACTTCTTTTTCTCTTTCTGAAATAACAATTTCATTGTTGAGGGATGGAGCATTTTTCATTCGTGCAGAGGATTTCTTCAGAAGGATGCGATTTACAAAGTTGCTCAGGTAATAACCCCGAACAAATGCTTCCATGATGGCCTTTTTGATTTCGGCGGGTTCTGAGTTTTTAAGCAGGTATCCGTTGGCTCCATTTTCCATCAAATGGCTCACATATCTTTCGTCTTCAAACATTGTGATGATAAGTATTTTGATATTTGGATAGCGCTTGCTTATTTCTTTGGTCGTTTCGATGCCGTCTTTACCTGGCATTCGAAGATCCAGCAAGATGATGTCAGGTTGATTGGTTTTAAGTTGTTCCAACAGATCATCGCCATTTTCCGCCTCCATTACAAATGAAATATTGGTATACTGACGGAGAGAAAGTATAACCCCTTTGCGAAAAATCTTATGATCATCGGCAATCCCGACACGAATTACTTGCATGCACAGTCATTTTTAAAGTTTCCAATCAAATCAATTTGCCTGTAATAACTGGCAATTCAATGGTTACCTTGTAAAAGGTTTGGCTTGGATCTTTTTCGAAGAGGATATTGGCATTCAGAACTTTCATTCTGCTTTGGATGTTTTTGAGTCCGAGTCCTACAGAACTCTTGTTGATATTTTCAAAATCTTCTTGGGTGATTCCTTTGCCATCGTGGTTGATCCAGATGTAAAACTTATCGTTGAGTATATTTTGAGTAAGATGTATAAAACTGGCATTGCTGTGTTTGAGAATATTGTTAACGAGTTCCTGCAACACCCTGAATATCAGCAATTCTTTTTGGGCAACCATGCGTTCTTTGTACTCATGAAACCTCGAACTGGCATTGATTGCACCCGAACCGCTGATTTTTTGGAACAAATCATTGATGGCGGATTCCAATCCAAAATTTTTGAGGGTAGGGGGCATCAGGCTATGTGAAATATTTCGAATCAGTTGGATGGTGTCATCAATGATTTGTTTGGCGTTGTAAATACTTTGCAGTTGTGTAGCAATATCTTGTTTGACCAAATTGTCATTGAGGTAAAGTCTGGCTGTTGCCAATAAGGGGCCCGCATCGTCATGGAGATCAGCCGCAATTCTCTGTCGTTCTTCCTCTTGCCATCTGATTGATGCATTGAGTAAGATTTGCTGTTGTTCATCTTCAAGGCGCTGAAGCTTTTTTTGGTACTTGATAATTCTGCGCTGATGAAAAACCACAAAACTTATCAGTCCAATGGCCAGGACAAGCATTCCCAGGGTACCAAATATCAGCACAGTAGAAACAGATGGGGTTGATATGTTTTGGAG
>SXYR01000164.1 GCA_005788265.1 Bacteroidota bacterium | reverse complement strand
GAACGTCGCAAGACAGTTCGGTCCCTATCTGTGGTGGGCGCTAGGAAATTGAAAGGACATGACCTTAGTACGAGAGGACCGGGTCGTATGTACCGCTGGTGTATCGGTTGTTCCGCCAGGAGCACTGCCGAGTAGCTACGTACAGACAGGATAAACGCTGAAAGCATCTAAGCGTGAAACCTTCCTTAAGATGAGTTTCCTTTTAAGGGTCGTCAAAGACTATGACGTTGATAGGCTATAGGTGTATAACTGGTAACAGTAAAGCCAAGTAGTACTAATTGCCCGTAAGCTTTAATTTTTTTTATTACTCCGTTTACAACCCCCAATATGATCAACTTATTGTTCCCAATTTTCGGGAAAGCTTCTTATGGTGCTTTTGCCGAGGGTGTTCACCTCTTCCCATACCGAACAGAGCAGTTAAGCCCCTCATGGCCGATGGTACTAGATTTTCTGGGAGAGTAGGTAGGTGCCATATTTATTAAAACCCTGATCGTTCATTCGATCAGGGTTTTTTATTTATACTCCTTCAAGTCCTTTCGAAATATTATCTTTCTGCAATGATCCAGTCACTGATCATTTTTTTCTCTTTCATTCACACCATTTCACCCTCCAAAGATTCATTGTGCAAATTTCAACTGAATGGATCTGCTCAAGGAACAACCTACCACTGTACATATTATGCCAACTCAAATACAATTATAAAAAAAGACATAGATGCTCTGCTCGCATCGATTGATTCATCCCTCTCACTGTATAAATTTTACTCGCTTATCAATCAGTTCAACCAACATCCTCGTGGAGTTGCAATGGATGCTCACATGAAAAAAGTTGTTGAAAAGGCAATCGAAATTTCTACGATGACGAAAGGGGCGTTTGATATTACCTGCAAACCAATCATTGAACTCTGGAAAAGCGCACTGTCCAACGAATATCCCCCCTCCAGGAGCCAAATCAGACAAGTGATGAAAAGAATTGGTGCTCAGCATATCGCTGTGAAAGCGGATAGCTTGATAAAAGACAACCCGGCTGTACAAATAGATTGTGACGGTATTGCTCAAGGATATTCAGTGGATCAAATCGCAGTTGTTTTCAAAAAATACAATATCAATGATTTTTTAGTTGAATTGGGAGGTGAAATATACGCCAACGGACACCCGCCTGGAAAAACATCTTGGAATGTAGCCATTCAAACTTCTTCAGAAAATTCTTTTGATTCCGATGAGCCAGTCATTCCATTGTCCAATGCCGCTATTACTACTTCTGGCAGCATGAATAAATACATGCCATCAGAGAAAAAAAAATATAGCCATATTGTTCATCCGTTGAAAGGAAGTCCCATCCACGATAAAATCATTGCGGTAACAGTTGTTGCAGGTGATGCAATGACTGCTGATGCACTGGACAATGCTTTGATGGTAATGGGAGTAAAGAAAGCCATGCATTGGTTGATCAAAAATCCTCTTGCAGCAGCAAAATTTTATTTCCGAAATGGAGGGGATAAAGTGATCCAACGATCAAATGATGCGTTTAAAAAATATCAATTGCATTAAGGAACATCAAATCCATTGGACGCCCTCAACAACATATGCCATTCTTCATTAGTCAGTTCAATGGAATTGGCTTCCATTGCAGCTTGCAGCCTCTCAATTTTTGTAGTTCCCAACACGGGGACAATTCCGGACGGATGTTGCATCAGCCAGGCAATCAGTATTTGATCAAAGCTCGCATTGTATTTCTCTCCTAAGATAGAGGCCATTGAAAGGATCCTCCTGCTTCTTTCATCCTCGGCATTCAAATGAATTTTACCAGCACCCATGGGTGACCATGCTTGGGGTATCACCTTTTTTTCAATGCATTGGTCTGTAACACCATCATAAAAAGGTTTGGTATGGATGATGGATAATTCAATCTGATTGACTTCGAGAGGAAATAAATGATGCAGCATTGAAAACTGACTTGCTGTGAAATTAGATACACCAAAGTGTTTGACCTTTCCGGATTGGTTGAGTGCCATGAAGGCCTCAGCAATCTCATAAGGATTCATCAATGGATCAGGGCGATGGATGAGCAGCAAATCAATATAATCTGTGTGAAAATTGGTGAGTGATTGCTCTACAGAAGACAAAATATGCGTCTTGGAGGTATTGTAAGATTTTATTTGATGCAGTGGACGATTGGGTGTTAGCATGCAGATGCCACATTTGGTGATGATTTGCATGTTGTTCCTCAATGAGGGATCAAGCCGCAAGGCATTTCCAAACTCTTCTTCCGTGGTATAATGTCCGTATATGTCTGCGTGATCGAATGTGTAAACACCTGACTCAATTGTTTTTTTGATCTGTGTTAAATATTGCTGGGTCGAGAACTTAATACCCCATTGGCCCCAATTCATGCATCCGGCAATGACTGTAGAAGATTTCATAAGCATACTTTCAAACGCAATTTACTTGTTTGAAAGTAAATATAAGCGCATCAACGCTGAGGAGCCCGGGCTTCGCTTGCAATGATTTTTCTGCCCATCACTTCTGTTTCATGAATAGCGGCTATGGCTTTCAACGCTTCATCATTATCGGGCATCTCTACGAAGCCAAAGCCTTTGCTTCTCCCGCTGATCTTATCAATGATGATCCTTGATGAGGCTACTTGTCCATAAGGACTGAACAGTTCGGTGAGTGATTCACCGGTCATTTTGTAATTGAGATTACCTACGAAAATGTTCATACCAGGCTTTTTAGTTTATAATGTT
>SXYR01000040.1 GCA_005788265.1 Bacteroidota bacterium | reverse complement strand
TACCGGATTCAGGTGTGTGGCAGACTGAGCAAACGCTGCAGCACTCATTTTGATTTTATGCTATTTGATATTTTTTCTTTTTTAATCCTCTTATGAGGGAAAATATTAATTTGTCAAAATGATAAATATTTATCATTTTCGTCTTTGGTGCATTTTTAAAGATCCCAGTAGGTATTTTGAAATGCACCGAGGGCTCTGATTAGTAGAACGTTCCGATTTTTCGGAACGTTTTTACTTTTAATACATATGTGAATTAAATTTAATGCATTAAATACTTTTATGAACCTCAAAATAAATGCGTTTTTAAATCTTCTGGGGCTGATCATCGTGATTGCAGTGAATGCATTGGCCAATATTTTACCTATCAATGGGCTGAACACAGGGCAGATTTCTGGGTTCTATCCCAATTATTTTGTACCAGCCGGATTTACATTTGGCATTTGGGGGATCATATATATTCTGCTGATTGGATTTGTGGTATTCTCCATTGCCATTTCCTTTGGTGCGGGTGATGCTGCGTCAGAGAAGATCATGCAAGCAATCAGCTTTCCTTTTCAGATCACTTGTTTGTTGAATGCCGGTTGGATCCTGGCTTGGCACTACTTGCAGCTTGGCTTCTCATTGGTGATTATGGTAGGCTTACTGGTTTTTCTGTGCAAAATATTTCTGCGTATCCAGGATCTAGAAAGACCTTCTAAGGCATCTTATAAATTTTGGTTGCAACAACCTTTTGTTGTTTACTTGGCCTGGATATCAGTAGCTACCATTGCGAATGTTACTGCTTTGTTGGTCGGTATTGGATGGCAAGGCGGATCAATTGATCCAACTTTTTTTAGTGCTGCAATGATTGTAATTGGTTTTATTCTGGGTGTATACTTTCTGATCAGATTTAAGCAATATTCATATGCCTATGTAATTGCTTGGGCTTTATTTGGTATTTATTCAAACCAGATCAATGTTTCCTATTTGGTAGGATATACAGCACTTTGCTCTTGCAGTACTTTGTTGGCTTTGTCTGTAATTAAGATTTTTGATCGAAGATGTACAAACCCTATTTAGTTCTGACTGTTCAATAAATCTTTAACAGCAGTAAGGTAAGTATAATCAATATAGTATTCAAAACTCCGCGCATCAAAGTCAGTTCTTCTTCTTTCTATAATTTTATTGTTGGTTGATAAATTGAATGAAAGTTTTAAATTAATTTGATTGATTGTGTCACTTCTAAGACGTTTTTGTACTTCAAAACTTTTGTTGGCACAACCCAATGTATTATTGATTTCAGCAATTGAAGTCATTTTTTTCTTTTTAGAATTTTCAATAATGATATTCAATAGGCTTTTCTCTGTTTCATTCAAAGCATATTTTTCACTCATAATTTTTGTTTCCCCTATTGCAACTGATGAGTTCTTTAATTTTTTCTTTTCAGCTCTGTATACAACAATAAAAAAAGCATTACTGGCAATTAAAACTGTGACAATTAAATATGGTATAAAAGATTTTAATTCTGTGTTGTGTCCGCTTGTTGTTTCTTTCAATGGGGTGTATACTCTTTTGTTGGTCTCAATAAGATCAGACTTCTTTATTATAACTGAATCGTATTTCAAATTACTACCAGCAAAGTACAAAGCTGAGTCCAACCAAAAAGAGTACTGCCAGTTAAATCTATTATTGTTGGCTTTTGCCAACACCCGCATTAGACTATTTTCAACTTTTTCCGATAGTTGATATATTTTATTGTTCTTAAAATCTGATAGGGTTGTGAATGATGAAATTGTTCCCCAAGGTGTCTGACCCAAAAAACCTCCATCTTCAATTTTATATCTACCTAACAATATTAATTGCCCTTTGTTGATATCTAATGCATAGATCTTATTAGCAGAGCTGCTGTCTAAAGTTGAAATCAAACTCTGGTCTGGTGTAGTTCCAACACCATTGAAATATATCATCTTGTTTGTTGTATCTATATAAAAATATTTTTTTGTATCCTGTTGCCATGGTACTGATTTGCTAAGCAATTTTGCATTCCACTCGTGTGCACTATAGTTGTACTTTCTAAGATTTCCATTGACATGCCAAAACCCAATGCCACCAAATGAGTAGAGGGAAGTATCGATCGAGAAAAACATACTCAAGAAATTATAACCTGAGAAAAAAGTAGAATCAGTTCTTATCCAATTTCCTTTTTTTGAATCACCTTCCCACTTGTACAGTCTCCCTGTTCCTATTGGGTTTAAAAAGAGTCCATTTTTAGTTTTGGTTAGTCCTTGTCCTGTAAAGTTGAACGTATTTTCAAGATCATCGATTTTGAGGATCGGTAAGGGATCAACAGGTATATTGAAGTTGAATATTTGGACTGGGGAATTGTGGTTTATTACCTTGGATAAGAAGGTATGCGCTATATTTTTATTTTGCCCTAAGATTTTCAATTGAGGGGTAAAAAGCAAAATGGCAGCAATTAATTTTATGCGCATTTGTACAATATCCTTTGGTACGCAAGATAAACACTGGAATATATTTTTGGTTAAAAAATAGAAAACAAAATAAGTAAATAACTAATATATAAATTCAACAAAATCAATTAAATACAGTCGTATATATTTTTTTAGGTAATGTACTTATATGATCACGCAATTGAACATAATATGTTAGGTTCAAATAGGTGCTTTAGGTAGCTTTGTTTGGAAATTAATTCTATAAAAATAGCTAGCAAATCCAATTTCCTTCGGGAAATCTTGCGGTCCGCCGAAAGGCGGACTTTTTCTTTCGAAAGACGGAAAAAATCCTCAAAAGCCTCCTTGCGGGCAGTTTTTTACATTCCATTGCCAACATACGCTCTAAGTTCTTGCTAAATTTGCTGAACAAGCAATTATATGATCAAGACTGGAAATATTACTGTTAGCATTTACACCGAGATGACTCCCAACCCAGAAACCATGAAGTTTGTAGCCAACAAACTCCTGTATCCTGGCAAAAGTGTTGATTTTCAGGATATTGAAGCGGCAAAGCCTTCACCGCTGGCTTTGGAGCTTTTCAGTTTTCCATTTGTCAAAAGTGTTTTCATCGCCAGCAATTTTGTAACACTTACCAAAACAGCGGAGACTGATTGGGAGGATGTAAAGCCCTCCATCCGTCAGTTTTTAAAAGATTATTTGGAGGATGGGAAATCCATCGTAAACGAAGAAGAGCTTCCAGCCTCACAATCAACCGATGGCAATATTGTTTTGTCAGAAGATGGGGATGTGGTAAAGCGCATCAAAGAATTGTTGGAGAATTATGTAAAGCCTGCCGTTGAAATGGATGGAGGTGCTATACAATTCAAAAAATTTGAAGAAGGGGTGGTTACGCTCATGCTTCAGGGGAGCTGCAGCGGTTGTCCATCATCTATGATCACATTGAAATCCGGTATCGAAGGCATGATGAAGCGCATGATTCCTGAGGTAACGGAAGTAGTCGCTGAAGCTGAGTAATATTTTCATATGATGCAGTCACTGGAAATCGTCGCCATACTATCAGGCATCATCTCCGTTTGGTTTTCAAGAAAAGAAAATATCTGGGTTTATCCATCTGGACTGATTGGTACCATCTTATATGTATACCTGAGTATTGAAGGTGACTTATATGGGGAAGCAACAGTCAATCTTTTCTATACCATCATGAGTGTTTATGGTTGGTACAACTGGTTGCGAAAAGACATCGCACTGCAACCCGTTGTTCACATCAGTTATTCCAATACAAAAGATTGGATCACGCAAGTCATATTTTTCCTTGCAGTGTATACAATCATTTATACAAGTCTCTATCTGATCAAGCAGTATTTCAATCCGGGGGCAATACCCTGGGCAGATGCGTTGGCCTCTGCAGCTGCATTCACCGGGATGTGGTTGATGACCAAAAAAAAAGTGGAGAGCTGGATTTGGTGGATCATCACAAATATTGCATCCATCCCATTGTATTTTGTAAAAGGGTATACCTTCACGGCAGGCTATTATGCCATCTTATTGGTGATGGCAGTTGCAGGACTCATCACCTGGAGAAAAAAGGCAAATGAATCAGCAGATTCCAAATAAAATTTTCAAAATCGTTGTCATTGGTCCGGAGTCAACCGGCAAAAGCACGCTTTGTCAACGCTTGTCCGATTATTTCAAAACAGATTGGTGCAAAGAATACGCCAGAGATTTTTTGCTGGAACACGGAACAGATTACACATATGATGATTTACTGAAGGTGGCAAAAGGTCAATCAAATGCAGAAGATGCCTTCATTCAATCCATGCAACTGAAAGAAAAAAAACTTGCCTTTATCGATACAGACATGTATGTGATGAAAGTTTGGTGTGAGTTTGTTTTTGGGAAATGTCATCCATTTATTTTAAACGAAATTCTTCAGCGAAGCTATGATGGCTATCTTCTTTGCAAGCCTGATCTGCCTTGGGTGAAAGATGAACTCCGTGAGTATCCAGATCTGAAAACAAGAGCACTGCTCTATCATCATTACCGTGATATTTTGATTAATCAAGCAACACCCTGGTATGAAGTGAGTGGAGAAGATCCAGGTAGAACCGAAGGAGCAATCCAATGGGTAAATAAATTACTTACTTGATTTGATCAAGTCTGTAATTTCCGGATCATCATCCAAATTGCCCATTTGTCGAATGACCCATGGGTATTTTCTGCCGACATAAACAGAGAGGGGTTTCACTGTATATCTTTTTGGATTGGGTAAACTTGCGGCAATCATGGCAGCTTCTGTTCGGGTAAGTTTGGATGCAGGTTTTTTGAAATATTTTCTTGCTGCTGCTTCAATGCCGAAAATTCCTTTTCCCATCTCGGCTTCATTCAAGTAAACCTCCAAGATTCTTTTCTTGCCCCAAACCAGTTCAATCAAAAAAGTGAAATACACTTCCAAGCCCTTCCTGATCCAGCTTCTTCCCTGCCACAAGAATACATTTTTGGCAACCTGCTGACTGATGGTGGATGCTCCTCTGATTTTTTTACCCTTTTTCTTTTTATTGAAATCGAGTGCCTTCTGAATGCTTTTGATGTCAAAGCCATTGTGATCGGGGAATAGTTGATCTTCGGAAGCCACCACTGCCAACTTTGCATTTTTTGAAATTTCATTGATGGGAACATGATTGCGTTTGAACCCGTTTCCTTCAATCAGGCTGCTGATCTGTGTGATGGTAATAGGAGGAAGCATGAACCTCAGCAATACCACATACAACAAATGTGAGATCAACAGAATAAAAAATATTTTCTTCAACAATCTGAGCAAGGGATTCTATTTTAAAGGGATATAATGCAACTTGTATCGTTTGCCGATTTTTACCGTGGATCTATATGTTTTTCTTAGGATAACGCCAGCCAATGCAACCGCCCCTGCCTTTGCCAAAAGAGCTCCATCAAGAGGTTCATTTGATATTACTGCATTTCCAAGATGCAGTGTTGCGTAGCTGATTCCGCCTGCCAAAAATAAATATCCATTTCTAATGATACCCAATCCAGCCCTTGGTTTTACAATTTCTCCGACTTCATTGCAATGCACTTTGATGAGTGCAATGGAAAGGGTGTCCCAGAATGCAGTGCCCCACATCGTGTAGGCAGATCGTTCGACATAGGTATTGATGAAGATGCTATCTCTGTCTATTTTTTTGATCATGCCATTGATGTGCTCATTGTTTTTTGTAATTAGGTGGATGGGAGTTTCTGCAAGATACTTTTTCAATGTTTTGTTGTTTTTTTTCTTCAGTAAAATCATATCGCTTCCCTGCGCATGGGTTGATGCTGTGCAGCACAACGCTATAAAAATGATGAAGAAAAATTTATAGATCATTTATTCAAAAATAAAATTCCATAGGCAATGCTTATTGCAAATATGATTAAAATGGATCCTGATATCTTATTGATGATATTGATATTGTGTGGCGTGAGTTGATGCCTTATTTTAGCGGCAAGCATGACTTTCAAAATATCTGCAATGATATTCACTCCCAGGCAAACTCCAAACAATGCGGTTCTTTCTGGAAGTGTGTGACTCGATGCAAAGGCAGTGGTATTGATCAACCAAAATAAAATAACACTTGGGTTGAGTGTGTTGATGATGAATCCTGCCATAAAGGCTTTGGTGAAATCTTTTCTACCAAAATCAACCATGATCACATTGTTTGCATCCACTTGTACTCTCTTGAAAAACACATAAAAAATACCCAGGCCAAGCACAAATATTGAACCGACAATACCAATGGTTATTTTATAATTCAACAAAGCAACAACAAGGGAAGAAAACAAATTGCTGATGATCACCCAGATGATATCGCTGACCCATACACCTCCTACAAAGCTGAATCCGCCTTGTTGGCCATTATTGATGCTTTGTTTGAGGATGGTGAAAATGACTGGTCCAACTGAAACTGCAAGCATCAATCCCAATCCGAGTCCCTTTAAAATTGCCTCAATCATAAGCAGTTAAAAGTTGTCTTTGTGAAGAAAGTCTTTCCAATCTTCCAGCAAAGATCCTTTTAAAACCCGGGGAAATTTATGTTGTCCGCCTATTTTCCCTTTTTTTTCTAAAAATTCGAAGAAGGTTTTTTCGGGCAGCACGTTCAATTGAATATTCTTCAGTGGACTCTTTCTCTCTGTTGCATAGTCATCATTGATTTCAATCAATGTTTCGTCAATGATATTTTTCAGTGCTTCGGGATCAACCCTGTCGTCGGTTCCCACAAACCAATGATGTCCAAATGCACCTGGTTCACTGATGGCACTGACGGTAAATTCTGCGACAGATATATTCATTTTTTCGGAGGCTACCTGAACAGCTTTGTTCATATTGTCTACACTGAGGTGTTCTCCACAGAGACTTAGAAAATGTTTTGTTCTTCCGCTGATGATGATTTCGGATTTCTCCTTGTTCACAAATTTGATGGTGTCTCCAATCAGGTATCTCCAAGCGCCTGCGCTTGTACTCAAGAGCAATGCATAATCTTTATTTTCCTCCACTTCATCAATCATGAATGATTGGGGTTTGTTGGTGATGTTCCCGTCTGCATCAAAATTTTCTTCATTGAACGGTACGAACTCAAAAAAGATATGTTCATTCAGCACCAGTTTCATTCCATCGGGGAATTGTCTGTCCTGATAAGCAATGAATCCCTCAGACGCCAAATAGGTTTCGATATAGGTAATCGGCTGACGAAGCAGTTTTTCAAATCCTTTTTTATAAGGGTCAAAAGCCACTCCGCCATGGCAGAAGAAAGCCAAATTGGGCCAAATTTCATGGATATGCTTCAGCTTGTGGCGTTCAATGATCATCTCCATGCACATCTGGATCCATGCGGGTACGCCCACTACAAATCCAATGTCCCAACTGGGCGCTTGCTCCACAATTGCTTCCAGCTTCTTATTCCAATCCCTGGTTTTCGCAATTTTTTTCCCGGGTTTGTAAAAGGGAGAAAACCAAAAAGGTGCTTTTTTTGCAGTAATGCCGCTGAGGTCTCCAGCAAAATAACCCGGACCCTTTTGTAAGTCCGTACTGCCTCCCAACATCAGGTATCCTTTCCCCACAGATTTCAAGGGAACATTTTCATACGTAAAGAGCGAGAGCAGTTGTTTGATCATGGCTACCCGGTTCCCTCTCATGAGGTCCTGGGTAATGGGGATGTATTTGCTTGCCGCCTCTGAAGTGCCAGAGCTCAGTGCATAATATTTGATCATTCCGGGCCAGCATACATCCGGTGTGCCATCCAGTGTTTTGTTCCACCACTCTTGGTAAATCTTATTATAGTCGTGTGCGGGTACCATTTCTCGGAATTGCCTTCTTGGGTCACGCTGATTCAATATGTTTTCGAATCCGTACCGTTGACCAAATTGGGTGTATTTGGCTTTTTTCAATAGGGCTTTGAGCACCCTGAGCTGTTGTCTTTTGGGTGAATTGGTGGGCAAACGCAGGGCCTTGGCAATTGATTTTGGCAGTCCTATTTCTAATAAGGCCATCCTGTGCAAGGTACTATGCATTTGCGATTTTTGATGATTCTTTTGTATTTTAGTACCAAACCTATTTATATGAATAGACGGGATGCATTAGAACGCGTAGCACTGATCATGGGCGGAACCATCATTGGCGGTGCAGCATTTTTACAAGGATGTAAATCAACTGATACCAAGGGTGCAGCTTTTTCATTGACCAATGAGCAGATTGCATTTTTGGATGAAGTGGCAGAGACCATCATCCCCACCACCAATACTCCAGGTGCAAAAGCTGCAAAAGTGGGTGAGTTTATGCATACCATGGTAAAGGATTGCTATGTTGCTGCTGATCAGCAAATTTTTGTGGAAGGCATTTCCAAGATCGATGATGCTGCAAAGAAAAAATTCAGCAAAGGTTTCATGGAAACCGATGCCGCTCAAAAAACTGAGTTGCTCAATGAATTGAACAAGGAACTCAAAGCATACAACGAATCAAAAAAAGACAAAGATCCCAATCATTATTTCGGTTTGATGAAGCAGCTCACAATGCTGGGGTATTTCACATCTGAAATAGGTGCCACACAGGCATTGCGCTATGTTGCAGTACCTGGTAAGTACGAGGGATGTATACCTTATGCCAAGGGCGACAAGGCCTGGGCAAGCTAGTATGAAACAGTTCCTCATCGCAGTTTTATTTCCTGTAGCATTGTTTTCTCAATCAAAAGATGAGAAACAAATACTTCATATTCTTGATCAGCAAACCAAGGCCTGGAATGCGGGTGATTTCGATCGTTTCATGATTGGATATTTGGAAAGTGACTCACTCATGTACATTGGTAAAAATGGGGTTACTTATGGATTTCAATCTACACTCGCCAATTACAAGAAAAATTATGCAGGCGCCGATAGGATGGGGCAGTTGAGTTTTGACATTCTACATGTAAAAAAACTCGGCAAGAAACATTATCTGGTTGTTGGAAAGTGGAAATTAAAAAGAACTGCAGGAGATGTAGGCGGACATTATACCCTTACATTTGAAAAGAGAAACAGGGCTTGGGTGATTATAGCAGATCACAGCAGCTAAAATCTACATTAAAATATTTTCATTGGAACCTGAAGTTAGAAAATTCCTGCAGCGAATTGTATGGACGCTTTCTGCATCTATGCTTTGGCTATTGATCAATACATTGGTGGGTCTGAAATTTGAATGGGCCATCTTCGATGAGAGCCGCCGACTGGGCAATGTCATTTTTTATTGCTGGCTTGTGCTTAGTTTTGTCATGCTGATGAAGCTTTTCAAAAAATTATGGAGCCAACATCTTTAGCGCCTGTTGGATTAAATACATGACACCTTTTAACAATCAAATCAGACAAATCGTTTTGCTGATCATTATTGCCTTCCTGGGCTTTTTGATCTTCAAAGAATTGTTTTTGTTTCTGCCCGGATTATTGGGGGCGCTTACCACTTATATACTCACGAGGGATCTCTTCTTTACATTGATAGGGAAGAAAAAATGGAAAACTGGACCTACGGCAGCTTTGTTCATTTTTGTTTTTCTGGCATTGATAGCAGGTCCGATTTACTATGCATTTGTGCTCATCTCTCCAAGGGTTGCAACATTGTTTGCACATACAGACGAATTGCTGACTGGCGTACAGGCCATGTCTGATCATATTAAAAAGATAACCGGACAAGAATTGTTCAATGCAGGCAGCGTTACATCCATCAAAAATGCAATGGCTGATTTCATTCCCACATTTTTGAACAGCTCAGCCAACATGCTGAGCAACCTGCTCGTTATGTTTTTTGTGCTTTATTTCATGCTTGCACATGGGAGGGAAATGGAAAACACTGTACGTACTTTCATCCCATTGAACGAAGACAGCATCGCTGCGCTTGCAACAGAAACGAATCATATGGTAAAGGCCAACGCAATTGGTATTCCACTCATTTCCATTATTCAGGGATTGGCGGCATGGCTGGGATATTCAATGTTTGGATTTGGAGATGCGTTGATGTGGGGATTTTTGACAGGTTTGTTTGCATTCTTTCCCATCATTGGCACGATGTTGATATGGGTTCCACTCGTCATATACATGTACTCCCTCGGCTCCACGTCAGATGCAACAAAACTTCTGCTCTATAGCTTAGTTGTAACCGGGAATGTTGACTACCTGGCCAGGGTGACACTGATGAAAAAAATCGGAAACGTACACCCCTTGATTACTGTATTTGGTGTGATTGTGGGATTGCAGCTCTTTGGATTCATGGGTTTTATTTTTGGCCCACTGATATTCAGCTATGCCATCATCCTGATCAAAATATATACAAACGAATTTGCAAAGTCCTATAATTAATAACCCATCATGGGAATAGAGAAAGACATCAACCAATATCATTTTACCAGTGAAGGCCAGAAAGCAGTCATCAATTTAATGTATACATCCAACTGGATTACTGAACACATAAGAGCTGTATTGGATGATCAGGATATTACACTTCAACAATTCAATATTCTGCGCATTTTACGTGGAAGTGATCCACAGCCACTCTCCACGCTCACCATCCGAGAAAGAATGCTAGACAAAATGAGTGATACCAGCCGAATTGTCGACAGATTGGTTATCAAAGGACTCGCAGTCAAGAAAGTTTGTTCAGCCGACAAAAGACTGGTGGATGTAAATATCACAGAGGCGGGGAAAAAAATGTTGGAAGCAATAGACCATAAGCAAAATGAAATGACCAGTATCACACAGAACCTCTCTGATGCTGAACTCAAACAATTGAATACTTTGTTGGATAATCTTAGGTTGCCTCAGTAACTTTGTAGCAGCAATCCATATGGCACTTTATCAAGGTCTTCATCAAAAACTTCAACAAAAGCTGTCTCCCCAACAGATACAGCTTATGAAACTGTTGCAGGTGCCAACTGCCACGTTGGATGAGAGAATCAAAGAAGAAATCGAAGAAAATCCCGCACTGGAGTTGGGTAAAGATGAGCTGGATCATGAACCAGAACAAGAGCCTACAGAGAGCAGCGAAGATTTTATGGGTGATGAATCATCGGCTGATGATGAAATGTCTGCTGAATTTGAAGAATACGATGACGATGGGGAAATTGCTGATTATAAATTGAAAGATGATCTTGTCCCTGAATTACAGGAAAGCGGTGCTATTCCACATCCGACATCTGTATCATTGCATGAAATACTGCTTGATCAGCTGAGGCTGCTGAACCTGAATCATCATCAATCTGCCATTGCAGAGCAGATCATAGGAAGCATTGACGACGACGGGTACCTTAGAAGAGATACCAATTCCATTGTTGATGATCTCGCATTCAAACAAAATATTGAATCAACCGAAGAAGAAGTAGAGGCCCTGATTGCATCCATTCAACAATTTGATCCCCCAGGAATTGGGGCAAGAGATGTAAGAGAGAGTTTGATCATCCAATTGCGGAGAAAGTTGAAATTGACATCCAGCATTTCTCAAAAAAATGCATTGCGGATTGTTGATTTTCATTTTGATGAATTTACCAAGAGGCACTATGATAAAATTATCAAGTCGCTTGAGCTCACTGAAGAACAATTGAGAGATGCCATCGCAGACATTAAAAAATTAAACCCGCGTCCGGGGGCACATTTTGCATCTGTGAATAAAGCTGAGCAGTACATTGTTCCCGATTTTTTTGTCTACAACAACAACGGCATTCCTGAATTGTCGCTGAATCAACGCAATGCACCTGAGCTGAAGGTCAGCGGGGAATACAGGGACATGTTAAAAGATTATGAGCGTGGCAGCAAGCAAGACAAAAGACAAAAAGAAGCCGTTACATTCATCAGACAAAAAATTGACGCTGCTAAATGGTTC
The DNA here is from genome assembly GCA_005788265.1 of Bacteroidota bacterium. Taxonomy (GTDB): domain Bacteria; phylum Bacteroidota; class Bacteroidia; order Chitinophagales; family Chitinophagaceae; genus Pollutibacter. The sequence continues at coordinate 1,540 of SXYR01000040.1, read as the reverse complement.
ATCGATGCGATCAAACAGAGACAGCATACGCTTTCTATCACCATGCAGGCAATCATTGATCATCAAAAGAATTTTTTTATCACAGGTGATGAAACTTCCATCAGACCTATGATCTTGAGGGATATTGCCGAAAAAACCAATTTGGATATTTCGACCATCAGCAGGGTTGCCAACAGCAAGTTTGTTCAAACAGAATTTGGGAGTTTCAGGCTCAAGCATTTCTTCAGTGAAGCATTGAGTACAGAAAGCGGTGAAGAAGTTTCTACAAGAGAAGTCAAAACAATTTTACAGGAGTTTGTAGATGCCGAAGACAAACAGCGTCCACTGAGCGATGATGAATTAACAGAAATGCTTCAATCACGTGGCTACAATATTGCCAGAAGAACGGTTGCTAAGTACAGAGAGTTATTGAATATCCCTGTTGCGAGAATGCGTAAAGAATTGTAATGATAGAACAACAAACAGCACCGGTATTTTTTCCTCCATGGGTAACAAGGGGAGCTGGATTCATCTCTGTACTGTTTCATCCTTTGTTCATCGGTGCAATGATGGCTGCATACCTTTTGTTCATCCACCCAAGTTATTTTATTGGGTTTTCCGATAGGGCCCGTCTCATGAAATTATTGATTGTCATCAATAACAATGTTTTTTTCCCTTTGGTAGTGGTGGGTTTATTAAGAGGACTCGGGTTCAACAAATCCTTTTTGTTGAAAACACAAAAAGAAAGAATTGTTCCCTACATCGCCAGCATCACATTTTTCTTTTGGTCTTATTATGTTTTCAAAAATCAAACAGGTACACCTGAAGTGATGGTTGGCATGTGCAGAGGGATGTTTTTATCTGCTGCTGCTTCTTTGTTGTTGAACAATTATTTTAAGATAAGCATGCATGCTGTTGGTATTGGCGGTTTGTTGGGGTTGGTGACGGTATCCATTTTGGATGGAAGCCAGTATGCTGGCATACCTGTACTTGCGGCACTCTTTCTATCGGGCATTACGATCACGTCCAGAAAGATCGTATCTGATCACAGCTGGTTTGATTTGATAAGTGGATTGCTGGTAGGATTTTTGTTCCAGCTGATTTCTCTGTGGATTTGATTTCTTCAACCATTGAGTATTTCCGAATGCTCGAGATAGGTTTTGTCTGGGTAGTATATGAACAAGCAATTCCCCTCTTTCAATGTCTTGATGATTTCCTTGTGAATGCTCATGGGAACAGCAGGACAACCAAAACTTCTTCCGAGGTATGTATTTCTTGCTGCATTTGGATTTTCTGCATACGGGGCACCATGTACTACGATGGCTCTTTTTTCAGCCAAATCATTGAAGCCTTTTTCAACTCCTTCCAACCTGAGTGAAAACCCATTGCCGCCATTGTAAGTTGATTTTGTTATATAGAATCCCAAACTGCTTTTGTGTGAATTGGGCTGATTGGAAAAATCCGTGGCAAATTCTTCTCCTGAATTTCTTCCATGTGAAACCAGGGAATGAAACTTTAAAGTTTGTGCTCTCAGATCAATGATATAAAGTCTTTTTTCCTT
>SXYR01000163.1 GCA_005788265.1 Bacteroidota bacterium | reverse complement strand
CTTTTTCTGTATTACCCTGAAAATACGATATCCAACAAAAATCAAATGTAGAAGTATCAAAAGATTGCTCCCAATCACTGCCAATCTGTTTGGACTCAATCCGAATAAGGAGAGTCTGTAAATAATAGCAGACAATGCAATACTGTTATTTACAACTGCCAATACCAAGAGCGTAAACAGCATGATCAATTGCCATCTGTTCATAGGGGAAATTGAAAATTCGCTGAATGAAAAAAAAATGATTGCCATCACTCCGATGAGCATAGCGTTTAGAATAAATAAAAATTCTCTGTCATTGTAAGGGTCTTTACCAGTGCTGATGACCCCAATCAAAAAAATGAATAATGTCAATGTAACAAGAGGCGTGAAGATTTTTGCAATCATCGGGGATACATTTCCCACCAAATGAGGATGTTGCTTTACCAATACAGTTGCAACTATTGGAATAGCAGGGAGACCCCAGATCACAATATAGTTGGCAAAAATATCTTGAATATTTATTCCAATAAGATTGAAAAGCCCCATGGTAATAACTGTAAACAATCCGCTCGCCAATAACATCACCGCACCCATTACCAGGATATCTCCATTCAACCTCAAAAAACCAATTCTTTTTGTGGGGCTGTTAAATTCATTTCCGGCAAATACGAAACCAACTACAGACCACAAAAATATCGGTAAGTGAATGCAACTCAATAAGAGGGTATCACTTTTCTCGTTGATGGGCAATGTATTGATGAAAATGGCTGAGATGATAAATATTCCAATGGGAGCTGCTATTTTTTTGAAATCCAATTTTTCTTTCCATGCAAAAAAGAAAAGCAGCATTTCAAAAACAATGAAGCTGATGTTTCTGGGGAAAAAATGATCCGGATTCCAATGCATCCAATGGGGCAGTTTGGCAATAAAGCCTGCAACAGATAAGGCAGCGACAATAAAAATCAATTCCTGTTTTGTAAGAAATATACTTGGAGCTGAAACATGGTTCAGTCGTTCGTTCCAATATTGTGCAGCCACAGAAGATGATACCTGATTATAAACAGCATTGAATGACTTTTTAAAAGCACTTTTATCTTTTCTGTACAGTTCTTCCAATCCATGTGCATCCTGTATATTTTTCAGAATCGCATTTTGTAAATCATGTGACATATATGAATAGATTTTATTTAGTTAGATACCCTGATCAGTTTTTCCAGTGCGTCAAGATGTTCGGTAAAAGCTTTTTTGCCTGATTTTGTTGCTTCATATGATGTATTGGGTTTTTTACCAATGAATTGTTTGATCACTTCTAGGTATTGTAGTTTCTCCAAGGCATTGATATGACTGGCGATGTTGCCGTCTGTTACATTGAGTTGTTGCTTCAATGTAATGAAATCGGCTGTCTGGTTGACTATCAAGATGGACATGATACCCAACCGCACCCTGCTTTCGAAAGCCTTGTTCAATCCACTAATTACATTTTTCACTTTTCGTGTTTTGCGTGCAGAAACAATCCGTATAAAACATGGAGAACACTAAATCCAATTGTCCAATTGATCGATCCCAGGTCGATCCACCAAGCGGACGACAATCCCAGGACGAGCGTTCCATCATGTTTCTGATGTCTTTGATTGCATCCATTTGCTCTTTTGTATTGTTCATTGCATTCATTTTTTAGATCATCGAAATGATTCAAGCATCATATCTATTTTGTCGAAAAGTTCTCCTACTCCCAAACTTGACCAAATGATGAAGACGGCAATGGCAATTTTTGTCCATAGCGGAAGTCGGATGCCTGTTTTAAGTTCGATTAAATCATTGATGGTTGGTATATAGGATAGGGCAAGTAAAAACAGGAATATGCCGAATATACTGTCATTGCCCCAAAATATATTGATCAAAGCGATCAAGCTGAAACAGGTGCCCAGTAACCATCCCAAGATTTTATTCATCATATAAAAGTACTTTGAAACGCAAAGTAAAAAGTTATTTTTTCCTCAGCCAAATTTTTTTAGCGCAGCGATTGTGCGCGCTCAGATTGGAGCAGAGGAAAGATGCAGTACATCGGTCTAACGGCAGGTTGTTGAAATTTTCTGATTTCGAAAACCGGTTTTTCTGTTATCGTAAGCATCCTTGGCATGGCAGGTGGACTTTTGCGGAAATATGGCTGTGATGAGGATTTTCATGTTTTTACCACTTTTGTTTTCTTCCTATATATACCCTCAAGATATCGATTCGCTGAAAAAAGACAGTGCCATTCATGTTAAGTATCTGCAAGACATCACCATTGTTGGCAGATCGAGCAAAATGGATATCCAGTTGATGCCTGAAATCGTAGGTACATCGATATATGCCGGAAAGAAAAGTTCGCTGATTGTAATGGACAATGTAATGGGAAATGTTGTCAGCAATAACATGCGTCAGGTTGTTGCAAAAGTGCCGGGAATCCAAATCTGGGAAAACGATGGCAGTGGGATTCAAATCGGTATTGCGGCACGCGGACTCAGTCCAAACAGAAGTTGGGAATTCAATGTGCGTCAAAACGGATATGATATTGCCGCTGATCCATACGGTTATCCTGAGGCTTATTACAATCCTCAGCTACAAGCTGTTCAGCGCATTGAAATCATACGCGGACATGGGGCACTGCAATACGGTCCGCAGTTTGGCGGAATGGTGAATTATATACTCCGCAATGGAAGTGAAATGACCAAAAAATTGCAGGGTGAATCTCAGCAATCTCTCGGAAGCAATGGGCTCTTCAATACCTACAATGCAATCGGAGGCAAAACCAAGAAACTT
>SXYR01000039.1 GCA_005788265.1 Bacteroidota bacterium | reverse complement strand
GCTGAAATAACTGCTTCATGGTTGGCAACTACCAAGTGTCTGGTTGACTGTGGCTCTCCCATAAAGTGAAAAATGCGGTGATCCGTGGCAAGATCAAAGTAAAAATAAACTTCCATTCTTCTGGTATGGGTATGAGGCGGAACAGAGTTCCAAACGGAACCTTCATGCATGGATGTAAGCCCCATGACCAACTGACAACTTTTGATTCCTTCCAAATGAATGTATTTGTATACAGTTCTTTTATTGGCAGTTTCTACTGCACCCAAATCAACTGGCTGCGCTTCATCTTTTCTGCAAATTGCAATCGGATATGTCTGATGTGCAGGGGAGGAAAGAAAATAATACAAAGCAGGTGCTGCATTGTTTTTTGAATTAAATGAAACAGACTTCACTCCTTTGCCCAAATACAAACAATCCATTTTGGCGAGGTCAAATGATGTTCCGTCTGCTACAATGGTTCCATCACCACCTACATTGATGATCCCCATTTCTCTTCTTTCCAAAAAATATTCTGCACGTAGTTCAGCGGGATTGGAAAGCTCAACTTGTTTTTCAACCGGCATCACACCGCCAATGATCATGCGATCATAATGACTGTATGTCAGCTGTAGACTGTTTTTTTGAAAAAGCTGCTCAATCAAAAAACGGTTTCTCAGATCTTCTGTTCCAAGGTGAAGTGTTTCCGTCGGGCTCTCTGCGAATCTTACTTGCATGCGAATTATTTTATGGTTGAAAATTGTAACAATGCCGAAACGAGTTCCTCTGCTGCCTGTAAATTTTGAAATGTATTTGGAAGCCTCCTGTGATGAATGTATTCATTGTAGATCCAGGGATCTCCTACTGCAATGACATGTCCTCTGCCATATTTTGCGTACGCAACAATCGTATCAGTTCCATTCCCTGCTACCGCAGTTGCATTGCCGGAAAGCTGCAATGCACTGACATCCTTCATGAACATGTTTAATCCCGTACTGAAAATTGTATTGCCATTCAAAGTGTATACTTTTCCCATTTCATAATTGACTCCCTTTACCATGTTCACAGATTTCTTTGTGAAAACAATTCCAAATGTATTGGCGAGTATATTGATGTGTTCGAGATCGCAATTGAGGCTGTCGTTTGCCATCAACAACAACACTCCTCCTTTTTTCACCCAAGCGGCAATCGTTTTTGCATCACCCTCGTTCATATAATTTGGACGCGGATTGTCTTTCGTGTGATCGGGGTCAACAATTATATATATGGATGCAGACTTCAGTTCAATCTTTGATGGGGTAGCATAAATCGTTTTTAATGATGCGCCTTTTTGGGTAAAAATTTTTGCCAGCTCACCAAATCCGCCATCAGAAAAGTCATCCCAAGCATAATGCCAGTGCACATCTTTCCCGGCTGCATTTTTTTTGGTTTCATGATTGTAATATGCATCCAATAAGACAACAGGCTGTGCTTCTGTCGTCAACGCGGTAAAAAAAGTAAAACATGTGATCAGGATGCGTTTCATCAAATTGGAATTTTTACGGCCTGTCTTGCCAACAACTTCCAACTTCCTTTATCTTTTTGAAAAATCAACAGGACTTTCAGCTTTACTTCACCCAATACCCCATCATTGTTTGTTTTGGCATAGAGGGTATGGCGGACGATAGCAGTGTTGTCTATTTGGTCAATTGTTTGATCAGTCAGATCCATTGTAACAAAAACAGATTTGCCGCTGATGAGGGTCGCTACAAATGCATCCTGGTTTTCAATCAGTCCGTTCGAATGTCCATAGGTGAGATGAGAGGAAGAGATCGTACGCAGTTTTGATTCATTTCCACTCAGCAATGCCTCGCGCAGTTGCTGGACTGCCTGCTCAATGCTGTTGTTCTTTGCTTGTCCGTTTACACCGTTTCCCAAAAGCAATTGAGATGCGATGATCAGTAAACCAACTATTTTTCTCATGGTATCAATTTTTAAGTACCCAGTTTTTAAATCTGTGGAGAGCCTCCAGATAATAATAATCTGCATAGGTCAATGGCACATCCACTTCTGAATTTGCCGGCAGGTGTCCGACGCTGTGTTTCAATAAAAATCCACCGTTTTCTCCGATGGTTGCACAATAGGCAGGGGAGGAAAGTGTTTTGATGATGGAAGCACTTTTGTTGATATAATCACTGCTCTCAGTTCCTTTTGTAAACTGTGCAAGTTCAAGGAGTCCGGATGCAAGAATGGCAGAAGCTGAAGCATCCCTCAGTGTATTCGGAATATCGGGCGTATTGAAATCCCAGTACATGATATAATCTTTCGGCATATTGGGATGATTGAATAAAAATTTCGCGATGTTTCTTGCATGGTCAAGGTAGTGCTGATCTTTTGTGAAGCGATACATCATGACAAATCCGTAGAATCCCCATGCTTGTCCGCGCGACCATGCTGATGCATCGTTGTAGCCTTGGTGATTTTTACCGGCAATCAGTTTGCCTGTTTCCAAATCGTAATCAAGCACGTGAAAAGCGCTGTAGTCAGGTCGGTAATGATTGGCAATTGTACTATTGGCATGGTTGATGGCAATTTCCCTGAACTTGGGGTCGCCTCCATTTTGTGATACCCACATCAGGAGTTCAAGGTTCATCATATTGTCGATGATAACCGGACAATTGAAATTTTTATTCTTGTTCCAGCTTTGGATGGATTTGATCGATGGACGATAACGGGTGATCAGAGACATGGCAGCCGTATCGATGGTGGTTTTGTCATTCGGACGTTTGAACAGTCGGTATGCATGTCCGAAAGGGTTGAACATCATGAAACCCAAGTCATGGTTACCTGTATAATGTTTCATGGGTTCCTGCAGGTCAAGTCGTTTTTGTGCAATGCGCAGTATTTCTTTGTCATTGGTATGCTCGTATACATAGAGCAAACTGGCAGGGAAAAATCCGCTGCACCACCAGTTGGTTTTGCTGACTTCCACCACACCCGTTTTGTTGTTCAGGGTTTTGGGCATCATGGTATCCGGCACATTGGTTTCCAACACTTTCAATTGCCTGGCAGCAAATTGAAATTGTTTTTCGATGATCCCGGACATTTC
>SXYR01000038.1 GCA_005788265.1 Bacteroidota bacterium | reverse complement strand
TGCCACCATCGGCGTGCCACTGATGGAATCGTTTGCATCGATTGCCCTTCCTGCCAAATGAACATCTTTTTGTTCAATCGCAGTTTGTGATTTTATTTTATACGCAGTTGAAATCCCTTCATGCAACATCTTCCCCGATGCAATGGCAGAAATCTTTTCCCCCAAAACCCTGGTGAATGCAGAAAGAGATTCACCCTTTACTCCAATAATCAAACCCGGATTGGTACAGAACTGTCCTACACCGAGTGTTATCGACTCCGCATATTGTTGCGCAAATGTTTCAGTGCTCTCCTTCAGTTTTTCCGGAAAGAGGTAAACTGGATTCACACTTCCCATTTCCGCAAAAACAGGAATTGGTTCATGACGCTGATTGGCCCAATGAAACAATGCCATACCACCTTGCAAGGATCCCGTAAATCCTACAGCTTTGGCCAGTGGATGCTTTACAAGTGCTTCACCAACTTGATTGGCTGCACCATGTAGATGGATGAAAATATTTTCATCCATTTCCAATTTCTTCAGTGCAGTTTTAATTGCCCCGGCTACCATTTTAGAAGTCAATGGATGAGCAGGATGCGCTTTGACGATGACAGTACAACCAGCAGCCAGTGCAGATGCTGTATCCCCTCCAGCAGTTGAATAGGCAAATGGAAAATTACTTGAACCAAAAACTACAACAGGGCCCAAGGGCAACTTGGTTTTTCTGATATCTGGTTTTGGTGGTACACGTTGTGTATCTGCTGTATTGATGCTCGCGTCCAACCACGCTCCTCTCTCACAAGCATCTGCATAACTATTCAATTGAAAAACAGTGCGTGCCCTTTCTCCTTTGAGTCTGACCTCGGTGAGATTTGTTTCCGACATGGTTACTTGGATCAATGCTTCACCCAGTGAATCAAGCTCAACTGCAATTGCACGCATAAGGGCTGCACGCTGTTTTAAAGAAGTTTGAGCATACCTGGAAAATGCAGCATTTGATTGAACGAGTGCTTGATCAACTTCTTGGAGTGACGCATCTTTGATCATCATGGGTAAAATTATTTATGAAAGCGATGGCTTCGTTGCAATGCCATCCCGTATGATTTTTAAAATTGTTTCACGTTCCTCGCCAACCAATGGCAATCTAGGCGCTCGTACATACTCTGACCCAATACCCATTTCAGTTGCAGCAAGCTTGATGTATTGAACCAATTTAGGATGAATGTCCAATTCAAGCAATGGCATGAACCACCTGTATATTTTTATTGCCTCTTCCATTTTCCCGGCTTTCACCAAATTGTACAATACAACTGTCTCTTTTGGAAAAGCATCCACCAAGCCTGCAACGAGTCCATCTGCTCCCAATGCCAATTCCTCCACAGTCAATGGATCTACGCCACAAAGAATAGCAAACCTGTTACCAAATCTGTTTTTCAGTCTTGTAACATTCATTACCTCCCTGGTTGATTCTTTGATGGCATTGATATTTTTGCACTCAGACAATTCCTTAAACATTTCGAGTGTTACATTGATCTTATAATCAACCGGGTTGTTGTAAATCATGATCGGCAGAGCAGTCTGCTTCGCTACTGATTTAAAAAATACAACAGTTTCTCTGTCATCTGCCTTGTAACGCATTGGAGGCAATAACATGATGCCATCTGCCCCCCATGATTCAGCCAATCTTGCTTGTTGCACAGCATCCTTTGTAGATCCCTCTGCAATATTCAATATGACTGGAACTTTTCCATTTAGTTTCTTTAGTGCAAATTCCACCAACATTTTCTTTTCATCCAATAAAAGCGTACTTGCCTCTCCCAGAGATCCACCAATGATCACACCAGCAACACCTGCAGCAATTTGTGCATCTAGATTTTTTTCGAACATTTGATAGTCCACCTGATCCTCTGCAGTAAAAGGAGTCAACAAAGCAGGAAAAACGCCTTCCCATTTGAATTGAATTGCCATGAAATCTTGTTTTTTCAAACATAATGAAAAATGCTGACAAGATTTTTTCTTATCGCTGAAATCAACCATTCATATAATTGCAAGCTGCTTTAACGTTTAAAAGTATCTTTTGTCATTATCTTTATTACTCATTTGAAACATCGTTTTGACAGAACAGGAACTGATTAGAAGTTTGAAAGAAGGCGACAACCTTGCATTCAAGGAATTGGTGGAGACCAAACAATCGCTTGTATTCAATACCGTGCTTGGATTGCTTCAAAATGTGGAGGATGCAGAAGATGTTACACAGGATGTTTTCATCAAAGTTTTTGAATCCATTCATCAATTCAAGGGAGAATCTGCTTTGTCGACCTGGATTTACAGGATTGCGGTAACAACTGCACTGGAATTTATCAGAAGAAAGAAAAGAAAAAAGAGATTCGGATTTTTGAGTCCTATTTTGGGAGAAGACAACGAGCCTACAATGGATTTACCTGATTTTCACCACCCTGGAGTAGAATTAGACAACAAAGAAAAGGCCGCCATTTTATTCAAGGCGATTGAGCAACTGCCTGAAAACCAGAAAGTTGCGTTTATTTTAAACAAGGTCGAAGGGTTGAGTTACCAGGAGGTGTCAGAAATCATGAAAACAAGCCTCTCAGCAGTGGAATCTCTGCTGCATCGAGCAAAGACAAATCTGAAAGAAATATTAAAAAACTTCAATAACTTAACACAGTAGCGCAATAAGCTGCTTAAAAAGTCATCTATTAGGAGGACAAACAATGGA
>SXYR01000162.1 GCA_005788265.1 Bacteroidota bacterium | reverse complement strand
TTATACGAAATATAAAAAACCCTTGCAAGCACAACACTTACAAGGGTTCATCATTGAATTTTAAGAGAAATATTATTTTTTCAGCACTGCATAGAAAGAAGACTCAATCTTCTTGTATTCATCTTCCAGTACATCAATGGCACCAATTCTCGATGGCGAAAATGGTTCAATCGCAAACAGGAGTGAAAAGTATACATCACTCAATCTTCTGCGAAACTTGAATTCATCGAAGAAAACTGTTTTTCTGTTGGTCTCAATGATTTCTTTTCTCAAGCTGTCCAAAGCAACAAATTGATTTTGCTCTGCTACAGTTCGGTTTCCCAACTTGGCAAGTGTTGCAATAGACTTATCCAAGGAGTCAACCAGCACTGCAAGTTTTTCATGTAACCTGAACAATCGCATGGACTGCTCATGCAGCTGATTCATCTTAACAGCAGTAAATCCTTTTTCCGGATTGGGTTCCACGACAAAACTTTGTTCAAATTTCTGTTCACCAATTTCCAATACAGCTTTGTACTTTCCAGTTTTCACCTTAGGGCCCAAAACGGAAGAAAACAAAACGCTGGAACCTGCAGTAAATCCACCTAGAGCAACCTTGCATGGATTTTGATCAAGCCCCCAATAAACCCTGTTCAAACCTTTATTGGTTGTTCCGTTGATGTCCCTTATTTTTTTATTGCTCTCATCATAGAGAATGATTTTCACTGATTGCTCAGAACGTTGTTTCAAATAATACTCAAAACTGGGAAGATTGGCTTTGTTGCCAGCTGTCCATCCGGAAAGATTGCCGTCTTCAGATGGAACCTGAGGAGCAAAATCATATTTGAAATGTGCAATTGGATAAAATACCACATCCTTGGTCAAATCTGTTTTGATCAACCTGCGCAGGGATGCCAGATTGTCCAATACATATATTCCTCGCCCATGTGTTGCAATAGCTAAATCACCTGTATGAGGAACAACTTTCAAATCCCTGACCAATGCATACCAAGGAATATTTTGATATTTACTTCGCATCCAGGTTTTCCCTGCATCGATTGAAATAAACAATCCCATCTCTGTTCCAAGAAATAGCAGATTTTCCTGCTCTAGATCTTCTCGGATCACATGCGCAAATCCTGTAAACTCTTTTGACTCAAACTTTTTCCAGGTCTTCCCTGCATCATTGCTGACCACTGCATAGGTAGCATGGTCACCATATGCATGATTATCCAATGTCAGATATACCCTGTTCGGATTTTTAGAAGATACTTCAATACTCGAAATCCATGCATACTTAGGTACTCCTGCGGCCCAAATACCAGCAGAGAGATTGGTCCAATTCTTCCCGCCATTATTGGTATACTGCAAATGACCGTCATCCGTACCAACCCAAATGATATCTTCATTGCGAGGGTCCTGTGTCATGGTGAAAATGGTACAATGATTCTCCGCACTGGTATTGTCGCCTGTTATGCCGCCGCTTTTCTCTGTGTTTTGCTTGTTTCTGTCATTGGTGGTAAGATCAGGAGATTTCTTCACCCAGTTGTTGCCCTCATCAATTGACTTGTATAAGTACTGATTGGCAGTATACACATTGTAACCACCCGGACGCTTGCTGCTTTTCGCAACAACAATGGGTGAATTCCAATTCCATCTGTGCAAGTCCTCGCCAACATTTCTTTGCGGCTTCACACCATAACTCAATCCATTGCTAAGATTGATGCGATTGATTTCGCCCCCTTGCGACTCAGCATAAACAATATTGGAATTGATAGGAGATGGTTGTACCCAGAATCCATCTCCGCCATTGAGAAATTTCCAGTCAGTGCTTGAAACTCCTCCGGGTGAAGAACTTGGTGCCATCCACGAACCATTGTCTTGCAACCCGCCATATACATTAAAAATTTTATCATTGCTGACTGCCACATGATAAAATTGTCCAACAGGCAGATTGTTCAAAAATGACCAAGAAACTCCCTTGTTATGACTTACATATACGCCACCATCTGTACCCAGGTACATGGTATTCGTATTAGAAGGATTGATCCACAATGCATGATGATCGGCATGCGGAACTACATCACCGATAATCGTATTAGACCATGAATAACCTCCATCGATTGAATATTGAAAATCAAATGCAGGACGATATACACGCTTAGGATCTTTGGGATCAAATTCAAGTGCACTGAAATAAAATGGTCTGGCCGTAATATTATCTGTACTTGCTAATTTGGTCCAAGTCTCTCCTTCATCTTGTGACTGATAAAGTCCTGGCACTTTGGCTTCCACAATGGCAAGGACTTCCTTTGGTTTGGAAGGATTGATGGTGACAACAATTCTTCCAAGATCACCTTCAGGTAAACCAGCCTGAATTTTTTTCCATGTTTTACCGCCGTCTACAGATCTGTACAATGCACTGGTGCTGCCACCAGAATTAAATGAGAAGGGTTGGCGCCTGAATTTCCAAAAGCTTGCGAGGAGCAGATTTGGATTCGTAGGACTCATAGCGACATCTGCGCATCCTGTTTCCTCATCAACATACAATATTTTGTTCCAGGTTTTTCCTCCATCACGTGAATGATAGAGTCCACGGTGTCTGCTTGCACTCCAAAGCGGACCAGGTGCAGAAACAAAAATACTTTTGGTGTTCGTTGGATCGATGATGATCTTGCTGATATGCTCTGTACTGTCGAGTCCAATTTTTTGCCAATTGGATCCGGCATCTGTCGACTTGTATATTCCGTCACCAATGGAAACAGAGTTGCGCATATTGCTCTCCCCCGTTGCAGCATAGATGGTTTTTGAAGAGGATGGATCCAGTGCCAATGCGCCAATAGATTGACAGTATTTATCAAAAATGGGAGTGAAC
>SXYR01000161.1 GCA_005788265.1 Bacteroidota bacterium | reverse complement strand
TGGAAGTCAAAGATGTTGCAGGCTGGGATCGGCATTTCACTCTAAAAAGTACTTTTTCAATATAAAAAGCCCTGATAAATCATCAGGGCTTTTTTGTTGGCATCAAACTTGACCTACATGGTGTATATTCAGTTGGGAGTCCATTTCAGGACGCTCAGGTGACATATTGTCGTAAAGATTATTTTATGGGATTGAATTTAAAATTATTGCCACAGGAGGAGGAATTGGATTTCATGCCCATCATTCCACTCAATGAGGATGATGAAGCAAACGGGGAAAAACTCATTTTACCAGAGGAGTTGCCACTTCTGCCCCTCAGAAATACCGTGCTTTTTCCAGGAGTAGTCATACCCATTACAGTTGGAAGGGATAAATCAATCAAGGCTATTGAGGAGGCTTATAAAACTGACAAATTAGTAGGAGTACTCTCTCAAAAAGACAGCAATATTGAGGATCCAGGTGTTGATGATCTTGAAGGGGTGGGCTCCGTTGCCAAAATTGTGAAGCTGATTAAAATGCCCGATGGAGGTACTACTGCCATTTTGCAAGGTAAGAAGAGATTTCAGTTGGTCAAGATCAGTTCTGAAGATCCATTTTTTAAAGGTGTTGTAAAAGCATTGGAAGAGCAAGTGATCACCGATGATCAGGCATTTCAAGCTTCCGTTTCTTCCATCAAAGACTTGGCTGCACAAATCATCCAATTATCTCCGAATATTCCAACAGAAGCATCCATCATTTTACGCAACATAGAGAATCCATCATTCCTGATCCATTTCGTTGGCAGCAATTTGAATTGTGAGTTGGCAGACAAGCAAGCGTTGCTGGAGATGAACGACATGCGCCAGCGTGCTGAGCTCTTATTGAAACTGCTACAAAAAGAGTTGCAATTCGCTGAATTGAAAAACAAGGTTACAACCAAAACCAAGACGGAGCTTGATAAGCAGCAACGTGAATATTTTCTTCAGCAACAATTGAAAAGCATCAAAGAGGAGTTGGGTGGGGACAGCAATGACCGAGAGATTCAGGAAATGAAGAAAAAGGCAGAAGCCAAAAAATGGTCTGCTGCTGCAAAAGAATTGTTTCAAAAAGAAATTGAGAAGCTGGAGCGTATGCACCCTAGCACACCGGATTATTCAACTGTTTATAACCATGTTGATTTGATGTTGGATCTGCCATGGGATGAATGCACTACCGACAGTTATGATTTGAAAAAAGCCAAGAAGGTCCTGGACAAGGATCACTATGGGATGGAAAAAATCAAGGAGAGAATTCTTGAATACCTAGCAGTGTTGAAGTTGAAAGGCGATATGAAAAGTCCAATTCTCTGCTTTGTGGGTCCACCGGGCATTGGAAAAACTTCTCTGGGTAAAAGCATCGCGAGTGCCATTGGAAGAAAGTATGTACGTTTCAGTTTAGGTGGACTGCATGACGAAAGTGAAATCAGGGGACATCGTAAAACGTATATTGGCGCCATGCCTGGCAGGATTCTTCAATCCATCCGAAAAGTAAAATCATCCAATCCGGTGATGGTATTGGATGAAATTGACAAAGTGGGAAAGGATTTCAGAGGAGATCCATCATCCGCATTATTGGAAGTATTGGATCCAGAACAAAACAATAGTTTTTATGACAACTACCTTGAACTTGAATATGATCTAAGTCGCGTACTTTTCATTGCAACGGCAAATGATATACAAAGTATTCAACCTGCATTGAGAGATCGTTTGGAAATCATTGATCTTACAGGATATGCAGTAGAAGAGAAAGAGAAAATTGCACAAACGCATTTGCTTCCGAAGCAAAAAGAGCTTCATGGGCTCAAGGCCTATGACCTGAAAATGAATCAGCAGGTCATGACTTATCTGATTGAGAATTATACCAGAGAAAGTGGCGTGCGGGAATTGGATCGGCAATTGGCCAGTATCATGAGAAGCTATGCAAAGGATGTTGCAATACAAGGAAAGGTCAAATCTTTGATTTCACAGACAGATATTTCAAGGATATTGGGAAAGCCAAAATATTCCAATGAAATATATAAAACGGCCAATATGCCGGGGGTAGCCGTTGGGTTGGCATGGACCTATGTAGGCGGAGATATTCTTTTTATTGAAACAACTTTGAGTGAAGGGAAAGGAGATCTTCAGCTTACAGGAAATCTGGGTACCGTTATGAAGGAAAGCGCCTCCACTGCCTATACTTATCTGCAGGCCAATGCAAAGAAGATTGCAATTGATCCTGATATGTTTAAAAAGAAGAATATCCATATCCACGTACCGGAAGGAGCAGTGCCAAAAGATGGACCAAGTGCCGGTATCACCATGATGTCCGCATTGGCTTCAGCATTTACTTCCAGAAAAATAAAGCCATTTCTCGCGATGACGGGTGAAATAACATTGCGTGGGCAAGTTTTGCCGGTTGGAGGAATCAAAGAAAAAGTCCTTGCAGCAAAAAGAGCCGGATTGAAAGAGATCATCCTTTGTTGGCAAAACGAGAAAGATGTGCAGGAAATCAATCCTGAATTCATCAAAGGCATTCGTTTTCATTATGTAAAAAACATGCAACAGGTGCTTGAATTGGCCTTGGTTTAATTTTAAATATTCACCGCATCGGTTTAATTTCGGGCATGCGATCAATTGCATGCCTGTTTTATTTTTTTGTTTGCTGTTATTCAACTTCATCTCAAACGCTCGGAGGCTCCGCAACCTATAATTTCTTGAAAATGCAATGGGTGCCACAGGCAAGTGCATTGGGAGGAAGAAATGTATCCACTTTTAACAATGACGTCGGACTCTTCAACGACAATCCAGCACTCTTGCGGTATCAGCACCATGGAAATATCTCAGCCAATTTTGCTTCGATTGCTCCTACCATCAATGGGCTCTTTGGTGCGGGTGCCTACCATCATGAAGGGTGGAATACAACCTTCGCAACTGGAATTGCCCATTTGCTGTATGGAAGTGAAACACAGACAGATGCTGCAGGCAATGTAATGGGTACATTCACTGCATTTGATCAAATGGTATCTTTAGCAGCTGCCCGTTCTTATGGTCAACGTTGGTATTATGGAGCAACGCTCAAGTTCATCAATTCCAGGTACGGCCCTTACAACAGCTTTGGAATCGCATCAGATATTGGACTGAATTATTATGATGAAGAAAATATGCTACAAGTGGGATTTGCTGCAAGAAATATGGGATTTCAGGTCAGAAGATATGCGAATCAAGGTGAGGATCTTCCATTTGATTTGCTCATCGGATTGACCAAGCAACTTGAAAAAGCACCTATTAAATTTTCTCTGACTGCACAGCGATTGCACCAATTTGACTTGCTGTACCAAGATGAAAATTTTGATACCGATAACTATGGAACGGTGGTGAGCAATGGTATTGGAACAAAAATATTTAGTCACTTTATTGCAGGTGCAGATTTATTGGTAGGAGAAAAAATTATACTCACGTTAGGGTATAATATGCTTAGAAGAAAAGAGCTTCAAATCAGGAATCTTGCAAATGGACTCACTGGGTTTGGATATGGAATCCGGCTCCATCTGAACAGTCTGCAATTTCAATATGCAAGGACCCATTACCAGTCCACATATTCACAACATCAGGTTTCCTTCGTTTACAAATTATTTGACTACGAGAAGTAACTGAGGTTTGTTTTTGGGCTCAACGTGACAAGAGTTTCATACATCAGCCGGATGGTGTTTTCCACATCATCCTTGTGCAGCATCTCAACTGTTGTATGCATGTATTTCAATGGAATAGAAATCAATACAGAGGGACATCCATCATTTGCGTATGCAAATGAATCAGTATCAGTACCTGTGCTCCTGGAAACGGTTCTCATTTGAACAGGAATCTTCTTTTTGTTTGCAACATTTTCAACCAGTGTGAGTAATTTATTGTGAACAGCGGGTCCATATGCAAGCGAAGGACCTTTTCCGCAGGCTACATCACCTTCAATGATTTTATTGACCATAGGGGTGGTGGTATCATGTGTAACATCGGTGATGATGGCAACATCAGGCTTGATTCTTCTTGCAATCATTTCTGCGCCTCTCAATCCAATCTCCTCCTGCACTGCATTTACAACGTATAAAGCGTATGGCAGTTTTACTCTATTGGCTCTTATCATTCTGGCAACTTCAGCAATCATAAATCCACCAATCCTATTGTCCATGGCCCTTCCAATCAAATAATTGAATGCCAATTCATCAAACCCCTCTTCATATGTTGCAACTGCTCCAATGTGGATGCCAAGCGACTCAACTTCTTTTCTGTTTTTTGCACCGCAATCGAGAAATAAATTTTCTACAGCAGGCTGGGGATCTTTTCTTTCGCCACCCCCTATTCTTGTATGAATGGCAGGCCATCCGAATACAGCTTTTACCGATCCTTTTTTACCATGGATCAATACTCTTTTACCAGGAGCAATCTGATGATCCACACCGCCATTTCTTTTCAGGTAAATAAGTCCACTGTCTGAAATATAATTCACAAACCAACTGATTTCATCTGCATGGGCCTCGATGACAACTTTGAATTTTTCTTTGGGATTGATGATGCCTGCAACAGATCCGTATGGATCGGTCATGGTTTCATCCACATGTTGCTGAATATATTTCAGCCATAATTTTTGTCCGCCTGATTCAAATCCAGTTGGCGAGGGTGTATTGATGTATTCTTTCAGAAATGCATAAGCGTTGTCACTGAGTAATTTTTTCGATCTGATAGACTTTGCCATAAGAGGGTTATCTTGAAATAATGATGGAGGAGGTTTTTACCGTATCGCTTTTATTGCCTTTCTCGTCTTTCACCCAAAAGCTGAAAATGGCAGTATCGCTGCTGAAACACCTCGGCTGCAGCGCAACACTGTAATTCAAGGTGACAATCAACTCTCCGCTGAAATTTTTTGTTCTGGGTAGATCAGCTGGAATTTGCAGGATACTCGAATCGGTAAAATTGCTTCTGAGGCAACGGGTCGTGGTTTTTTTAAACCAAATGGTATCAAGAAAATCGCCCTCTTGGTCAGAAAGTTGCAATTTGATTTGTAAATCATCGCCGGCAAAAATTTGACTGGAGCTGATGCTGTTGATTTTTAAAAGAGGTTTTGATTGCATGCTTGTTTTCTCGCAGGCAGTCATAAAAATGGCTGTAATGATGAGAGGGAAGATTTTTCTCATGTACCTTTGTTGCTGTTCAAAATTAGCCGTTTCACAACGAAAAACCTATTCCCCAGAACCTATTTTAACAACCTTTAACCTTGTTCGAACCGTTATTCATAAAAGACGCACTGAGGTTGTTCAAGAAACAGTCCGAAGAGAATCCGTTGTACAGGAAATTCATCGATGGGCTGCATCTGGACCCCACAAGCGTCACCAGGTTGGAGGACATCCCTTTTTTACCCATCTCTTTTTTCAAAACCCACCAAGTGAAAACAGGTGAGTTCCATCCGGCACATTGTTTCGAAAGCAGCGGAACAACCGGTGCAATCAATAGCATGCATTGCATCAGTGATCTGCAGCAATATCTCACCAATACAGTCAATTTGTTTGAGGAACAGTATGGTGATATAAGTGATTATTGTATGCTTGGATTGCTTCCATCTTATTTGGAAAGGAACAATTCTTCATTGGTTGCCATGGTTGATCACTTCATCCAATTGAGCAAACATCCATCCAGCGGATTTTTCCTGGATGATTTCAAGGGACTGCATGATACATTGATTCATTTGGAGGCCAATCGACAAAAGACCTTGCTCATAGGAGTGACATTTGCATTATTGGATTTTGCAACTGCATATCCCATGAAATTGCATCATGCCATTGTGATGGAAACAGGTGGAATGAAAGGCAGGAAAAAAGAACTTACCAGGTCAGAAATGCATCAACAATTGAAATTCGGGCTGGGTGTTGAAGCTGTTCATGCAGAATATGGCATGACAGAATTGATGTCTCAGGCATATTCAAAGGGAGAGGGGATCTATCAAACATCTTCCAGATTGAAAATAATGCTGAGGTCAACCGACGACCCTTTTGAAATTTGGAATGCAAATGAACATATCATGCGGACGGGTGTTATCAATGTCATTGATCTTGCAAACCTTGACAGCGTTGGCTTCATCGCAACAGACGATCTCGCGAGGTTTACCGGGGATGGTGCATTTGAACTGATGGGACGGTTAGACAGCAGCGATACAAGAGGATGTAGTTTATTGACAGCTTAAATTCATTTTATGGGAATTTGGAAACAGATCGCGACTTATCTCTACTTGAGGAAAAAAGATGAGGAAACGCCTAATACAACTTGGATCAAGTACATGCATGGCATCAACAGGTTGTCCATTCTTCTTTTTCTTTTCGCACTTATTGTAATCATCGTCAGGCTCCTGTTCAAAAAGTAGTCATGCACTGTTTTCTGTGAGACGGTGAATGGCAGCAGCAGCATTTTCTGATGCATTTCCTCCGGGGATCAAGCTTTTTTTCAATGCATCAAAATCTTTTTTCATTTCTTGTATTTTTTCCTGATTGTACAACAATTCCATCAACTCCTTCTTTAAATCCTCAGCAGTGAGATGCTCTTGAATGAGTTCTTTTACAACCGATTTGTTCATGATGATATTGACCAAAGAAATAAAGGGGATCTTGATAATTTTTTTTGCAATCGCATACGACAACATAGAAGTTTTGTAGCAAACTACTTCTGGAACTCCAAACAGGGCCGTTTCAAGAGTGGCGGTACCGGAAGTGACCATTGCTGCATCTGCAACGGAGAGCAGTTGGTATGTATTTTGTTTCCAAATGGCAACATTCGGAATTTCTTCAATGAGGTCTAGCATGAATCGGTCATCAATGCCAGGGGCCTGTGCAACAATGCATGCAACCCCTTCCAAGTCTTTTATTGCATCTAGCATCACCGGAAGTTTTTTTCTGATTTCCTGTTTTCTTGATCCAGGCAAAATGGCAACAACTGGATTGGAATGATTTCTCTTGTATTCGGCAATGAATTTTTTTGATGTGTCTGATGTCTTGTATGATTCAATCGTTTCTATCAAAGGATGTCCTACATATTCAACATGATAATCCCATTTCTGATAAAATGTTTTTTCGAAGGGAAGGATGACCAGCATTTGGTCGATGTATTTTTTTATCTTTTTTACACGCGAATCCTTCCATGCCCATACCTGAGGTGAAATGTAATAGACTGTTTTGAATCCGGCTTGTTTTGCAAACTTTGCCACGGGTAAATTGAATCCGGGGTAGTCAATAAAAACAACGACATCGGGTTGAAAGTCGAGGATGTCTTTCTTGCAAAATTTCAGGTTGTTGAATATGGCATGGATATGCAGGATGACTTCTGTAAATCCCATGAAAGCCAAATCCCGAAAGTGTTTTACAATGGTTGCTCCTTCTGCCTGCATCAAGTCTCCGCCCCATGCTCGGATATTGGCATGTTGGTCATTTTTTTTGATGGCTCTTATCAGCTTGCTGCCATGTAAATCCCCCGACGCCTCACCTGCAATGATGTAGTATTTCATGCCGATGGTTAAAATAAAAATTTAAATATGAGTGCTGATAAGGCGTAAATAATAGAAGCAATGAAGATTCCTTTGGCTGTTTTGTCTTTTCTTCCGTTGATGAAAATGGTAAAAAGTACAATGTTCAGCAGCAAGCAAGGAATGCTCAATGCCGTCACAAGTGATTTATTTTGAGAGAGCAGTTCAATAAATTCACCGAATGTAAACAAGCTGAATTTCCAGTAATAATATCCGAAGAAACTCAACAAGGGGAGCACCGCTCCAATCGTCAATCCCAGTATATAATTGTCCTTGTTTCTCATCCCCAGGTATAGTCTTTTTCAATTTTTTTCTTGAGTGCATAATTGGTCAGGTCGTATTGAACCGGAACAACACTTACGTAATTGTTTTGCAATGCCCACACATCGGTGTCCTTGCTTTTTTCAAGATTTAAAAATTCACCGGTCAGCCAATAGTATTTCTTCCCGATGGGATCTTTTCTTTCTTTAAAATCTTCTTCATATTTCGCGTATGCCTGCTTGCACACTTTCACTCCTTTGATCAATGCTGCATCTCCTTTCGGGATGTTCACATTCAGGCAAAGATGTTTATCGGCCTTTTTTGCCAGCATTTGTTCCACGATCATCCTTGCATATTTTTTTGCACCAGTGAAATCAGCTTCGAGGCTATGTTCCAATAATGAAAATCCTGCTGCAGGAATATTTTCAATCGAGGCCTCAATGGCTGCACTCATTGTTCCTGAGTATATCACGTTGATGGAGTGGTTGGCGCCGTGGTTGATGCCACTCAGGCAAATATCAGGTTTGCGGTGCAATACTTTGTCGACAGCAAGTTTCACACAATCTACTGGAGTACCGCTGCAGCCCCATGCCTCAACATCTGCTGCGATATGTGTTTTATGCAGGCGCAACGGATACCCAATGGTAATGGCATGTCCCATGCCTGATTGAGGTTTGTCGGGTGCAACTACCACTACTCTTCCCAAATCTTTTACAGCCTCTACCAAATGATTGATGCCAGGGGCGCTTACACCGTCATCGTTTACAACTAGAATAACGGGTTTCTCTTTTTTAGCATGCTTGGTTTGAATCATATCACCCCGAAATTACCACATATTTAAATCCTCTATTTTAATTGAATCAAAACTCATTTTGAAAAAAAACTTAGCAATTTGTTTGGAAAACTAAAATATTTAGTATATTGCCCCAAAATCATTAGCATGTCACAGTCATTCGCAGGACAAAATTTGAAATATCTGCGTAAGTTAAAAGGACTTACGCAGGAGGAATTTGCCCAAAAGCTCCAGATCAAGCGATCTTTGTTAGGTGCATATGAGGAAGAGCGAGCTGAGCCGAGGGTGGATGTACTGGAGGTGGTCAGTGACTTGTTCAGGGTCAGTCTGGATGATTTGTTGAGAAGAGACTTGAGCGAATCAAAAGGAAATTATTTAGCAAAGCGCAGGCAATTGAAGATGGCAGGAGAGAACAACCTCATTCATTTTGTACCGATGAAAGCTGCAGCGGGTTATTTGGCAGGATATGCAGATGATGAATTCATTGACGAGCTCAATACATTCACTCTTCCTATGTTGGGAAGTGGAAACTTCAGGGCGTTTGAAATCATAGGCGACAGTATGTTGCCTACGCCGAGCGGTTCTATTATAGTTGGGCAAAAAATGGATGCTTTGGACGACATCAAGCAAAATGCTGCCTGCATCGTTGTCAGCAAAAATGAAGGAATTGTGTACAAGCGTGTTTCAAGATCCCCTAAAACAAAAAATAAGGTCACGCTTACAAGCGACAACCCATCCTTCCAGCCATATCAAATCAATGCTGAGGATATCCTTGAAATCTGGCAGGCACAAATGGTGATTTCAAAAGTTGCCCAACAGCAGCGTTGGGATGTTGGCCAGTTGGCTCAGCTGGTGAACAATCTCCAGGAACAGGTCAGCACCATCAAGAAGCGCATGAACTGATTCCATTGCAATGGAGCTTGAATTATGCACACCCCGTTGATAACCTCCATTAACTCGGCAGGTTCCATTCATTTATCTTTGGCAACCAAGTGATTACACAAATTGGTTCAAAATGAACCAATCTTTCAACAATTATGGCTAAACAGCAAGACAATAATTCATTTGAGTACAACGAGGATTCGATCAAAAGCCTCGATTGGAAGGAGCATATTCGTCTTCGTCCGGGCATGTACATTGGAAAGCTAGGGGACGGCAGCAGCCAGGATGATGGGATCTATGTCCTGCTCAAAGAAGTAATGGACAATTGCATCGATGAGCATATGATGGGCTATGGGAAGCAGATTGATCTCGAACTCAACGGCAAGCAAGTCATGATCCGCGATTATGGGCGAGGTATTCCTTTGGGAAAGCTGGTGGATGTAGTGAGTAAGATCAATACAGGTGCCAAGTATGACAGCAAGGTTTTCCAGAAAAGCGTTGGACTCAACGGCGTGGGCACCAAAGCAGTGAATGCGTTGAGTGAATACTTCAAAGTGAGGGCTTTCAGAGAGGGCAAAGAGAAAATAGCAGAGTTTACACGTGGTGCCCTTTCCAAGGAACACAAAGAGGCATCTAGCAAGGAATCAAACGGAACAGAAGTCATTTTCATTCCCGATGAACAGATTTTTCGCAATTACCATTTCATCCCCGATTATATTGAAAAGCAATTGTGGAATTACTGTTATTTGAATGCGGGGCTCATCATCAATTTCAACGGGAAGAAGTTCATGAGCAAAAATGGATTGCTTGATTTGCTGCATAGAAATACCAATGAAGATGAGTTGAGGTATCCCGTGATTCACCTCAAAGCTGAAGACATTGAAGTGGCCATTTCACACAACAATGAATACGGAGAAGATATTTACAGTTTTGTAAATGGACAGTATACAACACAAGGCGGCACGCATGTGATTGCTTTCAGAGAAGCTTTTGTAAAAACAGTCCGTGATTTTTTCAAGAAAGATTATGATACTTCAGATATCAGACAAAGTATTGTAGCTGCTATTGCAGTAAGGGTTCAAGAACCTGTTTTTGAATCACAGACCAAAACAAAGTTGGGATCCCAGACCATGTTTGAAGGGGGGCCCTCCATGAAAAATTTTGTTTCTGATTTTTTCGCAAAAGAGCTGGATAACTACCTGCACAAAAATCCCTCTGTAGCAGAAGCGTTGAAAAAACGCATCGAACAAAGTGAAAGAGAGCGCAAAGAATTGGCGGGGATTAAAAAATTGGCAAACGAAAGAGCAAAGAAAGCCAATCTGCACAACAAGAAACTCAGAGACTGCCGAATTCATTTGAATGATGAACCTCCTTCAAAGGGAAAGGAAGAATTTATTGCAAAGCAATTCCAGAGCACCATATTTATCACCGAGGGTGATTCTGCAAGTGGATCCATCACAAAATCAAGAGATGTGGAGACACAAGCTGTATTCAGCCTCAGGGGAAAGCCTTTGAATTCATTTGGACTTACCAAGAAGGTGGTGTATGAAAACGAAGAATTTAATTTGCTTCAACATGCTCTCAATATTGAAGAAGGCATGGATGACCTTCGATACAACAATATCATTATTGCAACTGATGCAGACGTGGATGGCATGCACATCAGGTTGTTGCTGATGACTTTCTTCCTGCAATTTTTCCCGGATTTGGTCAGAGATGGGCATGTGTATATTCTCGAGACACCCTTGTTCAGGGTCAGGAATAAGCAGGAAACTATTTACTGTTATTCTGAAACAGAAAAACAGGCAGCGATGAAAAAAATTGGTGCAAAATCTGAGATCACGAGATTCAAAGGACTCGGGGAAATCTCGCCTGAAGAATTCAAGCGATTCATCGGTCCTGACATGAAAAAAACGCCTGTTATTCTTGAAAATCAAATGCACATACAACAACTGCTGGAATATTATATGGGAAAGAACACGCAGGAGAGGCAGGACTTCATCGTCTCCAATTTGCGTGTGGAACTTGATGCCGTAGTAGAACAAACAAATTAAATGTATGATTCACATAGTATTCAACGAGCCAGACATAGAAGTGTTGGGGAAAGCCATCGAAATGGATGAGACCTTGGCAGGTGAAATCAAAATTGTACGCGACGACTATGCCGTTGGTCCCCTTCAATACATCCATACACCTGATGGAGCAGCAGAGCGAAAGGAGTGGTGGAAGATGGTACTTGAAGGAGGTGACCATGAAGAAATGTTGGAGGAAGGAAAAGTAGAGGATGGAAAGGTATTGCTTGACATCGTCGAGATGTTGACCAATGATGAAAATGAATCAGTATGGATATGGGCAGCTCAAAACAAACATGATGTTTGCGGATATTATTGGCTGGTGAGTCAGCTTGCTGCATACAAGGACCGTATTCATATTCTATACCTCAATAACCTGCCTTTCATCAATGAAAAGGGAAATATTTTTTATCCGGAATGGTTGAGTCAGATTCCTCCCAAAGAATTTTTGAAAGCTAAAAAATTAGCAAGACCTGTAACTGCCAGTGAGTTTGAAGTGGATGGAGATGAATGGGGTAAGATCTGTGCTCAAGGTTCTATGGTGCGTTTACTGGAAGGTGGAAAAAAAATTCTACACAAGGAAGTGAATTTTTATGATACAGATCTTTCAAGGTTCATCATGCCGGAGCCACAAAAGGCATCTAAGATCATTCATTCCTTTTTATCGAAAAACAAAGAAACCACAGGTGATGCATTTTTACTTTGGAGGTTGAAAACAATGATGCAGCAAAATGATAAGTACGAGGTAATTGGGAGATTGGGTGCAATGAAAGATTTTGAAATCAAGAAAAAAAATGCGGCACAAACTACTGAGTAGCCATGGCAAAAAATAAATCAATAACTGAATTTGATCAGGAAGGTGGCGTCAGCAGTCAGTACAAAAGCTGGTTTCTGGACTATGCATCATATGTAATTCTTGAAAGGGCTGTGCCGGAGGTCAACGATGGGCTCAAGCCTGTTCAGCGCAGAATTCTTCATTCCATGAAAGAAATGGATGATGGCCGATTGAACAAAGCAGCAAATATCATTGGGCAAACCATGCAATACCATCCGCATGGTGATGCAAGTATACAAGATGCACTGGTGAACATAGGGCAGAAAGATTTACTGATTGATACCCAGGGAAATTGGGGAGATGTCAGAACAGGTGACGATGCAGCAGCAGCCCGTTACATTGAAGCACGATTGAGCAAATTTGCATTGGAAGTCGCCTTCAATGCCAAAACAACTGATTGGCAATTGAGCTACGATGGAAGGAAACGGGAACCCATCAATTTGCCAATGAAATTTCCGCTCTTGCTTGCACAAGGTGCAGAAGGAATTGCAGTCGGACTTTCAACAAAAATACTTCCCCATAATTTCAATGAGTTGATTGAAGCCTCCATTAAATATTTGAAGGGAAAGAAATTTGAACTCTATCCGGATTTCCAAACAGGAGGAATGATCGATGTTACCAATTACAATGATGGAAAAAAGGGCGGAAGGATCAGGTGCCGCGCACATATTCAGGAGCTCGACAAAAAAAGTATTGTGATCAAGGATGTTCCTTTTGGTGTAACAACAACCCAACTCATGGAGTCCATCGTTAAAGCAAACGATCAGGGGAAAATTAAAATCAAAAAAGTAACGGATAATACGGCAGCAGAAGTTGAAATATTGGTTGAATTGGCTGCAGGAATTTCATCGGATATCACGATAGATGCGTTGTACGCATTTACTGATTGTGAAGTGAGCATTGCTCCCAACGCTTGTGTGATCATAGATCATAAACCTGTTTTTGGTTCGGCAACTGCTTTGTTGCAACATTCTACAGACTATACCAAAGAACTCTTGAAAAAGGAACTGGAGATTCGACTGGCTGAACTTCAAGAGAAATGGCATTTTACTTCATTGGAGAAGATCTTCTTTGAAGAAAAAATTTATAAGGAGCTTGAGAAGAAGCACGAAGATTGGGAACGTGTACTTCATTCTATTCTAAAAGCATTTGATCCCTACAAGAAAAATTTCAAGAAAGAAGTTACACGCGACGATGTTGTTAAATTAACCGAGAAGCCAGTCCGCCGCATCTACAAGCTTGATATCGATGAATTGAATCAGCAGATCAAATCACTCGAGGGTGAAATGAAGCAGGTGAAAAACGATTTGAACAATCTTACTGAATATGCCATCGCGTACTTTGAAGGTTTGAAAGAAAAATTTGGAAAGGGGAGGGAGCGAAAAGCTGAGATCAAATTGTTTGATGTTATTCAAGCACGCCAGGTGGCAATTGCCAATGTGCGTCTTTATATGAACAGGGCAGAGGGTTTTATTGGCACAAGTTTAAAGAAGGATGAATTTGTTACGGAGTGCTCTGATCTGGATGACGTCATTGTTTTCACCAAACTAGGTATCATGAAAGTGGTGAAGGTGGATGATAAAGTTTACATTGGTAAGGACATTCTTTACGCAGCGGTATTTCATAAAAATGATGAGCGTTCTACCTATAATATGATCTATACAGATGGAACAACGGGTATTTCATATGCCAAGCGTTTCAATGTAACAGGGGTAACACGGGACAAAGAATACGATCTTACCAAGGGAAGTGAAAAGTCTAAAGTGAATTATTTTACTGCCAATGCCAACGGTGAAGCAGAATCTGTTATGGTTGTATTAAGTCCGAATTGCAGCGCTAGGAATAAACAGTTGGAATTTTATTTTGATTCATTGGATATCAAAGGAAGAGGTTCCGTTGGCAATCAGGTTACGAAATATCCCATTAAGAACGTCAAATTGTTGGAAGCAGGTAAATCAACATTGGGTGGAAGAAATATTTGGTTCGATGATACGTTTGGAAGATTGAATACAGAGGAAAAGGGGGTATATCTTGGGACCTTTGCCCCGGATGATCAATTGTTGGTTGTATACCATGATGGGTATTATGAGATAACTGATACTGAATTGACCCAGCGATTCGATCATGAAAAATTAATCAAAATCGAAAAATTTGATCCTTCTAAAATTATCGCAGTCATCTACCTCGACAATGAAAAATTGCAGTACAATTTGAAGCGTTTCAAAATCGAAACAACCACACTGCACAATAAATTTTATTTCATAAAAGAAGCGGAAGGGAATTATGTGGAGGCTGTTTCTACTGATCCCAATCCAGTTGCCATTGTCAAGTCCGGACGAGGTACCCAGGCCAAGCAAACCAGGGTAAAAGTGAATGATTTTGCCGATGTAATGGGATGGAAAGCAGTGGGAACAAAGTTGGTTGATTACACCAAGAGCACTGAAATTGAATGGATGCAGTCACCATCCTCATCCACTCAAGCCTCACTTTTTAATTGATATTCAATTATTTACATATAGTCATGCCATAAAAACATGGATGGTTTATATTTGTAATTGGAAACAACAAACGCAGCGAATGGCACTTAAAAGAGAAGAAGACTTTAATGCACAGCTTTCAGGTTCAATGCCTGAGCAGGAAACATCCTCTAGCAGTTGGTTCAAAAGACGGAAAAAGGGGATAAGCACATCGACTGCTGAAAAAAAAGAAACACCTGACGGACTCTGGACCAAATGTCCTTCCTGCAAATACACCTGTACCACCGATGAACTGAAAATCAATCTCTCAGTCTGTCCAAAATGCACCTATCACCACCGCATAGGGAGCGAAGAGTATTTTGACATTTTATTCGACGATCATCAATATACAGAGTTGTTTGAAGAGGTTAAGTCAATTGATTTTCTGGGGTTCAATGATTTGAAACCATACAAAAAGCGACTGGACGAAGCCTACAGCAAAACCGGACTCCATGATTCCATTACTGCAGCAGTTGGAAAAGTAAATGGACAGGACCTGGTTATTTCTTGTATGGATTTTAATTTTATTGGCGGTTCATTGGGAAGTGTCATGGGGGAGAAAATTGCTAGGTCTGCTGAGTATTGTCTTCAACACAGGATTCCTCTAATGATCATCAGCAAAAGTGGAGGTGCCAGGATGATGGAAAGCGCATTCTCATTGATGCAGCTTCCCAAAACCATAGGTAAACTCAGCAAACTTGCAGTAGCAGGTATTCCTTATATATCCCTTTGCACTGACCCAACTTATGGTGGCACAACGGCATCATTTGCCATGGTGGGGGATGTAAATATTGGTGAACCTGGCGCCATGATTGGATTTGCGGGCCCCAGGGTCATCAAAGAAACCATCAAAAAAGATCTTCCAGAGGGATTCCAAACTTCGGAATTCCTAATCGAGCATGGTTTTCTGGATATGATTGTTGGAAGAAAAGAGCTTAAGAATAAAATTGCGACACTGCTCTCCTTATTTGCCAGTTAGTATAATCAACTGGTCAACTTACGATGGAAATCAAGAATCGGTCTGCTTCGTACGAGTATTTCATCGAAGAAAAATTTGATGCAGGTATGATGTTGACTGGAACCGAAGTGAAAGCCGTCCGCGATGGAAGGGTAAGCTTCAATGACAGTTATTGCCTGCTTGATCGGGGTGAACTCTACGTAAAAGGACTGCATATTTCGCCATATGAATTCGGCAGTTATGCCAATCACAATCCCACCAGAGAGAGAAAATTGCTGCTCAAAAAAAAGGAGTTGGATAAAATAGCCCAGAAACTGAAGGAAAAGGGGTTTACCATCATACCGCTCAGCATCTATTTCAACGAAAGAGGATATGCAAAAATGAAAATTGGATTGGGCAAGGGTAAAAAGCTTCACGACAAGAGGGAAAGCATCAAACAAAGAGAATCTGACCGCGAAATAAAGCGTTTTGTGAAATAGGCTTCAGGCATATTCTTTTAAAATGCAAAAATGCTTGGATTTATGAATCTTTTTATGCAATTTTGTTTGAATGAAATCAATGAACACAAACAACGGTTGGCATACTATCTCTTAAAAGGGGTAGACAATCTTGTTATGTAACATATACAATAGCCCCGATTTATCGGGGCTTTATTTTTTAAATGATGTTGGAGAAAGAACATGAAAAAAATTAAATTAAGTACCAGTTTTAAAAAGATGCCGGCAGACCTTTATACGCCGGTTGGCATTTACCTGAGGTTGCGTGATAAGTTCAGGGATACGATCTTATTGGAAAGCACCGATCACCATACTTCGGAGAACAGTTTTTCTTTTATCGCAATCAACGCGATCGGTGGAATAGAAATCACTTCAAGTCAAACAGTAGAGTTTAAATATCCTCTGGCAACTCCAGAAAAAATTGAATTGTCGGATGACCAGATTCCTGATTTGATATGGAATTACATGCAACAATATGATGTGGAACAAAAATTCAAGGAAGAAGGGTATGCACAAGGGCTTTATGGATATACAGCATTTGATGCAGTAACATTTTTTGAAACCGTGCAATTCAAGGAAAAAGGATATGAATTGCATGCATCATCCAACAACGATTTTATTCCTCTCATGAGGTACAGATTGTATCAATTTGTGATTGCAATCGATCACCATAAAGATGAAATGATCTTGCTCCAAAACCATGTTGAAGGGGTTGAGGGTGACGCTCATATGATAGAAGACATCATTTACGGTAGAGACTTGCCACAGTTTCCATTCAGTGCTGAGGGAGATGAGACTTCGAACTTGACTGACCAGTCCTTTATCGAGATGGTTCAAAAGGGCATTGCACACTGCAATCGAGGGGATGTGTTCCAGATTGTATTGAGCAGAAGGTTTGAGCAATCTTTCAAAGGCGATGAATTCAATGTATACAGGGCTTTGCGCATGGTCAATCCCTCGCCTTATCTATTCTATTTTGATTACGGTGAGTACCGACTCATGGGCTCTTCACCTGAAAGTCAGCTGATCGTTGGCAACGGAAAAGCTACTGTTCATCCCATTGCTGGTACTTTTAAACGCACGGGTGACGACGCCATGGACAGGAAGGAAGCGGAACGATTGCTGCAAGATCCCAAGGAGAATGCAGAACATGTAATGTTGGTTGACTTGGCAAGAAATGATCTGAGCAGGGTTTGCGAGAATGTACAGGTATCTCAATACCGTCAGGTTAAATTTTATTCTCATGTTATTCATTTGGTCAGCGAGGTGATTGCATCTGCCAAGCGTGATGCAAATCCATTTTCTCTCATGGCCAATACATTTCCTGCAGGAACACTTAGTGGCGCCCCTAAATTCAGGGCAATGGAATTGATTGATGCATACGAGCCAACCAAGCGCTCCTTTTATGGCGGTGCTATTGGTATGGTTGGATTCAACGGATCATTCAATCATGCTATACTGATCAGAAGTTTTTTGAGTAAAAACAATACCCTCTATTACCAAGCCGGAGCAGGAGTAGTTGCATCAAGTGTGCCAGAGAAAGAACTGCAGGAGGTCAACAATAAATTAGGTGCATTGAAAAAAGCAATTCAACTGGCATCCACCATTCACCAAAAATAATATCATAAAAGTGCATTCAATGAAATTGCTGGTTTTGGATAATTATGATTCGTTTACTTATAACCTTGTTCACCTGACAAGGGAAATCATAGGTGATCAGGTGGATGTTTTCAGAAATGATGAAATTTCGATCGATGAGGTTGCGGCATACGACAGGATTTTATTGTCACCTGGGCCGGGTATTCCAGAGGAGGCAGGCATCCTGCTTGATTTGATCAAACGATATGCCCCAACACATTCCATTTTTGGTGTATGTCTTGGTGAGCAAGCAATTGGGCAAGCCTTCGGTGCCGGATTGATCAATCTTCCGAATGTATACCATGGCGTATCTACTGAAATACAAATTTGTAATAATGTCAAATCGTCCGTTAAAGGCAATGATTGGTATACAGGATTGGATCAGAGATTGACAGTAGGAAGGTACCATAGTTGGGTTGTTGGAAAGGATCAATTGCCCAATGAATTGGAAATTACCTCTATGGATGCAAATGGAATGATCATGTCACTTCGCCACAAGAAATTTGATGTGCAGGGTGTACAATTTCATCCTGAAAGTATTTTAACAACCAACGGCAAACAAATGATTGAAAATTGGTTGTCTCCCAAAAAAAATAATGCATGAAAAAAGTATTGAACTATTTATTCGAACACAGAACACTCACAAGAGAAGATGCGAGACAGATTCTGGTTTCCATTGGAAAAGGTGAATACAATGAGCATGAATTGAGTGCGTTTATGACTGTTTATCTCATGCGAAGCATTACGTTGGATGAGCTCATGGGCTTCCGAGATGCATTGTTGGAACTTTCAGTTTCAATTGATTTCCAGCACAGAGAGGTCATGGATGTGGTAGGAACGGGTGGAGATGGGAAGAATACATTTAACATTTCAACCCTTTCTTGCTTTATCATTGCTGGTGCAGGTTTCCCCGTTGCGAAACATGGTAATTATGGTGCCAGCAGTATCAGTGGAGCTTCCAATCTCATGGAACGAATTGGCTATGTATTTAAAAATAACCAGGATGCATTGAGAAAAGAGCTGGATGCTTCTAACATGTGCTTTCTGCATGCTCCTTTTTTTCATCCAGCTTTGAAAACAGTTGGACCCATTCGAAAAAATCTCAAAGTGAGAACTTTTTTCAACCTGTTAGGACCCGTTGTAAATCCATCCAGGCCTGCATTTCAACTGATTGGTGTATACAACCTTGAAATAGCCCGCCTCTACAATTATTTGCTTCAAAGTGAAAATTCAACATTCGCTATTGTTCATTCTCTAGATGGGTATGATGAAATTTCACTTACTGCTGATTCAAAAGTCATTACCAAACAAGGAGAGAAAGTATATCATCCGAATGTATTGGGTGGTATGGTGGTGCGCCCAGATGAAATTTATGGTGGCGAAACGGTAGATGCTGCAGTTGAAAAATTCATGTGTATTCTTCAAGGCAAAGGGACTGCTTCACAAAATGCAGTTGTTTGTTCGAATGCAGCCATGGGGCTCATGTTATCGGGAAAATTTCAAAACTATGAATCAGCCTATGAATCAGCCAAAGACAGTTTATTGGGTGGAAAGGCCTATGCCGCATTAAAAAAACTCATTCAACTCCAATAGCAATGAACATCCTGGATACGATTGTACAACAAAAAAGGAAAGAGGTTGATGATTTGAAACATCGACTCCCAGAAAATATGCTGATGAATTCTGCACTTTATGAGAGGGATTGCTTTTCAATCAGTGAAGCTTTGAATCATCCAGGTGGATCTGGTATCATTGCAGAACACAAGCGCAGGTCACCCTCAAAGGGAATCATAAACAATCAATTGGAATTGTCACATGTTGTAAATGCATATCAGCACGCAGGTGCTTCTGCCTTGTCAATCTTGACAGATGAAATATTTTTTGGTGGGACAACCCAGGATATCATTTCTATCCGTTCAAGCATATCCATACCCATTCTTCGCAAAGACTTTATCATCGATGAATATCAGGTGCATGAGGCAAAATCGATTGGGGCAGATTTTATTCTGTTGATTGCAGCTTGTCTGACACCAGCTCGGGTTAGACAGCTGGCAGCATTGGCTGTTGGAATCGGAATGGAAGTATTGTTGGAATTGCATGACGAAGACGAATTTGGTCATATTTGTGATGAGGTTCAGTTGGTTGGAATCAATAACCGAAGTCTGAAAACATTTGATGTAAATATTGATCGCA
Source organism: Bacteroidota bacterium (assembly GCA_005788265.1). GTDB lineage: Bacteria > Bacteroidota > Bacteroidia > Chitinophagales > Chitinophagaceae > Pollutibacter. The sequence continues at coordinate 25,164 of SXYR01000161.1, read as the reverse complement.
GTTTGAAAATGGCTGAACAAATTCCGTCCAATAAAATCAAGGTTGCAGAGAGTGGGATAGATGATCCATCACAGGTGAAAATATTTCTTGATCATGGGTACAAGGGATTTTTAATCGGAGAGTATTTTATGAGACAATCTGATCCGGGTCAGGCACTTAACAATTTCATAAATAAATTGGGATGAGTTTACAAATCAAAGTTTGCGGAATGACGGATTTCAACCAGGTGCAATCTCTCGCGGAAATGGGTATTGATTTCGCAGGTTTTATATTTTATCCTTCATCATCCAGGTATGTTGCTGAAAAAATAACTGCTCAAGAGATCGAGTTGATATCCAGGATGGAAATTTTAAGAGTGGGTGTTTTTGTGGATGAGCCAATTGAGAACCTGTTCAAAGTAGCTGAAAGATGGAAATTGGATTTTGTTCAACTACATGGGCAGGAATCACCTGTTTATTGTAAACAGGCTTCGAAATATTGCAAGGTGGTCAAAGCATTTCGGGTAGGGAATGAAGACCGTTTGGAAGAACTAACATTGCCATACGGGGAGGTTGATTCGTTTTTGTTTGATACCAAGGCTGAAGCACATGGTGGAACAGGGTTGAAGTTCAATTGGCAGCAATTGTCAATACCTTTGACACGTCCATATTTTTTAAGTGGGGGAATTGGACCAGAAGATGTAAATATGGTATTGGATTTCAACATCCATGCAGATAAATTGTTTGCAATAGATATCAATAGCAAATTTGAAAGAGAACCAGGTATAAAGGATTTAGAAAAAGTAGAGCAATTCAAAAATCAACTAAAAAAAATCAGCCATGAATAAAACATTCACAGCGCCAGATCTGCAGGGCTATTACGGTCCATTTGGCGGTGCATTTATCCCGGAAATGTTGTTCCAGAATGTTGAGCATTTGCAGCAATCTTATCAAGAGATTTATAATGATCCGATTTTTCAGCGTGATTTTCATGCTCTTTTAAAGGATTATGTTGGCAGGCCCACCCCGCTTTTTTTGGCGGAACGGTTGAGTGAAAAATATGGTTCAATCATCTATTTGAAAAGAGAGGATCTCTGTCATACCGGCGCACATAAAATCAACAATACGATTGGACAAATTTTATTGGCAGAACGATTGGGAAAAAAACGCATCATCGCTGAAACCGGGGCAGGGCAGCATGGTGTAGCAACCGCAACAGTTTGTGCTTTGAAAGGATTGGAATGCATTGTTTACATGGGTGAAAAAGACATCGATCGCCAGGCTCCAAATGTTGCTCGCATGAAAATGTTGGGGGCAAGAGTGATTCCTGCTACCAGCGGCAGCAAAACTTTGAAAGATGCAACCAATGAAGCCATACGTGATTGGATCAACAATCCTACTGATACACATTATATCATTGGTTCAGTTGTGGGGCCGCATCCTTATCCTGACATGGTTGCGAAGTTTCAATCTGTGATCAGCCATGAAATGAAAGCTCAATTGCAAGAAAAAACCGGCAATCCTCTTCCCAATCGCGTGATAGCCTGTGTTGGCGGTGGCAGCAATGCTGCGGGTGCTTTTTATCATTTTTTAGATGAACCTTCGGTTGAAATTGTTGCCGTTGAAGCGGCTGGTCATGGTATTACAAGTGGATTAAGTGCTGCGACGACTCAATTGGGTGTTCCTGGAATTTTGCATGGAAGCAAAAGCATTGTGATGCAAACATCTGATGGGCAGGTTGTCGAGCCGCATAGCATATCAGCTGGTCTGGATTATCCTGGCATTGGTCCCATGCACGCTCATCTTTTCTCAAGCGGTAGAGGCAGATTTTTATCTGCCACTGATGAGCAGGCAATGCATGCAGCATTTGAAGTTTCAAAATTAGAGGGCATTATTCCCGCATTGGAAACTGCACATGCTTTTGCAGTATTGGGAGATCTGCAGTTACAAAAAGGGGAAGTGTCTGTGATTTGTTTGAGTGGCCGAGGTGATAAAGATCTTTCTACCTACATGAATGCGATGAATGAGCAATAAAGATTCAACAATGGGACGTCTTCAAGATTTATTTGAAAAAAAGAAAACCGGGGTACTGAATGTTTATTTCACTGCAGGTTTCCCTGAAAAAAAGAGTACTGTTGAAATCATGCGGGTTTTACAAGCTGAGGGTGTTGATATCATTGAATTGGGAATGCCTTACAGTGATCCTCTGGCTGATGGTCCGGTTATCCAAGAAAGCAGCGCTGTTGCTTTGAAGAATGGAATGTCTATCGCAGCATTGTTTGATCAATTGAAATCTTTCAGGAATGAAATTCATATTCCTGTTATCCTGATGGGTTATATGAATCCAGTCATGCAATTTGGATTTGAGGCTTTTTGTAAGAAGGCCGCCGAAGTTGGAATTGACGGACTGATTTTGCCAGATCTTCCTCCATTTGAATTTGAGCAGTCGCATGGAGAAATTATGAAACAGCATGGATTGGATTTTATTTTTTTGGTGACACCTGAGACATCCGAAGAGCGTGTAAGAAAATTAGATCAATTGAGCAGTGGTTTCTTATATGCTGTATCTTCTTCCTCTACTACCGGTAAAGAAAAGAACATGGATGCAGTGGTTTCTTATATTGATCGATTGAATGCATACCAACTTAAGAATCCTATCCTGGTTGGTTTTGGTATCAAAGACAAAGCGTCTTTTCATCTGATCAGCGGGCATGCAAATGGGGGCATCATTGGATCTGCATTCATCCACCAGCTGCAAAAAGAGGTCAATTATACAGCGGCCACACAAACATTCATACGTTCTATTTTACAATGAAAATCGCTATCATAAAATACAATGCTGGCAATGTGAAGTCAGTTGAAATTGCGCTGGAGCGTTTAGGCATTTCATCGATATTGACAGATGATCCAGCCGAAATTCTTTCTGCAGATAAAATTATCTTTCCAGGAGTAGGTGAAGCAAGCAGTGCGATGCGTTATTTAAAAGAGCGGAATCTAGATCAAATCATTGCGGATGCAAAGCAACCCTTTTTAGGTATATGCCTTGGCATGCAATTGATGTGTCACTATTCTGAAGAAAACAACACCGCCTGCATGGGTATATTCCCAGAAGAAGTAAAAAAATTCAATGTGGATCTTATTCATTTGAAGATTCCTCAAATAGGCTGGAACAATATTTTTGATTTAAAGACACCTCTTTTTGATGGAGTTTCCGAAAACAGTTATTGTTATTTTGTTCACGGATATTATGCCAGCTTGGGCCAGCATACCATCGCCAATGCAGCGTATGGTTTGCAATACAGCGCTGCGTTGAATCAGGATAATTTCTATGGGGTGCAGTTTCATCCTGAAAAAAGTGCAGAGGTGGGTGGTAAAATCCTTCAAAATTTTTTAGACATATAGTATGCAGATCATTCCAGCCATAGATATCATAGATGGGAAATGCGTACGTCTTACTGAAGGGGATTATTTGCAGAAAAGCGTATACAATGCCTCTCCACTGGAGATGGCCAAGAAATATGAGCAACATGGAATCAAGCGATTGCATGTGGTGGATTTAGATGGGGCAAAGGCTGGAAAGGTATTGAACTGGCGTTCCATTGAAGCAATTTCAATGCATACAAATTTGGAAATAGATTTCGGAGGAGGTGTAAAAACGAGAGAAGATGTAGAAAGGATTATATCACTCGGTATACGATATGTGACAGTTGGAAGCATTGCAGTAAAAGAGCCTGCTCTTTTTTCTGAATGGATTAAATATTTTGGTGCAGATCGTTTCTTGCTTGGTGCAGATGTAAAAGATCGCAAAATCATGGTAAGTGGATGGATAGAAAGATCTGAGTTGGAATTGTTGCCATTTTTGGAATCATATGTAAACAAGGGCCTGAGAAATATATTCTGTACCGATATTTCAAAAGACGGCAAGCTCGAAGGGCCATCATATATGCTTTATGAAGAATTAAAGAAAGAGTTTCCTTCGGCATTTATTATTGCAAGCGGTGGGGTTTCATGTATGGGAGATATTCATACATTACAAGCTGTTCAATGTGATGGTGTAATCATTGGGAAGGCCATTTATGAGAATAAAATAAGCATTCATGAATTAGAGGAGTTTATAAAAGCATCCAAATAATATGCTCACAAAAAGAATCATACCATGTCTTGATATAAAAGATGGCAGAACTGTAAAGGGAACCAACTTTGTAAATTTACGTGATGCAGGTGACCCAGTCGAATTGGCGGGATTTTATGCAGAACAGGGTGCAGATGAATTGGTTTTTTTGGACATCACGGCAACCAATGAAAAACGCAAAACATTGGCATCGTTGGTAAATCGAATTGCTCATGCCATCAATATTCCTTTCACAGTTGGCGGTGGAGTAAGTTCTGTAGAAGATGTCAGGGTATTACTGGATGCAGGTGCAGATAAAATTTCAGTCAATACCGCTGCATTCAAGCGTCCTGATTTAATCAATGAACTTGCTGCTGCATTTGGCAGCCAGTGCATTGTTCTTGCCATTGATGCAAAAAAGCATGAAGATGGCAACTGGTATGTGTATTTAAACGGTGGGACTGTTTCAACGGCCGTAAAATGTACTGATTGGGCCATAGAAGGGGTGAAAAGAGGTGCGGGAGAAATTTTGCTGACATCGATGGATCACGATGGTGCTAAAAACGGTTTTGCATTGGACATTACCAACAGTGTTTCATCCTTGGTAAGTGTCCCAGTCATTGCTTCAGGAGGAGGTGGTACGCCTGCCCATTTTTTGGAGGTTTTAAGTCAGAAAGCCGATGCAGCTCTTGCTGCGAGTATATTTCATTTCAAGGAAATTGCTATTCCAGATCTTAAAGCATTCTTAAGAAACAGGCAAATTCCTGTAAGATGAAAACCATTCAGTAAATTTACAGCCATGTCGATTAAAGTTGACTTTTCAAAATACCACGACGGACTCGTTCCATCTATCATGCAGGACCTTGATACAGGCAAGGTGCTTATGATGGGATTTATGAATCAGGAAGCTTTCGATCTTACCATGGCAACCGAAAAAATAACTTTTTACAGCAGGTCCAAACAACGGATTTGGGTGAAAGGGGAGGAAAGCGGAAATTTTCTGCATCTAAAATCATGTGAAGTTGATTGTGACCATGATACCTTGTTGTTCAAAGTCAAACCCGCTGGTCCAACATGCCATACAGGATCGGATACCTGTTGGGGAGAAGTCAACCAATCTGATGATTTTTTGAAACAGCTCGAACAAATCATTGTATTGCGAAAAAATTCAAACGATCCCTCTTCCTATGTTCGCTCCCTTTTTGAAAAAGGAATCAACAAAATTGCCCAGAAAGTTGGGGAGGAGTCAGTTGAACTGGTCATTGAGGCTAAAGACCAAAACAGTGAATTGTTTCTCAACGAAGCTGCTGATCTGCTGTTTCATTATTTAATATTGTTAAACGCAAAAGGATATGCTTTGCAAGATGTGAAGCAGGTCCTGCAACAACGCCATAAAAAATGAAAAAATCATTGCTACTGACACTGATCGTATTGCCTGGATTTTTATTAGCACAAACTGGGAAATTCACCATCAAGGGTATATTCAAAGGTATGCCTGACAAAACAGAAATACTTCTTCAGAACGAAGAACTAGACCCAGAGCCGCTTGCAAAAGGAACATCCAAGGGAGAAAATTTTGAGCTCAAGGGTGAAATCAAAGAACCAGGATTGTACAAGCTTACAGCAAAGGGGTCACAGCAAAATATTTTTTTGTTCATGGATCCAGCTGAGATATCCATCGAAGGTGATTTCAAGACTCTGCAAACAGCTAAGATTACCGGTTCTCAAACAACCTTTGATTTCTTTCAATTCAATACCAACTACTCGCCAATCATACAAAAGTTGAGTGCGTTGGCACAGCAAATCAATCAGGGCAACAAAGACGAGGCAGTTAGAAAAAATTACGAACAACAGGTTGTTGATGCCAATCGATTCGGAGATGATTTCGTAAAAACACATAGCAATTCTCCGGTTGCACCATTTGTGGTGCTCGTCATGATGCAATTGAGCGATGATCCCATGGTGATGGAAAACAGGTTGGCTGTTATTTCAGATCAGGCAAAGAATAACTATTACGGGAAGATGGCAGCAAAGATGGCTGCGGATGCAAAGTTTGGTGCAGTGGGAACTATGGCGCCAGACTTTTCCCAAAAAGATATCAGTGGGATGGAAGTTAAACTTTCTTCATTCAGAGGGAAGTATGTCTTGCTTGATTTTTGGGCGAGTTGGTGTGGTCCATGCAGACAGGAAAATCCAAATGTGGTCAGTGCATTCAATCAATACAAAGAAAAAAATTTCACCGTGTTGGGTGTCTCATTGGACAGGGCACGTGAACCATGGTTGAAGGCCATTCAGGATGACAAACTTGCCTGGACCCAACTGAGTGACTTAAAGTTTTGGAGCAATGAAGTAGCAGTTCAATATAAAATTCAAAGCATCCCGCAAAACTATCTGATTGATCCGGATGGCAAGATCATTGGAAAAAACCTACGAGGGGAGCAGTTGCGATTGAAGCTGGACAATATTTTTTCAAAAAACTAGAGATAAACATCTTCGATCAGAAAGAAAGTCGGCTTTTCATTTTCATCTAACGTGATAGCCAAAATATCGAATTGGATCCACTTGAAGTCTTTCTTATATCTGATGTAGGCAGTGCCTGCTGAGATGAAATGCCAGAGCTTATTTTTATCTACCAACTCCTCAGGGAAACCAAAATTGTTTGTCCTTCTAGTCTTCACTTCAAAAAAATGCAGTCTGTCATTTTTTGATGCAACCAGGTCAATTTCCCATTTGCCAAATCTCCAATTCTGTTCTTTGATGACGTATTCATTTGCCTTCGCCCATTCAAGGGCAAGTTGCTCGCCTAATTTTCCCGTATCATTGTGTCTTGCCATGTTGTTCTCATTTTCTATCTTCGAAAATCATTCAATCACCGATATTTCAATTGTGATATGCATCGTTTAAGAGGAAGAATTCAACCATATGCCTGGGGTGGAAATAATTTCATTCCCGATCTTTTTCACTTGGAGCGTGATCGAACCATGCCTGCTGCTGAATATTGGCTGGGAGCTCACCCAGGGGGTATAACAGAGGTTGAAGTGGAAACAAACAAATGGATCTCATTGGCAGATGCAATTGATGCCTCCAAGTACCATTGGTTGGGGGAGAAGGTTGCTGAACAGTTTGGGCGACTTCCATTTTTATTAAAGGTGTTGGATGTAAAAGATATGTTGTCCATTCAAGTCCATCCCAACAAACAAGCCGCTGAAATTGGATATAGACTTGAAAATGAGAAGGGGATCCCATTGAACGCTCCCAACAGAAATTACAAAGACGATAACCATAAGCCTGAGGTAATGATTGCACTCAGTGAGTTTTGGTTGTTACATGGATTTGCAGAAGACATCGAGGATCGTCTACATACTTACCAATTCTTGCATCCTTTTCAATCAGCGTTTGAGACCAATGGCATTGAAGGGCTTTACAGCGCGTTGATGCATTTGACACAAGCCGAAGTTGACAAGATAATTGCTCCACTTGCAAACTCCATTGTTCCCCTGTACAGAAGTGGAAAATTATCAAAAACTTCCCCCGATTTCTGGGCAGCAAGAGCTATTGAGAACCTGTGTAAAAATGGAAATTATGACAAAGGAATATTCGTCATCTATCTTTTCAATATCCTTCGTTTGAATCCTGGGGATGGTATTTTTCAGGGGGCAGGTATGCCCCATGCATATTTGGAGGGACAGAATATTGAACTGATGTCAAATTCTGACAATGTTTTGCGGGCTGGACTTACCCCCAAATACATTGATATTCCAGAATTGCTAAAGAATACTTTGTTTAATAAAACAATTCCCAAGGTAATAAAAGCTGAACAAGAGGAGGAGCAGCATTTTGATTGTCCGGTTCCAGACTTCAATATTGCTTCCTTTCATCTCAGAAAAGGTTTAAACAAATCTATTCAGTGCAAGCGTCCTTCCATCTTGCTTTTGGTCAAGGGGAAGGCCCTTTTAAAAGGCAATGAAAAATGGGAGACAGAAGCTGCTGCAGCCTTTTTTCTCCTCCCGGGGGACAATTGTTCCATATTGGCCGAATCAGATTTGGATTTTGTGTTGGCCAGTGTGGATTGATCATCTCTATTCACATATTGAGGAAAACTGAACTGGACATATTATTGTATCCCTACTATAATTGATTATTTTTGTTCAAATGCGCAATATGAAAATTTCTAAATTTAACATATATACTTTTTTGATGTTGGTGCTTGTGGCTGCAGCTTACAGGGCAATACCCGGCAGGCCATGGGGGTTTGCACCGCAGTTTGCCATGGCGATTTTCAGTGGCGCAGTTATAAAAGACAAGAAATTTGCATTTGCATTTCCAATGCTTTCCCTGTTGATTTCAGATATTTTCTATCAGCTTCTATTCATTGCCGGTATTTTTGAAATACCTGGATTGTACAATGGAATGGTGAGCAATTATATATTGTTTGGTGCGCTTACTGTTGTAGGATTTTTCACCAATCCAGAAAAAGTTTCTTCCATTGCCAAAAGTGCTGTATCAGCACCAACTTTGTTTTTCATTGTTTCCAACCTGATGGTTTGGATGGGCAATGGCGGATACCAAAGACCTAAAAACACGGTTGGATTGTTGCAGACTTATATAGATGGATTGCCTTTCTATGCAAACAGCATCTTGGCTACCGTTGTATTTGGATCAATTTTATTTGGAGCCCATCAGTTGATCAAAAAATCAGCGGGAGCTTCTGTTGTAGGTTAATTGTTCTCGGTGTACCCCTTGTCTTCCTGCAAATCTTTTCCATCCGCTGCTGCCGTAGCCAGTTCGTCACATCTTTGGTTGTAGGGATTGGATGCATGTCCTTTTACCCAGATAAATTTAATCTGATGTTGTTTGTGCAGGAGATAATATTTCGTCCACAAATCTTTGTTTTTTTTCCCGCCTTTAAAATCAGTCCTCATCCAGTTTTCAAGCCATCCCTCATTAACAGCCTGAACAACATATTTGCTGTCGGAGTATATTTCTATATCCAGCCCCGTTCTGTTCAAGCTTTCCAATGCTGCTATAACAGATAGCAATTCCATTCTGTTATTGGTGGTATGCAAGAAACCTGCAGAAATTTCTTTTGATTCATTTTTCCACATTAAAATAGCCCCATAGCCGCCTCTTCCTGGGTTACCCCTGGCAGCTCCATCCGTGTAAATAGTTAAACCTTTGTGGTTGATCATTCAACTGTACTGACCTTGATGGTATTGGTTGGAAGATGCAGCTCAACTGGGGTGCTGCAGGTATTGACGACCACTTCACCTTTTCTGATGAAACCTCTTTCCTTTAAAATTTTGATCTGATCTGAAATGATTTCATCCAGACCTTCTTCCTCTCCGTAATAAAAGGCCCTGACACCCCAGCTCAGGCTCAATTGATTCACCAGTGTTCTCTCTTTGGTAAATATGAACAAATGAGATTTTGGTCGATAAGAACTGAGCATGAATGCAGTATAACCTGATTGTGTCATTCCAATAAGCGCATCGGCGTTGGTGCTCTCTGCCAGCTTGCAGGCTGTAAGACATACTGCATCACTGATATACGTAGGCGATTGGGGAAGAGGCTTGATGTCTTCCTCTCGGTTGTATTTGTATTCAGATAGTTCTGCCTCAATGATGATCTTTCTCATGGTCTCAACAACCAGAACCGGGTGCATGCCTGTTGCGGTTTCCCCGCTCAACATGACTGCATCTGCACCTTCCAAAACAGCATTGGCAACGTCGGTGCTCTCACTTCGGTTTGGTTTCACCCTGTCGATCATGCTCTCCATCATTTGGGTAGCAACAATAACAGGTTTTCCTCTGTGCATACATTTTCTGATGAGCTGTCTTTGGATGAGCGGAACTTTTTCAATCGGGACTTCCACACCCAGATCTCCTCTGGCCACCATGATACCATGTGACTCAATGATGATTTCGCGGATATTTTCAAGTGCCTCAGGCATTTCAATTTTTGCAATGACTTTGGTCTTGCTCTGGTGATCTGAAAGAATCTTTTTGATTCCAATGATATCATCCACTCTTCTCACAAATGAAAGGGCCACCCAGTCAAGTTTTTCTGCAATGATGAAATCCAGGTCCTTCAAATCTTTTTCAGTAAGTGCAGGAAGTGAAATTTTGGTATCGGGCAGATTCAATCCTTTTTTGGAGGAAATGATGCCTCCCAGTTTCACCTTCACTTGCACATCATTGTTGGGCAGTATTTGCTCTACAACTACTTCTATCTTGCCATCGTCGATCATGATGGTATTGCCAATCACCACATCACCCGCAAGATTGGGGTAGGAGACATAAATTCTTTCTAGTGTTCCAATTACTTTTTCATTTGTGAGGGTAAGTACATCACCCTCTTTCACATGCAATGCATTGTTTTCAATTTCTCCTACGCGCAGCTTGGGTCCCTGTAAATCACCCAAAATGGCGATGTTGTATGGTTCAGTCGCATTGATTTTGCGAATATGGTCAATGATTTTCTTTTTGTCTTCATGCGCACCATGTGAAAAATTCAACCTGAAAACATTCACACCTGCTTTGACCAATGCCAATAATTTTTCATACGTGTCACAGGCAGGTCCAACTGTTGCCACAATCTTTGTACGATGCATGATGTGCTGATTTCCTGCACCATTGTCCATTTCCTGATGAAAATATTTTCCAATGTTTTTGCTCATAATCCTTTTTGTAATATACAAAAACAGCAGAGATGATTCTCTGCTGTTTTTATTTAACTGGCCAATATTTTTACCATGGTAAGCCAATCTTCATTGATCCTCTGCTTTGCTTTTATGGCTTTGTCCAATGGGGTATAATGCATTTTATTGTTCATGATACCGACCATCACATTGTGATTTCCCTCCATTAAACAATTCACAGCTGAATATCCCATTCTGCTTGCAATCATTCTATCCATGCTGGATGGTGCTCCACCTCTTTGTACGTGACCGAGTATGGCTACCCTGATGTCAAATCCGGGAATCCTTTCTTTGATCAAATCTGCAAGTTCATTTCCACCCCCAAAATCATCTCCTTCTGCAACTACCAGGATATTTACAAGTTTCTTCCTTTTCTCTTTTTCCTGAAGGGATTTGATGACTGCTTCAACATCGGTTTTCTGCTCTGGTATCAAAATATGTTCAGCACCTGTTCCGATTCCACTGTAGAGCGCAATATAACCTGCATCTCTTCCCATTACTTCCACAATAAAGAGACGATCATGTGCATCGGCCGTATCTCTGATTTTATCGATGGCATCAATCGCAGTGTTCACTGCAGTATCAAAACCAATGGTGAAATCAGTACCAGCAATATCTTTGTCAATGGTTCCTGGAATTCCGATACATGGAATATTGAATTCATGGGAAAAGATTTGTGCCCCCTTGAAAGAGCCGTCTCCACCAATGACAATCAGCCCATTGATCCCGTGTTTTTTTAAGTTGTCGTAAGCTTTTTTCCTGCCCTCTGGGGTCATGAATTCCTTGCACCTGGCAGTTTTGAGAATCGTTCCACCTCGTTGTATGATGTTCGCAACACTTCTGGAATCCATTTTGTGGATATCGTCATCAATCATTCCAGCATACCCTCTGGTGATGCCGAAGACTTCCATTTTATGGAAGAGCCCGGTTCTGACTACCGCTCTAACACACGCATTCATTCCTGGAGCGTCTCCTCCAGAGGTCATGATGCCAATTTTTGTGATTTTTTTGGACATGTCTACTTCATCTATTGTTGCTGGCAAGGATCGATGGAATTCAGTAGTGTTAGCGGTCGCAAATCTAGCAATAAAATATGAAAAAACAGGGTATATTGGTCAGCTTTCAGCATAGTTTATCCACATTGAATCATTGGAAATCAGCAGATTAAAAAATGATATCCAAGGCCTGATCGAAAGGGGTAGGACAGAAGTTGATATCCTTGATTGCTTTCTCAATGATAAAACCAGTTTTTAAAGGTCTCCTTCCGATTTGGGTGAAGGAATTTGCATCCACCGGCTGAATCAAGCCAGCATCAAGCCCAAGTTTTTTGGCGATGATGAGTGACATTTCATAAGGACTCATTACCTCCGATCCGGAAATATGATAGACGCCCTGTGATCCTTTTTCAGATGTATCAATAATGGCCTTGGTTAGATCAGGTATAAAAGTGGGGGTTCTGATTTGATCAGCTACCACTTTTATGGGCTTGTTCTCTTCAAGATTATTTTTGACCCAATAGATGAAATTGCTTCTGTTCAAATGGTCGGCTCTGCCATAGAGTAAAATGGTTCTTAAGATTGTCCAGCTCAATTTGCTTTCTATGATATGTTGCTCTGCCAGCTCCTTGGTCATTCCGTAAAAATTTACAGCACCTGTTTCGTCATTTTCTTTGTATGGGCCGTTGTTTCCGCTGAATACGAAGTCGGTTGACAAATAGCAAAATCTTGCATTCACTTCCTCTGCAGCAAGAATCAAGTAATCAGTAGCATCAACATTTGTTCTGTAACAAATCATTTTTTGCTGCTCACACTCGTCTACCTGGGTCATGGCTGCAGCATGAATGATTATGTCCGGCTTGAAAGCAGTCACTGTTTCCAGTACCTCTTCTTTATCTGTGATATCGAGTGAACGGTAATTAAAATTGTCATGAAAGTATTCAGCGGGTAATCTGCAGGACTGGCGGCCGGTAGCAAGCGTAGTATGGTTGGTTCGCATCAATTCTTTTGAAAGATTTGATCCGACCATTCCGTTTGAACCAGTGAGCAGGATTCTCATTTGATGACTTACTGCATCAAATGTAAGGCTTTATGGAAATCAGTGGTGGGACTAGAATTTATTCTTCCACATCATGCTTTCGATGGGCTTATCTGGCTGGCCAGAATATTTCGCATTCTTTTTTTGGTTGTATTTGATGGCAATTTCACCTTCTACTGGGAAATAAATCAATTGTCCAATTGGCATGCCGTGATAGACTTTTACAGGCTGCTTCACGGAAATCTCAAGCGTCCAATTTCCGCAAAATCCAACATCACCCTTTCCCGCAGTTGCATGAATGTCAATACCCAGTCGTCCGGTAGACGATTTTCCCTCAAGAAATGGAACATGCTCATGCGTTTCGGTATATTCTTGGGTCACACCCAAGTAAAAAATATGCGGATAAAGAACAAATCCATCATCGGGAATCTCAAAGTATTCAATTTGGTTGTGCTCCTTGGCGTCCAGGATATGGTTCTTGTAAGTAGCCAAGCATTTACCAAGATGCACGTCATAAGAATTGCTGCCGAGACACGAGGGGTCATAGGGGCTGATCTTGATACTCCCTTTCTCCATCTCTTCCATTATGCGCTTGTCAGAAAGAATCATTCCAATTGGTTTAGCATCCCGAAATTCGTAATTGATGAGCGATCCGACGATTTATTTTTTCAACAAAGTTTGAACAGGGTTTAAGCGTAATTTTATGGCATGCCGATGGTATTCAACAATGAACATGATGGCTGCTGCACCGGACTCTGGGAGATCGCTGAGGACATTGCTTTTTTTGAATCATTCCTCTCTTTTAGATCAACTGCATCCAACCCTGAAAAAATCAAGCAACAACTCGCTGCTCGCATGATTCTGCATTCCATTGACAGCAATTTTCCATTTGCGGATGTTGAAGTGTTGAAGGGGGGAAAACCTGTATTGAAAAACAACATACTCAAATTTTCATTGTCTCATTGCAATGGATATGCCGCTGCGATTGTTTCGAGCAAGGCGGAAGTAGGCATTGACATTGAACCCGTCCATGAAAGAGTGTTGAAAATTGAAAAAAAGTTTTTGCATCCAACAGAGTTAACCCAACTGGATCAATTTGACTATGCGCAACGAGTCGAATATGCTACTTTGTTCTGGACACTCAAGGAGGCAATGTACAAATGGTGGGGAAGGGGTTCTGTCGATTTCTCAAATGACATGGTCATCAATGCATTTGATATTGATCAATCTGGAACTGCTCAAATGAAATTTGCTCAACTACCTGAAGATACATTTGAGTTGAAATATTTTTTGCACAACCAGATCTGGTTTACAACATTGTGCAAATAAAAAGCCCCTCGAAAGGGGCTTGTAGGTTATTTTAAGCTTGCTTGCAGTTTTTCATTCAATGTCACATAATCGGGATTCTTGACGGCTTTTGCCAATTCAAGCGATTTGTCTGATGCAGACTTTGCTTCGGTTTTTTTGCCCATGAGGGAAAAACATCTTGCCTTCTGATACCATACCCAATATGCATTTGGACTTTGTTTGGTTGCTTCCTCCAGCCATGCAGCAGCCTTGTTCAAATCTTTTCCATTGTCCATATAGTACATCGCTGCATTGAAATAGGGTCTATTGTCGTTGTTCATCAGGTTATCAATCTGCAACATAACTTTCTTGTCTATGTCCATTTTGATGGGGAAGCTGACCATGGTGGCATCCCAGAGTATCATCAGTTCCAATTCATTGCTTTTTACTTTCTCGAACAAAATCATGAACGACTCAATTGCAAATGGAAGAGAAACTGCAGGTACGTTCAATCTTGCAACATCCATGCTTTGTTGGTAAGCAGAAGGGGAAGTTACATCTGTTTGTTTTGAAATGATGATGGTCCATTCACTCGCTCCTGGAATAGAAAGGAGTCCATATTTGCCTGCAGGAATTTTTGTCCCACCGATCACAACTTCATCGCTGAACGTCAAGGTAGTTGCATTGTTTGCACCTGTACGCCAAATTGCACCATACGGGACCAAGTCTCCAAAAATATTTCTTCCTTTCATGTTTGGTCTGGAATAAGAAAGTTCAATGGTTCCGAGTCCAAATTCTTGTTTTACGGTTTGCGAAGTAGAAGAGGAGGGTACTCTCAATGTTTGTGCATCAACAAAAACAACCATTGCAATCAATGCGATGGAAAATATTAATTTTTTCATACGGTTTATTTTTATGCAAGTTAATCAAATGGCCAATAAGAGGTATGGGTCATTTTGGAATATTCTTGAAGCCTGGATGAAATCTCAACAGGGTCTCTCTCAAAAAACTTCTGTCCAGGTGGGTGTAAATTTCAGTTGTGGTAATGCTTTCATGTCCCAACATTTCTTGAACAGCTCTCAGGTCTGCGCCCCCTTCCACCAAGTGGGTCGCAAAGGAATGTCTGAAAGTATGTGGTGAGATATTTTTTTGAATATTGGCTTTTTCTGCCAAGTCTTTTATGATGTAAAATACCATGACCCTTGATAGCTTATTTCCCCTTCTATTCAGAAATACAATATCCTCTGCTCCTTTGACAATTTCAGCATGCACTCTTACTTCTTGCAAATATAGCTGGAGGTATTTGGCTGCATCTGCCCCTATGGGGATCAATCTTTCCTTGTCTCCTTTTCCAATTACCCTTACAAATCCAATGTCTAAATAGAGGTTGGATTTTTTTAATTGAATGATTTCACTCACCCGCATCCCACAACTGTAGAGCGTTTCCAGCAAAGCCTTGTTCCTCATCCCTTCAGGCTTGCTCAGATCAATCTGTGAAATGATCTGCTCAATTTCTTCAAATGTCAGTGTGTCTGGAAGCGCTTTTTTCAACTTGGGTGCAGCAAGCAGCTCTGTTGGATCTTTCAATGCTATTTCTTCTTGCAGGCAATATTTATAAAAGGCCTTGATGGCAGATATTATTCTCGCTTGAGATCGTTCGCTCATTCCTATGGATGCAATCCACTTGATGAATTGTTGAAGTTCATGCAGTGTGATGTCATTGATTTGCTTGATCTTGTTTTCAATGGAAAGGAACTGTATCAATTTATCCAAGTCTTGGCCATATGCCAATATGGTATTGTAGGAAAGTGATTTTTCCAATTGAAGGTGCATCAAAAATCCCTTTTTATATATTTCCCACATGAATCAATCTCTGTTCTATTGTATGTGTTTATGAACTAAATTCGTTCCTCAATTTAATCATTAAAATATTCTTGTGGCAAAAGCAGTTGGTTTCAGTTTTAAAACATTCAAGATCAAAGCAGGGAAGAATAAAAAAACGTTGAGAGCTTTTCTCACAAGATTGAAAACAAAAACGCCCAAAGGATTGGATACAATGGCAGCAACGATTGACAAGGAAGTTTGGAAGGAAGTTGACTGTCTCGCATGTGCCAATTGTTGCAGGACCATGACCCCGACATTCACCGCAGAAGATATCAAAAGAATTGCGGGACATTTTAAACAAACGCCGGATCAATTCAAGAAGAAATGGTTGTACAAAGACAAGGCAGGCGATTGGATGAACAAACAGACGCCTTGTCAATTTTTAGATCTGAAAACAAATTATTGTTCAATATACAGCATACGTCCAGCTGATTGTGCAGGTTTTCCGCATTTAACCAAGAAAAAAATGGTCGACTATATGCATGTGCATCATCAGAATATTGAGTATTGTCCTGCTACTTATACCA
Source organism: Bacteroidota bacterium (assembly GCA_005788265.1). Taxonomy (GTDB): domain Bacteria; phylum Bacteroidota; class Bacteroidia; order Chitinophagales; family Chitinophagaceae; genus Pollutibacter. Next base: position 8,646 of record SXYR01000161.1, on the reverse strand, counting down.
TGGTTACCAAGATGCAGGAGTTGATGAAAGTATCCCAATAATCAGAAGGGATATCCAATGGCGAATTGAAAACTTGGCTTATGCCAAACGCCATTCACAAACCATCCACCGTATTTATTGGAGTAGAACCGCTCGATGTTTGCATTTCCTTTGTTGTCAGGACCGTACCTGGGATCTTTGATGGGAAATCCCAAGTCGAATCGCAACAGGAAGTAATTGAAATCAACTCTGGCTCCAAATCCACTTGCAATCGCCAGGTCTCTGTCAAATCTGTTGAACTTGAAACCTGCGTTTTTCAATCCACCTTCCAGATCATTCCTAAACCATATATTGCCTGCATCTGTGAATACTGCTCCCCGCATCATGAATCCATAAAAAGGAAACAGGTTGAATCTGTATTCGGCATTTGCTTCAATTTGGATGTCTGCATATTTGTCGTTGAAGGTCCCATTGGCAACTGTGTCATAAAAAACATTGGAGCCAATACCCAGTTTCCGAATGGGCCAACCTCTCATGCTGTTGGGTCCACCTGCTACAAAGCTTTTAAAGAAGGGGAGTGTAACCTGACCTTTTCTTGAACCGGTGGAAAATGCCCAGCCTGCACCTGCATAGAGCCTAAAATGCATGCTGTTTTCCCTGCGGGTAATGATGTGCTTGATTTCGGCATCAAATTTAAAATACCGGTATAAATTGCTGAGTGATTTTCCAGGTTTTGTCTCGTTGTAAAAAAGGGCACCTGCAAGCAATCCGCTTCCTTCCGCAAAAAACCTGATCAGTGTTTTGTCATTCGGTTTATGTGGTGTAATGTTTCGATTGAAAAGTGCATTCGATCCAACAATTAAACCGTTGTTGTATGTATACAGCAGCAAGGGAAAATTGCTGATGGATTCCAAGAAGAGGCTATCAGGTTTGAAGCGGGTGTATTCAAAATTGATTGGTTTGATCTGCCAAGAGGTAAATGGATTGGGTTTCCAGTCGTAGCCAAAAAAAGTATTGAAGGTATTGAGGTTGAAAAAGCGAAACCTGTCTATATAAGCAAAATCAACCGACGCAATGGTTTTGGCTTGTTGAAAATATGCTTTGGCCCGGCTGCTCACAGGAGCCACCAGCCATGGAAACGTGATGCGGTTGGTAAGCGATGTTTCACCGGAAAGGAGTCTGTCGAAATTGTTGAATTCAACGCCTGTTCGAATGCTGTTCTCCAGTTGGATAGCCCGCTTGCCAATATTTCTGTTTCTCAAAGTAAAATTGGTTGCAATGCCAATTCTGCCGCTGCTCACCAGTGATAGTGCAGAAGAATTGAGGATGCTGCTGCCTTCCAGGTCAATTCCAAAATATTGTTTTTTTGTTGGCTGAAGGCTGAGGATATAATCTATTTTTTTATTGGTCTCATCTACTTTGTTGGTGATATTGATGTTTTGCCATGTTCCCAGTTTATTAAAATTATTGAGGGTTCTGCTGTAATCATCCCTTTTAAATAACGAGCCGGGCTTCATGGCAATGTTTTCCTTGATGAAGGCATCATGAAACGTATTGTGCAGCGAAATGACTTTGATCTGATCGGTATTGGTAAAATTTGAATCGGTGATCTGACTGAATTCGTCGGTCTTCAGGTCTGGAAAGATGGTCAGTCCGCCCACTGTATAAGCAGTAAAATGGGTGCTGTCAACATTGGACCTCAATCTGAATGTAAGTTTTATGAAAGGTTGATCTTTTTTAGATTGTATATCCGAAAGTCTGCTCGCCAATTCAAATGGATCAATGGCAGCATCGTATAAATCAACATAATTCGTGTCTACTTCTGCTATGAGGTCCTCTTTATTGATTTTAAAAAACCCGTTGTTTTGAAATACATCTGTGAGTCTATTGATTTCTGCATCAATCAGGTTGTAATCAAACGCAGCTCCTTTGATGGGCAAAGCATTTGCAGATTGTAAGCGTGCAAGTGATTGCAGTGCACTGTCTTTGAAAGAATAGATAATCGTATCAATATAAAATCTATTTCCGGGATCGACGTGAAAATTGGTTGTAATTCTCTGTTGTTTTTTTTTCGTAAATAGAGTGGTATCAAAACTGATGGCAGCCTTTCTGTAGCCCATGCTGCTCATTAAATTTTGCATGTTCACTACAGATTGTTGAAGGGCCTCTTTTTTAAAGGTGGTGGGTTTTTCCATTACTTCAACAGGTAAAATGAAGGGGAAAGAAGGCCATGGTATTTTTGATGCAACCCTGATTTGCGCACTGTCCTCAATTTGTGTGAATAAGCTGTTCTCCAGCTCATTCTTCTGGTCCTTTGTTAAATTCCCATCAATTTTTATGTTATTTTCGAAATGAAAAGGCAGATTGGGGGCTTTTTTTACTACAGTACATGAGATCGCTGTCATGATGAACATGACTGCGCAAATAACAATGTATTTTAAGTTGTTGCCCAACCAATAATTTTAAACAGAAAATGCTTTCAAAATCAGATATCAAATATATTCAAAGTTTATCCCATAAAAAATTCAGGGATCAAGAGGGGGTTTTTGTTGTGGAGGGTTTAAAAATGGTTGATGAGCTGTTAAGGGAACCCCAGCAAAAGGTGAAAAGTATTTATGCCTTGAGAGAATGGTATGATAAACGCAATGTTGCCATTCCCTCGTCTATTCAAACCCATGCAGTAGAAGAATTTGAGCTATTGAAAATTTCATCTCAGAAATCACCCCAAGAGGTTCTAGCTTTGGTTGAAATTTCCACGAATCATATCAAAACATACAATCCGAAGGGTGTAACTGTAGTCTTGGATCGCATTCAGGATCCCGGCAATCTTGGAACCATCATCCGTGCATGTGATTGGTTTGGTGTGAGGGACATTGTATGCTCTCAGGATACCGTTGATGTTTTCAATCCCAAAGTTGTACAGTCTGCCATGGGAAGTATGATGCGTGTAAATGTGTATTATACTGAGCTGTTAGCATTTATTCATGCAAATTCCAATATTCCTGTATTTGCTGCTGTACTAGGAGGAACCTCTATACATGAAATCGAATTCAATCATCCCTGCATGTTGATCATTGGAAATGAATCGACAGGTGTATCAAGTGAAATATTGAAATTTAATCCGCGTCAAATTTCCATTCCAAAAATAGGGAATGCCGAGTCACTGAACGCTGCAGTTGCAACCTCCATCATTCTTTCAGCATGCATCAAGTAGTTATTTGAACTGCAGTGTTTTTGAAATATTGATTTTTTTGCCAACAGCCGCAGGAATCAACAATATCATCGTGGAGATGATCAGTGTTCCAAGAATGATGACAAGGATTTGTATCCATTTTATTTGAACAGGGGCAGTGCTTACATAATATACTTCTTCATTCAATTTTATGAAGGGCCACTGTTCTTGGATCAGACACAATACGATCCCAGCAATACTTCCGGTTGCAATACCAATGCCGGTAATCCAGCTGCCATAGAGCACAAATATATTTCTGATCATCTTGTCTGCAGCACCAAATGATTTTAACACCGCAATCATATTGGTCCGCTCCAATAATAATATAATCAGGCAGCTGATCATGTTGATGATGGCAACTACCAACATCAGTCCCATGAAAATATATTTATTTGTATCCTGCAGCGCAAGCCAGTCAAATATTTCTGGAGAAAGTTCTTTCAAGGTGATGGCGTTCCAGCCTACAGGTAAAACAGGGAAAATCGCGTTGGCTGTTTCATCCAGCATGGATGAATTTTTCAATGTTATTTCATATCCATTGATTTCGTCATTTGACAGTTGATTTACATTGTTCAAATAATCAAGCTGAGCAATGGCATACGATTGATCGAATATATCAATTCCAATATTGAAAATGCCAGTGATTTTCATCTTGCGAACTTTTGGAACATCGGCATTTTTAGAAATGAAATAAACCAGCAATTCATCTCCAACCGATAGTTTTAACTGATTTGCGGTATAGGCTGATACGAGCATCTGATTTTGTGTGCCTGAATCACTCCAGTTTGGCATTTTACCTTGGCGGATATATTGCTGAAAATTAGAAACGGGGTAGTCGCTGGATACTCCTTTGATCACAATACCCTCAATGCTGTTGTTGGCACTGAGTACCGCTGAGTGTGTTACAAAGCTAGAAACCGACGCTATGTTGGCATGAGATAGTAAAAATTGTTTGAGAGAATCATTTTTTTTGATGAGTGCTGCCTCTGCATTGGTTGAGCGAACGGGCTCATAGTGCTCGACCCTTATATGTCCCCAAAATGAAAAAATTTTATCTGCTACCACTTGCTGAAAACCATTTACAAAGGAGCTCGCCAGTATCATGGCAGTGACACTGATGGTTGTAGCAATGATGCTTATTCTCATGATCATTGCTGAAAACGCCTTCTTTGGCGCTGTGATGAGTTTTCTGACAATGAAAAGGGATGGTTTCAAATAATTGATTGTCTCATAAAAGTACAAATCAATTATTGATTATTTTCGTTTCATAAGTCCTCCTTATGATCCGTTTCACCCCCTTGCTCCTTTTTATTGCATTGCTGATGGCTGGTTTTGTATATGCACAACCCGATAAAGTATTTGCATCTCATGTAAAAACCATTCGGCTCAATCGTGCGGGTGATCCTTTATCATATCCCATCATTCGGTTAAATTCCACTGATCTTCTTGAACTTCATTTTGATGATATGGATGGGGGAGTGAAAAATTATTATTACACCATTCAATTGTGCAATGCAGATTGGTTGCCCGCTCAATTAAACTATTTTGATTACGTAAAGGGCTTTAGTCAGGTGAGGATCAACAATTACAAAGCCTCTAGCATCTCTCTCACCCGTTATACCCACTATCAGGCTGCCATGCCCGATCGAAATTGTCAACCTACCAAATCCGGTAATTATCTGCTTAAAGTTTTTCTGGATGGCGATACCAGTAAATTGGTGTTCACAAAGCGGATGTTTGTGCTAGATGAGAAAATCAATGTAGGCATGCAAGTAACGCAACCATTTAATCAACAATATTTTCAAACACATCATCGGATGCAAATTCAGTTGGAAACGACCAATTTCGATGTCCGATATCCGCAACAGCAGTTGCAATTGAAGATCCTTCAAAATTTCAGGTGGGATCATATGATTTCTTTGAATCAGCCTACTTTCATTCGCCAGGGATCGTTGCAGTACAACAATGAAAATACCATGCTCTTTGCTGCAGGTAAGGAATTCAGGTGGTTGAATTTGAGGAGCTTCCGTTTGCTGGGTGACAGAATCACCAAACAACAGAACACCAATACTGCATTTGAACTTTTTGTCAAAGAGGATCAACCCAGGTTACCAAGGCAATATTTTTATTACCGTGATTTAAACGGATTGTATGTCAATGAAACAATCGACAACCTGAATCCCTTTTGGAATGCAGATTATGCGCGTGTGTATTTTACATTCAAACCCAAAGACGGTTTGGGATACCCAAAAGGTGACTTAGTCATTTTTGGACAACTATCCAATTATGGCGATGACCCAGATGCGCTTATGACTTTCAATGCCGACAAGGGCATTTATGAAGGATCCATGTTGTTAAAACAAGGATATTACGATTATCAGTATGCCATTCGTACGGAAGAAAATGGAAAAAAGGTTTACAATAGCACCATTCCTGAGCAGGATGCATGGGAGACTGAAAACAGTTATATGGTGCTGGTATACTACCGCGAACTGGGAGGAAGGGCAGATCAGTTGATTGCAGTGCGACAGATCAATAGCCAATTCAATAGATCTCTCAGGTGAATTTCGTATATTTGCATCGGCAGGTCTTACACGACCAGCTCCTGCTGAACTCCCCCAGGACCGGAAGGTAGCAAGGGTAGGCGGTTGAGCGGTGCGATGTAATCAACCTGCTTTTTTTTGTGCATATCTCTCCTTTAACTTTCCTCTTCTTTTAATTAATTTGCCCAAAATTTTCCTGTATGAAATTCTTTATAGATACAGCCAATCTTGCACATATTAAAGAAGCAAATGATCTCGGCATTTTGGATGGAGTTACAACCAATCCATCTCTCATGGCAAAAGAGGGAATAAAAGGGGAAGAGAATATCCTAAAGCATTATGCAGATATCTGTGCTTTGGTAGATGGTGATGTGAGTGCAGAAGTACTGTCGACTGATTTTAAAACCATGGTAGAGGAAGGAAAGAAACTGGCAGCCATTCACAAGAATATTGTCGTTAAAGTTCCTATGATCAAAGACGGGATCAAGGCAATCAAATGGTTTACCGATAATGGCATCAGAACAAATTGCACATTGGTATTCTCAGCGGGACAAGCAATCCTTGCTGCCAAGGCAGGCGCAAGCTATGTTTCTCCTTTCATTGGACGTGTTGATGACAGCAATTGGGATGGCATTCTATTGATTGAACAAATCAATCATATTTACAGCATACAGGGATTTGATACACAAATTCTTGCTGCATCTATTCGCAATGCACTGCACATCGTTCGATCTGCAGAAGCAGGAGCACATGTTTGTACTTGTCCTTTGGATTCAATCTTGGGTCTTCTCAAGCATCCGCTGACCGATATAGGGTTGGCTAAGTTTCTGGAGGATGCTAAAAAGATGTAGGCTCCATCTATAAATTCCACCAGTAGTTGAATTTCAACACCAATGCCCTGTTTTTAACATTAAATGGTGCTGGAAAATAGTTGTCTGTATATACAAGAAACAGATCTGATGCAGGCTTGTACCTCCATTGAAATCTTGTATTGAGGTTGATATTGTTTTGCTGGTTATTGTATTGTACAAAAGTTGTAAAGAATAGTTTGTTGGTAAACGTAACATCAATTCGTGGACCCACCAACCAAAATGTATTGTTGTTCCAAGGTGCTGGAAGCGCAATATTGTTAAAGCTCGTACTCATTGTCATGCTGAAGTAAGGTTGAAATCGATATCCCAAATCAGCACTGACAAAAGTTCTATTTCCATTGAAGTAGTATCCTCCAAATCTGCCAGAAATCAAATACGTAAAGAGTTGTTGCGGCTTGGAGGACAATTCAAATCCAACTGAATTCCACCTGTGCTTTGTGCCTCTTGCCAATGTGTCCTTGGTGTAGTTGGTTGGATCAAAAGGTTGAAGCAATTTGATAAAATCATAGGCAGTCCAAATTGTATAGGTGGCCTGCGTCCGCATGGTCAATGTATAGGCCAGGTAAGTTGTTGCATCCGTTAGCTTTAATTTTCTGGTGAAGTAATCGAAGTTCATCAGTTTGATTGTGTGACTGGTTATCTTCGGATTCTTTGAAAAGAAAATTCGGGCGATCGATGGATTGATTTTGAAATAGTCTTTTCTTGGTACATATCCTACGTCCGCCGTGAATTGCCTTCCAACGGATTCTTGCTGGTAGCTGATGAGCCATTTTTTACTGCTGTATTGAAGATTCCCGGCATGGATGAAATCATCACCGCTTGTATTTTTTGAGAAAGATTTTAGGACCATGTATTTGCCGGTCCACAGGTTATTAGAAGAGGCGAGGTTGTATTCCAAACCGATATTTCTGTTGAATGGATTGCTTGAATATGCAGGGGCTTTTTCATCCTTGTTCAGTACCTGATCTCTGTTTACAAACAGCAATCCAATGTTGGATCGTGCAAATACTTTTCTTTGAATGGCAAATGCAGTATAGTTCTGTACGGGTGTAAGGGTCGCCACATTTCGATCTGTTTGCATGTTCATGAAGCCCATCCTCCAATTCTTATTCAATTTACCACTCAACCTGGCTCCATATTGTATAGGTGCATTCAATCCGATTCTACGAGAGAAAAATGGACGAAGGGTTCCGTATCCAAAGTTGTTGAACTGGTCACCGTTCTCAATAAAGAACTGTCTTCTTTCAGGGAAGAAGAGTTCAAATCTATCAAGGTTGGTCACTTGTCGATCTACTTCTACCTGAGAGAAGTCGGGATGAATAGATAAATCTAAATTCAGTGAAGATGTAACCGCAATTTTTGCATCCAGTCCAACTGAATTTCTAAATTTTGTTGCAGTATTGGCAATAAAATTCTTTGAACCTCCTGTCAATACATAGGGTATAAGAGAAATATTTTGACCGGCATTCGGAGGGGGCTGATCCCAGACAAGTATGCCGGTATAGGCAAGTGAGGCGGTGGGAAATTGCCTTGGAACAGGTGCCCAGCTTGATTTCTCAGCTTTCGAGATATCGAGTCTGCTAAATTGAATACCCCATGTTGTGATGCCATTTTTATACCTGATGGTTTTGAATGGAATGAAAGCTTCCCAAATCCATTTGTCATCATAATATTTGGATGCTGAATTCCATTTGTTGTCCCAATTTAAATCTGCTTTTCCACCATCGTACAACAACCCATCCCATTGTGCACCTGCTGCATTGGATCCGAATGTAAATCCATTGGTCTGATCATTGAAGGGATCCATGAATAAAAGAAAATTATCGTTCTTCCCAAAATTGAAATCACGTTTCAATGATTCAACCATGAATTTTTGTCCAGGATCTATGTAGTTGATGGTGATGATATAGATTCCAGAACTGTCGTAAGACATTTTTACTTCTGTTCTTACAAAAGCCTTGCTTGTGTCCATGGGCAATACCATGTTGAAATTGGTAGCCGTTTGTGCAGTTGACCAAGC
>SXYR01000160.1 GCA_005788265.1 Bacteroidota bacterium | reverse complement strand
TTGGGATTGATAAAATGAAAACCCTTTCCGTTCAATCCATCAGAAAAATCCAGTGTAGTATTGAAGAGATACAATATACTTTTTCTGTCTGTGACGAGCTTCATGCCCTTGTCTTCAAAAACTTGATCACCTTGCTTGACTTCATTGTCAAAATCCATTTTATAGGTAAGGCCAGAGCACCCGCCGCTCACCACACTTACTCTTACAAAAAAGTCTTCCCCCCTGCCCTCATCTGCAAGCAGTTTGGAGACCCGCGCTTTTGCTTTGTCACTGATAAAGATCCCAGTCATCATACTGGATTCAACCATACCGTAGATTTTAAAGTACAAATTTAGCACATACTGGTTTAAGAAATGAATAGTACTTTTATTAAACAATGCATAAAATTGATCATATAGCCATTGCGGTGAAGTCACTAGCTCTCAGTATTCCACTATTCGAGAAAATGCTTGGAAATTCCTGCTATAAAATAGAGGAAGTGGCATCAGAAAATGTAAAAACAGCATTCTTCCAGACAGGTGAAAGCAAGGTTGAATTGCTAGAGGGAATGGATCCTGAAGGGGTGATCACAAAATTTATAGAGAAAAAAGGAGAAGGACTGCATCATATAGCTTTTGGTGTGCAGGACCTTGTTGTAAAAATTGATGAGTTAAAAAAAGAGGGATTTGAATTCATCAGCGAAACACCCAAAAAAGGAGCCGACAATAAACTGATTGTATTTCTGCATCCCAAATGCACCAATGGAGTATTGGTGGAGCTGTGTCAAGATATTAAGTAATGGATTGATTCAGAGGTTTAACTTTTCAACTGCATTTTGAGCTGCAATCTGTCCGGCATCTTTTTTGTTGAATGCCTTTCCTTCTGCCATCACTTCTCCGTCGACGATAGCACCCACCGTAAAAAGTCGCCTTCCATTTTCCATTTTTTCATCAATGGTTTCAAACTCCAGGAGCTTGCCAGATTTATTGGCCCAGCTGTACAATTTATTTTTTTGGTTGATTTCAATCTGTTCTAAATCCTCCGCAAAAAGATGTGGGATAATGATTTTTTTGAACACCCATCGCTTGGTTGCTTTGTATCCCTTATCGATGTAAATCGCTCCCACAAGGGCTTCCAGGGCGTTGCCAAAAATCTGACTGGACTTGAGTGAGCCATCCTGTTTGTTATAGGAAGTGATTTTTTTAAGACCCATTCTGATCGCAATATCATTCAACATTTGACGGTTGACCATTTTGCTTCTCATCTCTGTCAGAAATCCTTCTCCTTTGTATGGATATTTCATGTAGAGATAATCTGCAATGATGCCTCCCAGAATTGCATCTCCCAAATACTCAAGACGCTCATTGTTATCCGTCGTCCGTTCCTTGATGGAGCGGTGTGACATCGCAGCAATGTAGAGACTGATTTTCCCGGGTCTGAATCCGAGTAAATAAACAAGGTGTCTTAAAAAATCTTTGCGATTTCTGTTGCTGAAAATATAATAGAGTCTATAAAGCACCCAACGAATGTTTTTACGTTAAACTGTAGCCGTTTTGCAGTTCTCTTAAAGGTACTTCTTTATGATGATTGATGCATTGTGACCGCCAAATCCAAATGTATTGTTGAGAGCGGCCCTGACCGTCTTTTTCTGGGGCTTCCAGAAAGTCAGGTTCAATTGAGGATCCAATTGATCATCGTCGGTAAAATGATTGATGGTTGGCGGAACGCAGTCGTGTACAACGGCGTTGATGCATGCAATCGATTCTATTGCACCTGCTGCACCAAGCAAGTGACCGGTCATGGATTTGGTTGAACTGATGTTCAACTTGTATGCATGGTCACCAAAAACATTCAGGATGGCTTTTGTTTCTGCGATGTCTCCCAAAGGAGTTGAAGTGCCGTGAACATTGATATAGTCTATATCAGATGGTTGCATGCCAGCTTCTTCAAGCGCTACTCTCATCACATTCAATGCACCCAATCCTTCCGGATGGGGAGCGGTGATATGGTAGGCATCTGCGGTGGCACCTCCACCAACTATTTCAGCATAAATTTTAGCTCCGCGTTTTTTAGCATGTTCCAATTCCTCCAATACAACAGCGCCACTTCCCTCTCCCATCACAAAACCATCTCGGTCCTTGTCAAAAGGTCTTGACGCGGTTTTGGGATCATCGTTGCGCTCACTCAAGGCTTTCATGGCATTGAATCCAGCAACCCCTGCATCGCATATCACCGCTTCACTTCCACCTGCAACAATGGCATCAGCTTTGCCCAATCGGATATAATTGAATGCTTCAAGAATACCATGGGTGGATGAAGCACATGCACTGACCACAGCAAAATTGGGTCCCCTGAATCCATGCCGCATGGATATATGTCCAGCTGCAATGTCGAGTATCATTTTTGGAATGAAAAATGGATTGAAGCGCGGAGTTCCATCGCCTTTTGCATAGGCCATGACCTCCTCCTGAAATGTCAACAATCCTCCAATACCGCTGGAAAAAATAACACCCACACGATCGGGATTGACATTTTCCTTGTTGATGCCTGCATCTTTGATGGCTTCATCACTCGAAACCAGGGCAAGTTGTGTGAAACGATCGACTTTGCGGGCTTCCTTTCTGTCCAGGTACTCTACAGGATCGAATCCCTTTACTTCACAAGCAAACTGGGTCTTGAATTTAGATGCATCAAAAAGTGTGATTTTATCAGCGCCGGAAACACCATTCAACAATCCCTCCCAATACGCCTGTGCGGTATTGCCAATAGGGGTGATGGCACCCATTCCGGTGACTACAACTCGTTTAAGTTCCATATGAAATAGCAAGGAAGGGGTATCCTTCTTTACTTAGAATGCTCCTCCAGATAAGTAATGGCTTGTCCAACCGTTGTGATTGTTTCAGCTTGCTCATCAGGGATTGAAATATTGAATTCTTTTTCAAATTCCATGATCAATTCAACAGTATCCAATGAATCAGCTCCGAGATCATTGGTAAAAGATGCTGCAGAAGTCACCTCATTTTCATCAACTCCTAATTTGTCAACAATAATTTTCTTTACCCTTGTTGCAATGTCTGACATGGTTTTGTTTTTTGGTTTGTGGTTGCAAAAATAACCTTTTTGGGATAAATAGTGTACTTGTTGAAGTTTTGTGAAAAAGTATTGATGAAAGTAAAACTATATAAACATTTGATTACTAATGATATATACATATTATTTTATTTCTACTTGACTAAATTGCTAAAAAAGATTAAAATCAAATTGAATTGGCTGATTGCTGCGATAATTATTTTAATTTGTAAGATGCCAATCAAGATAATCGATCACGGCTCTGCTCAATACCAGCAGATGATTGACCTGAGGATGGAAATTCTCAGAAAACCGCTTGGTTTGCACTTTGAGGCGGATGACCTGGAGAAAGAAAAAGAAGATATTCTGATCGGGGCTTTTGAGGATGATGACATGGTAGCTTGCTGCGTGCTCACAAAATTATCCCCTGAGCTTTGCAAGCTTCGTCAAATGGCGGTGCATCAGAGGATGCAAAGAAACGGTGTTGGACATGCCATCATGCAATTTGCAGAAAACGTTGCGAGGGATGCCGGATTTAAAACCATGACCATGCATGCCCGGAAAACTGCCGAACTTTTTTACGAGAAAATTGGATACGCCCCCCATGGGGATGAATTCATAGAAGTTACCCTCCCCCATATCGAAATGAGAAAGAAACTTATTTAGGATTTGCTGATATGCTCTCTGAAAATGACTCTTGCCCTGTCTAAATCTTCCTGTGAATTGAATGCATCTTTTGGAATCAAAAAGAAACTCTTGGCATCAAAATAGAGATGAAAAAAACCGGGTGTTTCATAGTATCTGTTGAATTCACGCCATGCCCAGGATCTTTTTGTGCCGGAAGCTTCAATAAAAAAATGCTGCTCTTCAATCTGGACTTCAAACTGGTCCTGAAATGTTTTGCTTTTTTTATAAATGAGAGAAGGCAGCCAAATCCAAAATGCAACCATCATGGAAATCCACAGCACTGAACTCATCAAAAAGGGCAAGGGTGAAATAAGTTTCATGGAAAACATCACTGCAGCAAACAATGCAAATACATTCACGAGGATGATCATGATTTTGATCTCCCTCATAGAAATGAAATGGTACCGCAGTGCCTGCAGTACCTTTCGTTTTTGATAGCTTATGGTAAGTTTCACAGATAAGAATTAACTACACCCCATGCTGTTTCCACAGTTTAAACATTTATAACAGGTGCCGCTTCTTACTGTAATGTGTCCGCATGTATTGCATGCAGGAGCATCGCTTTGCATGCTCTTCATATATTCTTGCGTGCTGCTGTCTGCCTTAACTGCAACCGATGCTTTTTGTGCTTTGGGTGCAGGAACAGCAGAAGAAGCAATGACCCTTACATCAGACAACTCCGGTTTGCTTTCTACAGCAGTTTCATCCCAATCATCATTTCCTGTATTCATGACTTCTGGTCTGTCTAAAACATGAACCAGGTCCGTTCTGTTGAGGTATTCGTATGCAAGGCAACGGAATACAAAGTCTACAATAGAGGTGGTAGATTTGATGTTTGGATGATCCACCATTCCTGCTGGTTCAAACTTGGTGAAAACAAATTTCTCAACAAACTCTTCCAATGGAACGCCATATTGCAAACCTACAGAAACTGCGATTGCAAAACAGTTCATCAGACTGCGCAGGGTAGATCCTTCTTTTGCAAGGTCAATAAAGATTTCGCCCAAGGTATCATCACTGTATTCACCTGTACGCAGGAAGATGGTCTGTCCGTTGATCCTTGCTTTTTGTGTAAAGCCCCTTCTTTTGGTTGGCAGCGTTTTGCGCTCAACAATGCGTGAAAGCTGACGCTTCAGTTTTGTATCTGGTGAAGCCTGCATTCTTTTCTGCAATTCATCCAACAACTCATCAACAGTGAGTTTGCCTACATCTATGAACTGGCTGTCGGTTGATGCATCACTTGCATCTTCATCGGCCTTGCTGTCACTCTTGTTGCTGAGCGGCTGACTAAGTTTGGATCCATCGCGGTACAATGCGCATGCTTTCAATCCGAGTTCCCAACTCATATGATAGCAATCGGCAATTTCATTGATGGATGCTTCATTTGGAAGATTGATGGTTTTTGAAATGGCGCCACTGATGAACGGCTGTGTGGCTGCCATCATGCGGATATGTCCGTGTGGATGAATATAACGTTCTCCTTTCTTACCGCACTTGTTCGCACAATCAAATACTGGATAATGTTCTTCTTTCAAATGGGGCGCGCCTTCAATGGTCATGGTTCCACATACATAATCATTCGCTGCATCAATTTCGGCTCCGGTGAATCCGAGTGCCTTCAACAAACTCCAATCGAAGTTGAAATACTGCTCCGGCTTGAATCCTAAGCGCTGCAGACATTCTTCACCCAATGTGTACACATTGAATACGAAACCAACTTCAAAAGCTGACATAACTGCATCATCCAATTTCTTGATTTCGTCTGCAATGAATCCTCTCTCACTCAAAGTTTGGTGATTGATGAAAGGTGCGCCTGCGAAACTTGCAGCACCTACAGCATATTTAATGATGGCATCCTGTTCAGCTTCTGAATATTTCAAATTGGCCAATGCTTGTGGAACAGATTGGTTGATGATTTTGAAATATCCACCTCCAGAAAGTTTCTTGAATTTCACCAACGCGAAATCTGGTTCTACCCCTGTTGTATCGCAATCCATTACCAATCCAATGGTACCTGTTGGCGCAATTACGGTTGTCTGTGCATTTCTGTAACCATATTTCTCGCCATATTCAACTGCATCATCCCATGCCTTGCATGCAGCATTGAGCAGGTAATCCGGACAATCTTTTGCCTTGATACCTTGTGGCTTGATGCTCAATCCAACATATGCCTGTTCTGCATCATATGCGGCAGCGCGGTGATTTCTCATGACACGCATCATGTCTTCGCTGTTCTCCTCATAACGCGGGAAGGCACCAAGAATTCCGGCAATTTCTGCTGAAGTTTTGTAAGAGATGCCTGTCATGATCGCTGTGATGGCGCCGGCAATTCCCCTTGCTTCATCACTGTCATATGGAATACCGCTCACCATCAACATGCTTCCCAAATTCGCATATCCCAATCCAAGTGTACGGTAATCATAACTCAGTTGTGCAACCTCTTTACTTGGGAACTGTGCCATCAACACTGAAATCTCCAACACGGTAGTCCAAAGTCTAACAGTGTATTCAAATCCCTTTACATCAAAGCTGTTGTCGCGCTCATCAAAGAATTTTCTGAGGTTGGCAGAAGCGAGGTTACATGCGGTGTTGTCCAAGAACATGTATTCGCTGCAGGGGTTGGATGCCCTGATTCTTCCACCACTTGGACAGGTATGCCACTCGTTGATGGTGGTATCATATTGGGTTCCAGGATCTGCGCAACGCCATGCAGCATAAGAAATTTTATCCCACAATGCTTTGGCTGAAACCTTCTTCATCACTTTGCCATCCATTCTTCCTGTCAATTCCCAATCTTCCCCCTTTGCCAATTTTTCAAAAAATTCATTCGGAATGCGAACTGAGTTGTTTGAGTTTTGTCCACTCACCGTACGGTATGCCTCTCCTTCGTAATCACTGGAATATCCTGCGGCGATCAATGCAGCTACTTTCTTTTCTTCCTCAACTTTCCAATCAATGAAGGTTTCAATTTCAGGATGGTCTAAATCCAAACATACCATCTTGGCAGCGCGACGGGTTGTACCACCGCTTTTGATGGCACCCGCAGCACGGTCACCTATTTTCAAAAAGCTCATCAATCCGGATGATGTTCCACCGCCACTCAACTTCTCTCCTTCACCACGGAGGTTGGAAAAATTTGTTCCAACGCCTGAACCATATTTGAAGATTCTTGCTTCACGTACCCAGAGGTCCATGATGCCACCCTCATTTACCAAATCATCGTCCACACTTAAAATAAAACATGCGTGAGGTTGTGGACGCTCGTATGCAGAAGTTGATTTTTTTAATTGCCCATCGTTTTGATCAACATAATAATGACCTTGAGGTTTTCCTTTGATGCCATAACTCTCATGTAAACCAGTATTGAACCATTGTGGTGAATTGGGAACACATGCCTGGTTCAAAATACAGTACACCAACTCTTCATAAAATACCTGTGCATCTTCGCTGGTTGCAAAATACCCATAACGCTCACCCCATACCCTCCAGCAATTGGCCATGCGATGCGCCACCTGTTTTGCAGAAGTTTCTCTACCCAATGTACCATCTGTTTGAGGAACCCCTGCCTTGCGGAAATATTTTTGTGCAAGAATGTCCGTTGCAATTTGGCTCCATTGTTTTGGAACTTCTACATTGGTCATTTCAAAAACAACTTCACCAGTAGGGTTTCTGATTACAGATGTTCTGTAATCATATTCAAACATTTCAAATACGTTGACTTTGTCGCTGGTGAATTGTCTTTCAAAGGCAAGTCCTGGATTTTTAGTTTTAGTCTTGTTGGGCATTGTGATGGGTATGTAATTTTATGAAAT
>SXYR01000037.1 GCA_005788265.1 Bacteroidota bacterium | reverse complement strand
TGAATATCACCCGTCAAGAAGCTTTGTTGAGTCAAAACTTCCACAACAACGGAGTTGAAATTTTGAACCGCTGGAAACAGGCAGGCGATGTAACCGATGTTCCTCGCTTGCGTTATGCACAAAGTGCAACTGTAAATCAGAATGGCGCCGCCATTTCAAGATTTGTTGAAACAGGTGATTACGTAAGACTCCAAAACATCGTGTTGAGTTATAACCTCGGAAGCAAAGGTCTCTCTGATAAAACAAAGGGATACGTGAAAAACGCAAGAATCTTTGCCCAAGGTCAGAACTTGTTCATCATGAGTAAATACAGCGGATTGGATCCAGACAATGCGAGCCAGGCAGGACAAGACAATGCGGTTTCACCATCATTGAGAATTCTCTCTGTTGGTCTTAGCGTAGGATTTTAATCAAACATTCACTAAAGAATAAAAATGTATACAATGAACATATTTAAAAACATCCAAAAAAATGTAGCACTCTTGCTGATCGTCGTGATCGCAGCAAGTTGTGAAAAGGTCTTGGATCAAGCGCCTTATTCTGCATTCACTGATGAAAGTGTATTCACAACATCAGACAGGGCATCGCTTGCTCTCAACGGTGTGTACGATGCTGCACAAACTGGCGGACCTTCACTCGCTGGTCGTGGCTATCCTTTTGGTGCTGCCACCATTGAGCAAGGTGATAACAGAGGCGAAGACATGGTAAATCTCCAAGCCTTTTATCAAATCACTTATCAAGGCACCTATACACCTGCAACTGCGAACAATGTTTCTATGTGGGACAACACCTATAGCATGATCAATAAAGCAAATATTGCTATAGAAGGATTCAAAAAAGCAAGTGCTACAGGTATATTGACTGCTGCCATTGCAACACAATTTGAAGCTGAATGCAGATTCCTTCGTGCCTTAGGTCATCATGAATTACTGGTTCACTTTGCTCGTCCATTTTTGGATGGCGCAGGTGCTCAATTGGGAGTTCCATACAGAGATTACGCAGTGAAAGGAGGTGAGACATTGGAAAAACTTCAGAAAGAACCACGTCCGAAAGTTTCTGAAACATATGCGAAACTTTTGGAAGATCTGAAATTTGCTGAAGACAATCTCCCTGTAACCAATTCAGGTGGTGCAATTTTCAGAGCACAAAAATCAGCAGCCATTGCACTGAAGCAAAGAGTTTATTTGCACATGGGACAGTGGGCGAATGCAGTAGCCGCTGGAAATCAATTGATTCCTGCAACATTGAATACAGCAAATCCATCTGCGACCAAGAGTTTGATTGGAAACCACAATCTCATGTCAACTCCCAACGGTTCTTTTGGATTCACCACAGGCAACAACGTTACAGCTGAAAACCTGTTCACAGTAAAAAATGACCCATTGGACAATGGATCTGTAAACGGTGCGCCAGCAGCCATGTATGGTTCAACTGACTTACTGGGACGTGGACTGGTTTGCGTATCACCCATTATTTGGAACAATACCGGATGGTTGGAAGATGATAAAAGAAGAACCACACTTTATAGAAATGGTGGAAGTGCCATTGGCCGTGCCATCATGACTACCAAATACACCGACTACTCCGGTCGTGGTGACAATACCCCGATCATCAGATTTGCAGAAGTATTGTTAAATCAAGCAGAAGCAGAAGCAAGAGCAGCAACAGGTGTATCTGCAAGAGCAGTTGACTTATTGAATATGGTGCGCAACCGTTCTCTCAATACTCCAGCTACCCAAGAATACAAAGCAGCTGACTTTGCTGATCAAACAGCATTGATCAGAGCCATCCTGCTCGAAAGAAGAATTGAATTCCTTGCAGAAGGAAGACGTTGGCCCGATATCCACAGATTAGTACAAGATCCAATTGCAGCTTTGAGACCGGGAGGTATTCCGGCAAAAGTTACCAATGGTGGCGTAACTGGAACCACATTGGCTCAATACGGTTTTGGAAAAGCAGTAACAACAGCTCAGCTGCAATACCATACAGTGACTTCAGATTCATTTGGCCAATCCCGGCATTGGAAATTACTACCAACCCTGTTATCCAACAGAATCCTGGTTATTAATGCTCATGCAAGTTGTCCTATAATCAAAAAGGAGATCGAAATCGATCTCCTTTTTTTATGTAAATCCTATACAATCAATGCATTTTTTTCAGCACTTCCACAAGACGTTTGCCCAATTTGTATCCTTTGTCTAGAAAATACGGATCCAGCTCTTTTGAGTTGTATTGATCCTCCTGGTGAATACCTGAAGCACCAAAGGATGATTTCCAATCATCTCCGCCTATAACGATCATACCATATACCATCATGGCATGCAATAGACTGGATTGCACCAACTCTTCCCCCGAAGAGAGACCACCTGCAGTCACAAAAACCGCACCCAGCTTATTTTTCAAGGGTTGTCCCTCGAAAGGCCAGGTTTTGATGAATGACAATATTTCAGGGGAAGGATTTGCATTGTAAACTGGTGAACCAATTATAATAGCAGAAGCATCAAGCAATTCTTGTGTCGATACCTCGTTGGCCGGCTTCATGATTACCTTGATATCACTTGATTCAACAATACCCTGTTGAATGGCCTTGGCCATTTGCGCCGTATGACCGTTCACTGAATGGTAAGCGATCAATACAGTATTTTTTTGTGCAATACCATCAATTGTGCATATGACAAATATGAACAATACAAAAAATGTATTTAATAAAATATTTTTCATATCATAAATCTAATACAATACAACTTACGGAATATGAAATATTTTGAAACTACCTTTGCAAGATGAAAATCTATTATGATGGAGTTTGTAAACTGTGTACAGGGTTTGTATCGCTTACAAAAAGATTTTCTAAAAAAGGAACATTTGTTTTCATACCATTACAAGAAGCAACAATCAAGATTCCTGAAAATTTTTCCAATACTGTTATTGTTGAAACATACGAAGGCAAACTTTTTGCGTATGCAGATGCAGTATCACTCGTTCTTAAAAACATGTCATTCCCCTTTAGAATAATAAATATGTTATTGAAGATTTTCCCGAAATCCATTCGAAACAAAGTATATGCAATGATTGCAAAAAACAGGTATCAATGGTTTGGCAAACATGAAACATGCCAAATCATTGAACAAGTTTAAAATTTGACACCCGCGGTCATAAAAAATGTTCTGCCATCTGCAGGCATGGCACCCGGACCGGGATACCCACCAGCTCTTCTTGTAAAATAAAATTCATTGGTCAGGTTATTGATGCCAGCCTTGAAATTGTATTGCTTGTGATTCCATGCTATTGTCAAATCCCAAACTGCATAAGACGGAATGAGTCCGATGTTACCATTGGCAGACGCCTGAACCGTATTGTTTGCATCGCTGAATGCTTCGCTGGTATAACTGTGCTGTGATGTAAGAGATACATTTTTATAGGCAATTGTAAATCCGCTTCGAATGATTTGGTTGGGGGCATTTTCGACACGCTTGTTGCGAAGATTGGTTTCCACCAATTGATTGCTGCTGT
>SXYR01000159.1 GCA_005788265.1 Bacteroidota bacterium | reverse complement strand
AGGGCAGCAGCATCCAGAATGGCCTCGCCTGAGCCAACCCAACAGGATGCCGTTCCCATCAATACCGCTATGATCATTGAGGCTTCTGCCAAATCAACAGAACAGGGAAGATTGAGGGGGTTGGTGCGGAAATTGAGTCGACAGCTATTCAAGGACAAGGAGACAGACGATCAGAAAAAATATATTCAGGTGGCAAGTTTTGCCATTCCAGTGTCAAATAAAAAATAAGCGTATGAAGTTTTTTTGGAAGAGTGTTTTTTTCCTGATTTTACAACATCAGGGCTTTGCTCAAACTGACAGCACCATTAAAAAAAGTATTGATACCATCAAAGTTGGCAATATCACCATCTTGAGAACAGGCAATCCTGATAGCATCGCATCATTCAAATCATCAAAGGATACCTTTAAAATTGGCGGTATGGTGGTGATCATCAGTGAAGGGCTTGATCGTGGATTGGAAAAAATTCGAATTGGGAGTGAAGATGTACGAAATTCACTAGAGTCCTTAAAAAGCCTCAAGACTTTAGCGAAGAAAAAACCAAAGAAATATTCCACCAATTGGTTTGTATGGGACCTGGGATTTGCAGGGTACAATGATCAGACTGATTATTCATCTGCCAGCGCACAAAACTTTTTGTCTCCCATGATGGGTACGAATTTTCCTGTGACACCGCCACTCACCAAGAATGATTTTGCTTTGCGAACAACACGAGTCTCCAACTTCAATCTGTGGTTTTTTATCCAGCGCATGAGTTTGATCAAACAGGTTGTCAACCTCAAATACGGATTGGGTATCGAAAGCAATAATTATTTCTACAAGACTGGCATCAAGTATGAGGATTTTAAGTATGAAACACTTGTCAGCAGATCACCGGGCACAATTAATAAAAATAAATTGGTTGCCAATTATCTTACTGCACCGCTCATGCTCAACATCAACACCAATCCCTCCAATCACAGAAGAGGATTTCAGTTATCGGCTGGTGTAAGCGGAGGTTATCTGATCAGTGCAAGACAAAAAATGCACATTGATAAAGAACGCTCCAAGGTGAAATCTGAGTTCAACCTTTCTCCGTGGAAACTATCTTATATCGGCGAATTGGGACTCGGTGCTGTAAGGTTGTATGGATCGTATGCACCAAGAGCCATGCATCAGGATGGAGTAGATCAACGGCCCTATACTGTTGGAATCAGATTCTCTTATTAGATCTTGCCTTTTTTGATTTCTTCCACTACTGCAGGATCCAGCAGGGTAGTGGTATCACCAACCTTATCCAATTCTCCTTCGGCGATTTTGCGGAGGATGCGGCGCATGATTTTACCACTGCGTGTTTTTGGGAGTCCGGATACCAATTGAATTTTATCTGGTTTTGCAATGGGTCCGATGATTCTGCTCACTGTTGCAGTGATGTCTTTTTTAACCATCTCAGAAGTTCCATGTGAACCGCTGTAAATAACAAACGCATAGATGCCTTGTCCTTTTACGTCGTGGGGGTATCCAACCACAGCACTTTCAACTACTCCGGCATGCATGTTGATGGCATTTTCAACTTCAGCAGTCCCGATTCTGTGTCCGCTTACATTCAATACATCATCTACCCTGCCGGTGATGCGGTAAAAACCATTTTCATCCCTGTACGCTCCATCACCTGTGAAATATAAATTTTCATAGGTGGCAAAATAATTGGTCCTGCATCTTTCATGATCACCGTAGGTTGTTCTGATCGTAGAAGGCCAGGGAGATTTGATACAAAGATTACCTGTTACATTGTTTTGCTTGATTTCATTCCCTTTCTCATCCAATAATATTGGTTCTACACCGGGCATTGGCAAAGTTGCAAAACTTGGTTTGGCCGGGGTGATGCCTGCAAGGTTGCTGATCAATACACCGCCTGTTTCCGTTTGCCACCATGTATCAACAATGGGACATTTTTTCTTTCCGATGTTTTCATCGTACCAATGCCATGCCTCCTCATTGATGGGTTCACCAACTGTACCAAGTACGCGAAGCGAAGAAAGGTCTTTGTCTTTGATCGGATCCAATCCGAATGCCATTAGACTTCTGATGGCAGTGGGTGCTGTATATAAAATATTGACTTTGTATTTATCAATGATGTTCCAAAATCTCCCTGCATCAGGGAAAGTTGGAATTCCCTCAAACATCAATGTGGTCGCACCTGCGCTCAATGGTCCGTATACGATGTATGAGTGTCCTGTTATCCACCCAATATCAGCAGTACAGAAATGGATTTCTTTGGGTTGATACTGAAATACGTTTACGAAAGTATAATTCGTATAGATCATGTATCCCGCACATGAGTGTACAACGCCTTTCGGTTTACCTGTAGAACCAGATGTATATAAAATGAAAAGGGGATCTTCTGCATCCATCACTTCAGGTGCACAATCAGGGTTGCCAGCGGTTTCAACTTTTCTTACTTCGTCTTCCCACCAAACATCTCTTCCTTTGATCATGCTCACAGCTGATCTGGTATGTGTATAAACAATCACCCGCTTCACAAATGAGCAGTTCACCAATGCATCGTCAATCACTGATTTCAGCGGAATGTCTTTTGCACCTCTGAAAGCACCATCACAAGTAATGATAAATGCTGCCTGGGCATCCTGCAATCGATCTGCAATGCTCTGTGCGCTGAATCCACCGAATATTACAGAATGAATCGCGCCAATTCTTGCACATGCCAATACTGCAATGGCCAGTTCAGGAATCATGCCCATGTATATGCATACGCGATCACCTTTCTTGACACCATTGTTTTTCAACACATTTGAAAATTGAACCACTTTCTCATGCAGTTGCGCATAGGTAAGTATGCGGTGGTGTTCATTGGGATCGTTGGGCTCCCAAATAATGGCAGGCTGGTTGGCCTTGTCGGCCAAATGTCTGTCAATGCAATTATGGGTGATGTTCAATTTACCTCCCGCAAACCATTGGATGGAGGGCTCCTTGAAATTCCAGTCAAGTACTTTGTCCCATTTTTTATACCAATGAAAATGTGATGCGATGGATGACCAAAAATCTTCTGGGGATTCCACACTTTGTTTCCAAGCCTTTTGATAATCTTCGAAAGATTTGATCTGGTAAGGGTAACTCATGGCACTGCAATCATTTGAGGTTGTTAAGTTAAAAAAAATAAGATTCTTCGGGAACTATTTTTAACTTCAAAACCCAATCTTTACCAAATAAACGTTGCTTCACATGCAAACTGCGATTGAAAAGAAACAAATCCGTCAAATCATTTTCGCTTCATCCGTCGGGACATTGATCGAGTGGTATGACTTTTATTTGTTTGGCAGCCTGGCTCCCATCATTGCCATGCAGTTTTTCCCCAAGGCAGATCCAACAGCAGCTTTGCTTTCAACACTGGCAACATTTGCGGCAGGATTTATCGTGAGGCCGTTTGGTGCCTTGGTTTTTGGGAGATTGGGCGATATGGTAGGGCGCAAGTATACTTTTCTGCTGACACTTGTGCTGATGGGAGGATCAACATTTGCCATTGGATTGATTCCCGGCTATGAGAAAATTGGATTTGCAGCTCCGATCATTGTCCTCATCCTGAGATTGGTTCAGGGTTTGGCACTTGGGGGTGAATATGGTGGCGCTGCAACCTATGTTGCAGAACATTCACCTGATCACAAAAGAGGATTTTATACCAGTTGGATACAAACCACAGCAACCCTGGGACTGCTCCTTTCACTGGGTGTTATTTTGTTGACAAGAAAAAGTTTGGACGCCAATGAGGCGGAATCCATCAAGGCTTTTGAGTCATGGGGCTGGAGAATCCCCTTTTGGTTTTCCATTGTGTTGGTGGGAATGAGTATCTATATCAGAATGAAGATGCATGAATCACCCTTGTTCAGCAAATTGAAATCTGAAGGCAAAGTTTCAACCAATCCTATCAAGGAAAGTCTCTTCAAAAGGTCGAACCTGAAAATGGTATTGCTTGCATTGTTTGGAGCAACCATGGGACAAGGCGTGGTATGGTATACAGGGCAATTCTATGCACAAACATTTTTAGAAAATGCATGTAAGATTGATTTTGAACAAACCAGAACGATATTGATTTGTGCCATCATTTTTGCAACACCCTTGTTCATTGTATTTGGTAATTTAAGTGACAAGATTGGAAGAAAGTGGATCATCATCAGCGGAATGTTTCTTGCCATCATCAGCTACAGACCTATTTATCAGAAGATGCTCGACCTTTCATCCATCCAGCAGGTGGTGATGGACGATGCGCAAACCAAAATAGCATCTACCATCAACGTGGGAGAGCACAAGGATTTTAGTTTAAGAACTACTACCACCCAACATGTTTTCCAAAATGGCATAACTGAAAAGATTGTACATGTAGATACTTTGTATAACACAGGTGTAGAAAAAGCACAAATGATCGACAAGTCATCAAAAATTTTACCCGATAACAGTTACTGGGCCATGGTTGCATTGATTTTTGTGCAGATTTTATTTGTCACAATGGTCTATGGCCCTATTGCGGCATTTTTGGTTGAAATATTTCCAACCAAGATCAGGTATACATCCATGAGTTT
>SXYR01000158.1 GCA_005788265.1 Bacteroidota bacterium | reverse complement strand
CGTCAGGCAGCAGCTGAACAAGACATGACGATTTCCAAAACCATGTTGATGCATGATGATTTAAAGATCGGTGTTGATTACAACAAGCGGGGAATGTTTGGAAGGATGACGGATGAGCAAAAAAAGATATACAAAGCTTACTATGAAAGAGCCCAAGCCTCATTTGAAAAAATCAAACATGACAGCATCGAAGTGGTGAAATGGAAATACCAGCGTTATTTGCGTGATTATCTTGCTACTGCAAGATCAATGGACAGAAATATTGGACGCATCCTTGATTACCTTGACTCAACAGGACTCGCTTCAAATACAATTGTTATTTATACATCTGATCAAGGATTTTACATGGGCGAACACGGATGGTTTGATAAGCGATTCATGTACGAAGAAAGTCTTCGAACACCTTTCATGATGAAATATCCAGGAAAGATTCAACCGGGCAGCAAGGTTAATCAAATGATTGTTAATATTGATTTTGCTCCAACATTGATCGACTATGCAGGGATAAATGTTCCGCAAGAAATGCAGGGAAAGAGTTTCAAAAACCTAGTAAGCAATATCCAACCTGTGAAAGATTGGCGAAAAGCAATGTACTATCATTATTACGAATACCCTCAACCTCATCGGGTGGCTCCACATATTGGCATCAGAACAGAACATTACAAGCTCATCAGGTTCTATGGGCCCATAGATCGCTGGGAACTGTTTGACATCAAGTCGGATCCGCATGAAATGCACAATCTAATTGACAAGGCATCCAAGCAGCTTATATCTTCATTGAAGTTGCAATTGATGAATTTAGCCAAGGAATATAAAGATGATGAAGCGGTGCAGCTCCTGATGAAGTAGCCAACTGTTATTTAACTTCTTCAAATTCAATATAGTCATCTTGATCTGCTTTGGATGACTCTTTAGGTGCTGGCGCAGGCTCTTGATGCCTTTGATAAAATTGCTGTTGCTGTTCCCTTACTGCATCAAACTGTTTTTTCACTTGTCGGGTTGTTTTGGCAACGGGTATGACAAAATCAAATATGAATTTGAAAAGAAAATAGAACAGGAACCCGAGCAATAAGTACTTTAAAAACATGGTGTAAAGGTAGGATGTTTGATTATTTCAGGGCATCTACAATCTTAACCGTTACCTTATCGATAAAATTTTTAACGGCTTGTTGTAGTTTCTCGCTCTCCATTATATGCGTTACAATTTCAGCCCAAAAGCTGCTGGCGCGGGTACGTTTCCCAAATACAGAATGGAGGCCCATGCCCAATGCATTTTCACGCAGATGTTGAAAATTGTGGTCCATCTTGTTTTCAAGCATCAGTTGTTTCACCTTTAGGTCACTGATTCTTTTATTGAGTGCATGTATATTTTTGATCGGCTTCTTCATAACATCAATATTCATCTGTTTCTTCTTCCATGGCATCGTCATCTGTTCCTATATGAATAAAAATTCTGATCAGGGGATTCAGGAACAAGGCTTTTCTGAATACAATCGACACTAGTATGATGCATAGAAATACGCCTGCACCAGATAAGAATCCAAGTGTAGCACTGCCCAATTGATCAGCCATGAACCATGAAAAAGCAATCACCAGAAACAATAGAAAAAACAATACCATGAAACTGATCAGTGCAATGAGCAATAGGGCACTCAGTGTTTTCGCTGTGATCTTGATGGCACCCAATTTCAGCAATTCGATTCTGGTGTCGATATAATCGGCAACCAGCTTTTTGTTCTCTTTGTAAAAGTCTCCTAAGTTGTCTTCGGTGGCCATCAGGGTTTTCATTTTTTGGTTGACAGTTAACAGTTAACCGTTGTGAAATTAAATTTATAATGTTCTATGCATCATGACAATGATCATGTTTGCCGTTTCATGCATTATTGAACCTTAAATAGCTGAATTCCAACAGTTAACTGTTAACCGTCAACTGCCAACAGTTGACCATTTTGACATTTCCCACAAAATACCTACCTTTACACCGGAAAGAAACAATTGAAGGGAACGGAATCGTTCCCTTCTTTATTTCTCAGATATGGCCAATCTAGATAAAACAGGACAAATAACCGATTTGGTGAAATCAATACTAAGTGTTGATAATCAATACTTTGTAGTGAAAGTTTCTATCCGTCCGGTCAACCATTTCAGTGTTTTTGTTGATGGGGATGCCGGGGTAACAATCGAGAAATGTGTTCAGATCAACCGGGCACTGTACAAGAAAATTGTGGAGCAGGGTATTTGCAATGATGGAGAGTTCTCATTGGAGGTTTCCTCTCCCGGTGTCGACGAGCCATTGACCCTTCCCCGACAATATGTAAAAAACATTGGTCGGATTGTGGAAGTGGAGCACTCGGATGGCAGAAAATTTGAAGGGAAACTGCTTTCAGCAGATGAGGCATCCATTCAATTGGAAGAGGAAAAAGGAAAGGGCAAGAAAAAAGAAATCATTCAACATTTCTTGCTGATAAAAGATATAAAATCAACCATCGTTAAACTGATATTTAAATAACAGAACATTAAATTGTAGCATATGGCCAGTATTAATTTGATCGAATCCTTTCAGGATTTCAAAGATGCGGAAAACATCGATCGTCCCACGCTTATGAAAGTATTGGAGGATGTATTCAAAACATTGCTCCGTAAAAAATACGGATCTGATGAGAGCTTTGACGTAATTGTCAACACAGAAAAAGGTGACCTTGAAATTGTTCGTCACAGAATGATTGTGGAAGATGGGAAAATGGAAAATCCCCTGATGGAAATTGAATACAAGGATGCAGTGAAGATTGAACCTGATTTTGAAGTAGGCGAAGAGCTCTACGAAGAGGTAGATATTCAGGACTTCGGTCGTCGTGCCATTCTTGCTGCCAAGCAAACCCTTGCCAGCAGAATCGGTGATCTGAAAAAGAATGCATTGGTAAAAAAATACGGGGATCGTGTAGGTGATATCATCAGTGCCGAAGTATACCAGGTGTGGAAGAAGGAAGTATTGTTGATCGACGAAGACGGGAATGAATTGATCCTTCCCAAGTCAGAACAAATACCATCTGATTATTTCAAAAAAGGAGAGAGCATCCGTTCTGTCATCAAAAAAGTTGAATTAAAAAACAACTCACCTGTTATCATACTGTCAAGAACACATCCTTCCTTCCTTGCCAAGTTGCTGGAGATTGAAGTCCCTGAAATCTTTGACGGATTGATCGTCATCAGAAAAATCGTTCGCGAACCAGGGGAGCGTGCAAAAGTTGCCGTAGAGAGCTACGACGACCGCATCGATCCAGTGGGAGCTTGCGTAGGTATGAAGGGAAGCCGTATCCACGGGATTGTGCGTGAACTGAAAAATGAAAACATCGACGTAATCAATTTCACCAACAACATTCAATTGTTGATTCAGCGTTCATTGACACCTGCCAAGATCACCCGCATGACGATTGACAATGAGGGCAAACGCGCAGAAGTATTCGTGTCACCTGATCAGGTTTCACTTGCGATCGGCAAGCGTGGTGTGAACATCAAGCTGGCAGAAGATTTGACAGGATTCGATATTGATGTTTACCGTGACAACGAAGGTGAAATGGCAGAATACGACATCGATCTGGATGAATTCAGCGATGAAATTGAAACATGGATCATCGAAGAATTGAAACGCATTGGCTGTGATACTGCCAGAAGTGTATTGGATCTTACTGCAACCGAATTGGAGCGCAGAACAGATCTGGAGAAAGAGACCATCGATGAGGTACGTGATATTTTAAGAGCAGAATTTGAAAAGGACTAATTATTGCATCAAGCATTGATAGATAAAAAAAGCTGAAGGAGGATAAATGTCAGAATCAAATACACCCAGGTTAATGGCCGCGGCCAAGGAGTTCAACATCGGTAAAGACACGTTGGTTGACTTCCTGTTGGGAAAAGGATTTAGCAAGGATGATTTAAAACCTACGTCAAAATTGACAGAGGATATGTATCGTTCCTTGCAACAGGAATTCTCTTCCGACAAGGCTGCAAAAGCCAAGAGCGATGCCATTGAAATTCCCAAAGGTGCAGCTGCTGATGTGAAAAAGAAAAAGGATGAAGAGGAAATTGTTTTCAAAAAAGAAACAAAGAAAAAAGCAGAAGCCCCCAAACCTGCAGAACCTCCTGTAGAAAAAGTAAAAATTGAAGCTCCTGAATTGGATGGTCCAAAGATCCTGGATAAAATAGATTTGGAGGCACTCGATACAACCCCGCGACCAAAGAAAACGTCCAAGAAAAAAACAAAGGCTTCTGATGCAGTTGAAGAGCCTGTTGAAAAAGTGGAAGAAACACCTGTTGAAGCATCCCCTAAGAAAACAGCGGAACCAGAAATTGAGCGGGTAAAAATCGATGCACCTGAATTAGAGGGTCCTAAGATCATTGGCAAAATTGAATTGGCTCCTGAAACGGAAGAAAAGAGTCAGCAGAGCGATGAAAGAAGAAAAAGGAAAAGAATACCCATTGAGAAAAAGGACATCGAGCGTGCGAAACCTTCCATTCAAAAGGGAGGTGGTGGTGCACCTCAACGTTCAAGTGGTCCAAGACAAGGAGGCCCACGCGTACTCAAGAAAACCGAAGCAAAAGAAATCGACGAGAAAGAAATTCAGAATAAAATCAAGGAAACACAGGCCAAACTTTCCGGAGGCGGTGGTTCCAAAGCCAAAATTACCAAATCCAAACTGCGCAGACTCAAACGCGAAGAAATGGAAGCTGGTGCGGAGGGTGAGGGAGAAGACAACAAGATTCAGCTGACAGAATTTATCAGCGTAAGTGAATTGGCGAGTCTCCTGGATGTAAACTTTGCAGAAATCATCAGCAAGTGTATGGGACTGGGTATCATGGTGTCTATCAACCAGCGCCTTGATGCGGAAGTGATTGAATTGGTTGCGGCAGAATTCGGATACGAAGTGGAGTTCATCGATATGGAAAAGCAGATGGAAATGGAGGAAGAGGATGAAGAGGATGCTGCGGAAGACCTTACTCCACGTGCTCCGATTGTAACCATCATGGGACACGTTGACCATGGTCAAACTTCATTGCTGGATTATATCCGAAATGCAAATGTGGTTGCAGGTGAGGCAGGTGGTATCACCCAGCACATCGGTGCTTACCATGTTGATTTGCCTTCCGGAAAATCAATCACATTCCTAGATACACCCGGACACGAAGCGTTCACTGCGATGCGTGCACGCGGTGCAAAAGTTACTGATCTGGCAGTGATTGTTGTTGCAGCAGATGATGCTGTGATGCCTCAAACCAAAGAAGCCATCAGCCACGCGCAAGCAGCAGGTGTCCCAATGATTTTTGCCATCAATAAAATCGACAAGGACGGTGCAAATCCGCAGAAAATATATGAGCAACTTTCCCAAATGAATATTTTGGTGGAAGAATGGGGTGGGAAATTCCAGAGCCAGGAAATTGCTGCTAAATCTGGATTGAACGTAGATAAACTGTTGGAGAAAATATTGCTAGAAGCAGAACTGTTGAATCTGAAAGCAAATCCTGACAAAGAATCAACGGGTACCGTTATCGAAGCCACACTTGACAAAGGAAGAGGCTATGTTGCCACCATCCTCGTTCAAAATGGAACACTGCATCAGGGTGATTTGGTCGTCAGTGGACAATACTATGGAAGGGTAAAGGCTATGATGAATGAGCGAAACAATCGTGTTGATGTCATCCCGCCTTCATCTCCTGTATTGATTCTTGGATTGAATGGTGCTCCCCAGGCAGGTGAGAAATTTAAAGTATACACAGACGAATCAGAAGCAAAAGATATTGCAAATAGAAGAGCACAGATCATGCGTGAACAGGGAATCAGAACCAAGAAGCATATTACCCTGGATGAAATTGGTCGTAGACTTGCTCTTGGAAACTTCAAGGAACTGAACATCATCATCAAAGGTGATGTGGATGGATCGGTGGAGGCATTGAGTGATTCATTGCAAAAACTTTCTACGCAAGAAATTGCCATCAAGGTGGTACACAAGGCTGTGGGACAAATTACAGAGAGTGATGTATTGTTGGCAACCGCATCAGATGCCATCATCGTCGGATTCAATGTGCGTCCTTCACTTCAGGCAAATAAAATTGCTGAGAAGGAAGGTGTTCAGATCAAGTTGTATTCCATCATCTACAATGCCATCGAAGAAATCAAGAGTGCGATGGAAGGAATGTTGGAACCAAAGATTGAAGAGAAAATTGTGGCGAATGTTGAAATCCGTGAAGTCTATAAGTTTGACAAAGCAACCGTTGCCGGATGCTATGTGTTGGACGGAAAAATCAGCCGCAACAACAAAATTCGGGTTATCCGCGACGGCATCGTTGAATATCCAAAGGGCGAGGGACAAAGTGCAGAATTGGGCAGCTTGAAACGCTACAAGGATGATGCAAAGGATGTATCTGCAGGCATGGAGTGCGGATTGACCGTCAAGAACTACAACGATATAAGGGTGGGGGATGTGATCGAAGCATTTGAAGAAACCGAAGTAAAGAGAACTCTATAATTAAGAAAAATTTAAATGAATTGTTTTCGGTTTTCAATCGAATTCAATCAATTTTGATCAGCAACACAACACATGAGAAAGTTAACTGTTTTACTGATTTTGTCAATGGCAAGCTTTTCCTTGCATGCCCAAACAGCCAAACTTCTGGCCGATAAAATAGTAGCCATTGTTGGAGATAAAATTGTTCTCAGAAGTGATCTGGTCAATTATATAGATGATCTGAAGCGTCAAGGCAATAAAGTTCCGCCCAATGCTGAGTGTGTATTGCTTGAAAAAATGATGCAGGACAAGGCGTTGATTCTGCAGGCAGAAAAAGATTCGCTCCCTGTATCAGAAGAAGATATTGAAGCTGAACTCGATCAGCGTGTCAGGTACTT
>SXYR01000036.1 GCA_005788265.1 Bacteroidota bacterium | reverse complement strand
TGATCTTGCTGCACATGGCATAGATTTTTCATACGATGAAGGACACAGGGTGTTGAAGAACATTGATTTTAAGATTTCACCCGGTCAGAAAATATGCATCATGGGCGATGCTGCATCGGGAAAATCAACCTTGATGGAACTACTCACCGGTTATCTCAAAACATTTGAAGGAAACTTGCTTGTCAACAATATCCCCATCAACAACCTGGATATTGATTCATATCGCAGGCATATTGGTGTCTTTTACCATGAGCAGGATATCTTTCAGGCAAGTCTTCTTGAAAACATATGCATGGGCAATGGGGATGCATCCGCAGCTAAAATCATGCATTTGGCTGAAGTGATTGGACTGAAGGAATACATCAATGAGTTACCCAATGGGCTCAATACAGTTCTTGAGCCAACAGGAAAGGGATTGAGTACGATCATTGCCAAGAAGGTTTTGCTTTTGAGAACCATTGTCAATCAGCCATCTTTGCTTTTATTGGATGAGCCTTTTGAATTGGCTGGTGCCGAATCAAGTAAGAACATCTCTGACTATTTGCTGACATTGAAAAATATAACAACAGTTGTCATTACTGGATATATTCCTTTTGCAAAAAAAGCTGATATGTTAATATGGATGGATCATGGAAAAATACTTCATATGGGTACACCAGATGATGTATTCAAAAAATTGAATATCGCATGAAAAAATTGAATGAATCCATATTAAATCAAACTGGTTTTCAGCCTCAATCACCCGCAAAAATTTACAGAGCTGATAAAAACAGCAATGTAAAAAAATGGTTTTGGGGGTTCTTTATTTTTATCGTATTCTTTTTAATGCTTCCATGGACACAGAATATTTCCTCCATCGGAAGTGTTACCACTTTGTACCAAGATCAGCGTCCACAGGAATTGAATTCTATCATTCCAGGACGAATAGTGAAATGGTGGGTCAAGGAAGGGGATTTTGTAAACAAAGGAGATACCATATTGGAATTGGCAGATGTTAAGGATGATTATCTGGATACCAATTTGATCAAAAGAACTGAAGCGCAATTGGAAGCGAAAGAACAGAAAATTGTTTTTTACAATGAGAAAATAAATGCCATTGTCAATCAAATTCAGGCGATTGAGAATGGAAGAAATTTGAAGTTAAAGTCTCTTGAAAACAAACTTGAGCAGTTCAAAAGAAAATTGATCAGTGACAGCGCTGAAGTAATTGCTGCTGAAATGGAGAACACCATAGCCAATCAGCAATTGATCAGGGGTAAACAGATGTACGCACAGGGTGTCATTCCTTTGACCGAACTAGAAAAGCGTACAGCACAGCACAACAAGACCATGGCTGTATTGACAGAAAAACAACAAAAGTTTCTCAACACAAAGCAGGACCTGATTATTACCAAACTTGAAATGAATGAAGTGCAGCAGGAGGCAGCTGATAAAATATTTAAATCCAAAAGTGAAATTGCAATTTCTAAGAGCGAAATTGCTACCACCGATGGAGATGTCGCCAAAAACCAGAACCAACTCTCTAATTACATTACACGTGGAAAACAGCGTTGGCTGATTGCTCCCCAAAGCGGACAAATCATCAATGCAAAAAAATCTGGCATCAATGAAATTGTAAAAGAAGGGGAGATGATTGTAGAAGTGGTTCCAACAAAAGTGAACCATGCTGTTGAACTCTATGTGGATCCGATGGATTTGATACTCATCAATATAGGCCAGCCAGTTCGCATTATATTTGATGGGTTTCCTGCTATTATTTTTTCAGGTTGGCCACGAAACAGCTACGGAACATTTGTAGGAAGGGTTGTGGCCATTGAAACAAATCGGAATGAAAATGGAAAATTTAGAATCCTTGCAGTACCGGATGTGAACGAAAAGCCCTGGCCCACTGAACTGAAAATGGGAGCAGGTGCAAGGGGGTTTGCGTTATTGAAAAATGTTCAGATCTGGTATGAGCTCTGGCGACAAATCAATGGCTTTCCGCCAGATTATTACAAGCCCAATTACAACAAAGCGGATAGCGACACCATGAAAAAATGAGAATGCCCGGGAAAGTCATACTGTTAAGCATAGGTTTGATGATTTCATTTTTTGATTTGAGATCTCAATCCATGACTTTGTCTCTCGACAATGCATTGGATATTGTACGCAAATATCATCCGGTGATCAATCAGTCCAACCTGATCATCGATCAAGCTTCTAATTCATTGCAGGCTTCGCGAGGCGTCTTTGATCCAACCTTGTTGGTCAACAATGATCGAAAAACCTTTGACAACAAGCAGTACTTTAATTATTATAATCCGGAATTGAGAATTCCGACCTGGTATGGGATAGACTTTAAAGCAGGAGTTGAAAACAATATTGGCGACAGGGTTGACCCCTCGCTGACCTCCAATCGAAGTGCTTACCTGGGTGTTTCAGTTGATCCGCTTCGTGGATTGATATATGATAAGCGCAGAGCGGCCGTTCAGCAGGCAAATGCAATGGTAAAACTAACCCGACAAGAGCAGCAGCTTGTTGTCAATGATCTTTTGTTTGAAACAACCGAGGCATATTGGGAGTGGGTCAATGCTTTTTTGGTGAATCGTGTTTTTCTCGAAGCGCTCAAAACCAATCAGTTTAGATTTGAATTTGTAAAGAAAGCTTTTCAACAGGGGGACAGGGCTTCCATTGATACCATTGAAGCGCTTTCGCAGTTGCAACTGGTTCAGACCCTGCAATTGCAGGCTGCATTGGATCTGCAGAAAGCAAGATTTTTCTTGAGCAATTATTTTTGGACAGAACAGAATCAGCCTTACATGTTTGGAGGAGAAGTGGTTCCAGATACCACAGGTGTACAATTCAATCCATCGCATATTCAATTGCCTGTTCTGGAGAAATTAATTGAAACTGCTATGGTTGAGCATCCAAAATTAAATGCAATCAATAGTAAAAAAGATATACTTGAAATAGATCGCAAAGTCAAGACACTTGATCTCTTGCCCAGTTTCAAAATCAATTATAATTTTCTGGACAAAGGATACAACGTGCCGGATCTGTTCAAACAAAGTTTATTCCAAAATAATTATAAGTATGGCGTAACATTTGGTCTGCCTCTGCTGCAACGCCAAGCCAGAGGCGAATTATCCAAGACCAAAAATAAAATTTCGGAAATCGACTTCAGCAGAAAACTTACTGAACTAGAAATTCAGAACAAGGTAAAAGGTGTTTTTGCAGAATCTTCTTCACTGATCCAACAAATCAATGTCTCTGAACAAAATTATCTCAACAATAAACAATTGCTTGATGCAGAGAATATAAAGTTCTCCATGGGTGAAAGCAGTATGTTTCTTGTAAACGCCCGTGAAATCAAATTAATCGAGAGCGAACAAAAACTGATTGCACTCAAAACAAAATTTTTCAGAAGCATCATTGCCAACCAATGGGCTGCCGGATTGCTTAGATAGATTTGATAACTACGTGCTTGATTTTCTTTCTTTTCCACGTATAGGTGATGTGAATGCTGCCATCGGAGGTTTGCATCACTGTTGGGTAGGAAAATTCTCCCTTTGGTTCATTTTCCAATACCAGGACTTGTTTCCAATTGACACCGTCATCAGAGATCGCAACATTCAACGGTGATCGGTCGCTCCATCCATCTTCTTCATTTTTTCTCGGAACCACATGGTTGTATACCAGCAAGTGTCGACCGTCTTTCAACGTAATGGCATCGATTCCTGAATTTGGATTCGGAATGGATGTTTGACCCAACATGGACCATGTTTTGCCATTGTCTTTGCTCCAGGTTTGGTTTACTGTACCATTTGTACTTCTGCAAAGTGACTGCAAGGTTGATGCATCATGTCTTAAAATAGATGGCTGAATACCAGTTAAGGGTTTTGCATCATTGAGGTCGGGACCTTTTTCCCAGGTCTTGCCATTGTCTTTGGTATATTCAAAATGAACCTTCCATCCATCCCTTTCGGTGCTGGTCGGGCAAACAAGTGTATTGCCAATGAGCAGTGGTTTGTTTTTAATAGGACCCAATATGCCATCGGGAAGTTGCTCTGGTTTGCTCCATGTGGCACCATGGTCATAGCTCCTAACAAGCCAGCCTGTCCAGTCAATCACCCTGGGTCCAATTTTATAAAAAAGAATGAGCTCACCTCCTGGGACCTGATACAATACCGGGTTGTAGCAAGCATACCTGGTTTTTTCATTTATTTTTCCCTCAGCTGCTATGGCAGGCGCAGTCCATTGATTGTTTACCCACCTGCTTACATATATATTGACATCGTTGTTTCCTTCTCTTGTGCCACCAAACCAGGCAGTAACAATACCATTGGGTGTTTCTTCAATGGTTGAAGCATGGCATTGAGGGAAGGGGGCTGTTTCATAAATAAATTCATCGGCAATGATTCCTTTTCTCAAATGCCCAGGAATTTCAGCTCTGTTGACCTGTGAAAAACATTGAGCACTTACAAACAATCCAATTAAAAAAGTGAAGTATTTCATATTACATGTTGATTACCAGAACCGGTATTTTTAAGTTATGCCTTACACTGCTTACGGTTTGTCCGTATACAATATCTTTCAATCCTTTGTGCCCATGTGAGCCTATTACCAGGAGATCAATCTTGTTTTCTTCCACTATTCTGACGATTTCACTTACACGATCATTGTAGCCAAGACAGGCGCTGGATGAAATATTTTTTGAGGAAAGCTCTGAGGCATAATGCGCGAGTCGCTCTTGGTCATTCCTCGTTTCCATATCATCTACAGTATCTCCCATGATTCTGGTTGCAGCACTTTCAACAATGTGAATCAAGAAATAACTGGATGAGGCATTGCCCTGACCAAGCGCATGTGCAATCAGTTTTTTATCATCCCTGCTGAAATCAAGCGCAACACCTATATTTTTATAAACAGGTACTTCAAATGGAATGGTTCCATCCGCTTCAGGGTGCAATTTGATTTTTTCATCTTTCTGTTTATTCATCAGTGGGTACACGATGGCTGTGATCAGCAGTGCAACATACATCAATCCACCTGCTATAATCAGCAGTTTCATAAATGCATCGTTCGATTCAACAAAGTATTGCATGGCCTGCTCAACTACCATTCTGATGTTCAGGTAGACCAGTACAGCAGTTATCAATGAAGCCAATGCGATGATATATGGTTTGATGGCAAACTCACCCATTTTTGTTTTATCACTTGTAAAATGTATCAATGGAATGATGGCAAATCCGAGCTGAAGACTTAAGAGGACCTGACTGAAAATCAGCAACGCATCTACATTGTCTTCCCCCTTGATCAAAATAACGAGCAGGGCAGGTACAACAGCAACCAGTCGTGTGATCAATCTCCTGACCCAGGGAGTGATTCTTAAATGAAGGTATCCCTCCATCACGATTTGTCCTGCGAGTGTCCCGGTAATGGTGGAACTCTGTCCTGATGCAATCAATGCAATGGCAAACAACATGGGTGCCAGGTTGGTGCCAAGAATCGGCGCAAGCATTTCATGTGCCTGTTTGATTTCAACCACATCGTTTCTTCCGGTCTTGTAAAATGCAGTTGCTGCTAAAATCAAAATGAAAGCATTCACAAAAAATGCAGCATTCAATGCAATGGCACTGTCAATGAAATTTAATCTCAATGCCTTTTTAATACCCTCATTGTTTCTTTTGATTTTTCTGGTTTGGACCAATGCAGAGTGAAGATAAAGGTTATGAGGCATGACGGTTGCACCGATGATGCCAATGGCTATGTAGAGCGCCTCTTTATTAGGAAGACTTGGGATAAAGCCTTTTGCAATTTCATTCAGTTGAGGTTTTGCAATGAACATTTCAGAGAGAAAGCTGAATCCAATGATGGCAACCAGACAAATGATAAAGGCTTCCATTTTTCTGATGCCCAACCTTTGGAGCAAGAGAAATAAAAATGTATCAGCCACAGTTATTAAGATTCCCCATACCAGTGATAATCCAGTCAGCAACTGAATTCCAATGGCCATCCCTAAAATTTCTGCAAGATCGGTTGCTGCAATGGCAATCTCTGCCAATACATAGAATACGAAATTGATATAACGCGGGTAGGTTTCTCTGTTTGCTTGTGCAAGGTCTCTTCCTCTGACAATACCGAGACGAGCAGATAAACTTTGCAACAGCAAAGCCATCAGATTGCTCATCAGCAAAACCCAAATAAGTGTATATCCGAATTTGCTTCCTCCCGCCAAATCAGTAGCCCAGTTTCCCGGATCCATATAGCCTACACTTACAAGATATGCGGGACCAAAGAATGCCAATATTCTTTTAATTCCTTTTCTCTTGCCGGTGTCAACACTTTGATTGACCTCTCCAAGTGATGTAAATTCCTGATGAATACTTCTAGCCATACCGTATACGAATCTAAAAATAATTTAGGCTCAACAGAAAAATAGTTGCGTTAACTTTAATTAAATATGCTTTCCAGATGAAAATTGAAAAATTAATCGGTCCCATTCCGGCTACCTATACACCCATGCGCTCCGATGGCCAATTAAATATTGACCTGGTTGATGATTACTATGCTTTTTTGATTCGCAATCATATCCAAACAATTTTCATTTGCGGAACTACAGGTGAAGGAGAGTTGTTGACTGTTCAAGAAAGAGAATTGCTTACAGAAAAATGGTTGACCGTATCAAAAAACAATCAACAGTTTAAAGTCATTGTTGTGGTTGGCTCTAACAGAATACATGAAGCGATAGCGTTGGCACAACATGCCCATCAAAATGGTTGTTATGGTATTTCATACATTTCCCCTTATTATTATAAACCAAATTCTATTGCTGAGCTTGTAGCATGTTGCAAAAAAGTAGCTGATTCAGTTTCCGATATTCCATTTTATTACTACCACATTCCAGTGCTGACACATGTGAAATTCCCCATGGTTGATTTCATGGAACAAGCAAGTCCATCCATCAGCAATTTTGCAGGAATCAAGTATTCTGATGAAGACCATGTTGATTTTCTGAAATGTCTTGAATACAATGGGGGAGCTTACAACGTATTCTGGGGGAAGGATGAAACCTTGCTGAGTGCACTATCCATTGGTGCCATTGCTGGAATTGGCAGTACATATAATTATATGTCACCTCTCTACATGCAGTTAATTCAGGCCTTTCAATCAAATGATCTGGTCTCTGCCAAATCGCTTCAATTAAAATCTATCCAAGTGGTGAATCTCTTGAATAAATACACCGGTTTGTCAACCGGTAAGTATTTCATGAATTTACTTGGCATAGACTGCGGACCCAGTAGAAATCCATTGCAAAATCTTTCAGATGCAGATAAGCTTTCATTGCAAAATGAGTTAAAGGATATTGGGTTCTCAAATTTTTGCATGAAATGAGAAACATTCGTCACTATCCATGGGTCGTTACGATCATGCTGGCATTTGTTGCCATGCTGAATTACATTGATCGCCAAATGATCTCCACCATGCGTCCTGCGATGCAGGCAGACATTCATGAGCTGGTCTTGGCTGCAAATTTTGGCCGATTGATGGCGGTATTTCTCTGGGTCTATGGCAGCATCAGTGCTTTCTCTGGCATCATAGCCGACCGGCTCAATAGAAAATGGTTGATTGTTGCAAGTTTATTCATCTGGTCTACACTCACTTTATTCAATGCATTTGCCACATCTTTTGAACAGTTGTATGTATTGCGTGCATTGATGGGATTCAGCGAGGCTTTGTATTTTCCTGCAGCACTTTCTCTGATTGCAGATTATCATGATCATCGAACAAGATCAAGGGCAGTTGGGATTCATGCCACTGGAATCTACCTTGGACAAGTATTTGGTGGATTTGGTGCTACTATTTCAAAAGCCTACTCCTGGCAAAATACATTTTTGTTGTTTGGCATCATCGGAATGCTATATGCTGTTGTATTGATATTTTTTGTGCATGAAAAAGAACGTGAAACATCTGAAACAAGTTTTGAATTGCGGACTCATTTAAAATCCCTTTTCACCTCTCTTCCTTTTTGGATTATACTTTTGTATTTTACCATTCCTTCATTGCCTGGATGGGCCATTAAAAATTGGGCCCCAACACTGATCGCCAGCAGCTTGCACATGGATATGGCGCTTGCGGGTCCTCTGACCACCATCTCTATTTCTCTTTCATCATTCTTCGGGGTGCTCATCGGTGGCAGCATGGCTGACAAATGGTATCAGAGCAATCCCAAGGGAAGAATATATACCAGTGCCATCGGACTTGCACTTACCATCCCCTCATTGATACTGCTTGGATTTGGTTCAAGTTTTCTGCATATCATCACAGCAGCTGTATTTTTTGGACTCGGCTTTGGGATGTTTGATACCAACAACATGCCGATACTTTGTCAATTTGTTGGCAAAAATCAACGTGCAACGGGATATGGATTCTTGAACATGGGGGGAATATTTGCTGGTGCCATCATCACTGATTTTCTGGGTAAGTCAACAGATGCTGGA
>SXYR01000157.1 GCA_005788265.1 Bacteroidota bacterium | reverse complement strand
ATTTCCCTGTTTGTTTTCTGCTTCCAAGGTTTGCAGCCAGTCATATACATTGCCATAGGGATTGTCTTTGTTAAAGCTACTCCATTCTTCAATGAAATCATTGCAAACGGGTTTGTCAATTCCTGTTTTTGTTATGGTTGGGAAAGAATAATGAATGTCAGGGTGCATGAGCGCAGCCGCTTTTTTACAAGAGGGGCAGGTGCCGCAGGAATCGGATATTTTGTTTTCACATACAATGTATTGTGCCAGCGCAGAGGCCAGTTGCAACGCTCCGCTTCCTTCTTTCCCCAAAAACAAAAGTGCATGACTCAACCGGTTATTAGTCACCAGTTGCACCAGTTTTTCTTTCACTTCATGCTGACCCGGGATGGCAGAAAATAACATGGTGTAAAGTTAACTGAACAAATAAGAAGGAAGCTTGTTAATTTAGGATACAAATCAATTTAACATGAAATATTTACTTGTAGCTCTTATGTCTTTGATGATGGCACCTACAGGATCCATACACAAGTTCAAGGTCCCTTCGATTGACGGAGGTACCATCGATTTTTCTAAGTACAAAGGCAAGAAAATCTTGGTGGTCAATACCGCCTCTAAATGTGGATACACGCCACAATATGCCGATCTCGAAAAGTTGTACGAGCAGTACAAAAGCAAGTTGGTGATTGTTGGATTTCCTGCGAATAATTTTGGCGGGCAAGAACCTGGAAGCAATGCAGAGATCAATGCATTTTGTCAGAAAAATTATGGTGTAACTTTCACCATGGCTGAAAAGGTTTCTGTGAAAGGCGATGATACCCATCCGTTGTTCAAATGGCTCACCTCCAAAGCAGAAAATGGTGTAATGGATGCAGAGATCAAATGGAATTTCACCAAGTTTTTATTGGATGAAAAAGGACAATTGATCAACGTATATCCAAGCAAGGTAAATCCGCTGGATGAGCAGATCACCAAGTACTTGAAATAACAAATACTTTACATGGTACACGCGAGGCTGCATATGGAAACAGATGCAGCTTCTTTTTTTAACAGCATCTCTGCGCAGGCATCTGTTGAAGCTCCTGTGGTGATGACATCATCAATCAATAAAATGTGTTTGTGTTGGATCGATGATGTTTTGTGCAATTCAAATACATCCGCTACATTCTCCCATCTTGCTATTCTTGATTTTTTGGTTTGTGTGGCAGTATTGAATTGTCGGATCAGAACATCATTGCGATAGGGAATGTGCAACACATCGCTGATGCCCTCACATAAAAGACTTGCCTGATTGTAACCTCTTCTATTTTCTTTTATTGGGTGCAAAGGCATGGGAATCATCAGGTCAATGGTTGTTGGTGAAAAAATATTTTTTAATGCAGTTCCCATGATTGATCCCATATAAATCCCAAGCATTGCATTGTTCTTGTATTTGATATGATGGATGATCTGTTGGAGCGGTGTACCTGGAATAAAGTAGAAGATGCTGCTTGCATGTTGGATGACTGATCTTCCCCAGAAAAGTTTTTCAACTGGATTGCCGGCCATTTCCTGAAATCCCGTGCAGGGGAGGGATTGCATGCAATCGGCACAGATCAGTTGTTGATGGTTTACCAGGTCTGATTGGCAACCCGGACAAATTTGCGGAAAGAACAGATGCAGCAAGGCTTCCTTGAGATCGGTGGCCAATGCCATGCTTGCTTATTTAAACAGGGTTCTGTACACTTCTTCGATCAGGGCAACCGATTGGACTTTGATTCCTTTGTGTTTTTCTGCCATTCGGTTGTATTTGCTGATGACAATGGTTTCGAATCCCAGTTTTTCTGCTTCTGAAATCCGTTGGTCGACCCGGTTTACCGCCCTGATTTCGCCGGATAGTCCAACTTCGCCGGCAAAACAGATTTTTTGTGAAAGCGGGATGTCTTCGTAGGAGCTGAGCAGCGCGAATACCATCGCAAGATCAATGGCAGGGTCTTCAATTTTTAATCCTCCTGCAATATTTACAAATACATCTTTTGTACCGAAATGAAATCCGCCTCTTTTTTCCAATACTGCCAACAACAATTGCAATCTTCTCAAATCAAATCCACTTGCAGTGCGTTGGGGTGTTCCATAAACTGATGGGGTAACCAATGCTTGCACTTCAATCAACAATGGTCTCATTCCTTCCATGGTTGCACCAATGGCAATGCCACTGAGTTGTTCTTCTTTTTGATTGATTAAAATATCAGATGGATTGATAACTGGTTTCATTCCTGCACCTGTCATTTCATAAATTCCCAATTCAGCAGTGGACCCAAATCTGTTTTTGGTTGTTCTTAAAATTCTATATGCATAATGTTGATCGCCTTCAAATTGCAGCACCGTATCAACCATGTGCTCTAATAATTTTGGTCCTGCAATGCTTCCATCTTTTGTGATATGCCCGATTAAAAAAACAGGTGTTTGAGTATCTTTTGCAAAACGTTGAAATTCTGCAGTGCATTCTCTGATTTGTGAAATAGTACCAGGTGAAGAATCAATATAAGGTGATTGCAATGTTTGGATTGAATCAATGATCACCAGTTGGGGATTGATTTTCTTGATCTCATGAAATATGCCCTGGGTGGACGTTTCAGTCAACAGAAAAAATGCATCATGTGCTATATTGATTCTGTTTGCACGCATTTTTATTTGCTGTTCACTTTCTTCACCGCTGATGTACAATACGCGAAGCTCATGCATCATCAATGCATCTTGCAAGAACAATGTTGATTTTCCGATGCCTGGTTCACCTGCCACCAATACCAAACTTCCAGGAACGATCCCACCCCCCAATACGCGATTCAGTTCTTCATCTTTTGTGACAATGCGATTTTTTTCTTCGCTGATGATCTCATTCAACACAACTGATTTTGATTGACCGCTTGGATTTGATTTCCAATTTTCTTTGTTTGATTTTTCTTTGTGGACGATTTCTTCTGTAAACGTATTCCATTCATTGCAAGCAGGACATTTACCTGCCCATTTTGCAGATTCATATCCGCAGTTTTTACAGAAGAAAGCTTTTTTGATTTTGCTCATGAAGTGAAAGTAAGCATCATCTTGATGATGCGTTTGTGTTTAAAACAATGTTGTGATGTTTTTAAAACAAATTTTTAGTTGTAGGTTTTAGGTTATGAGTTATAAGTTGTTGTCGTTGTTATCGGGTTGTCATTCCATTAAAAAATTCTCAAAACCTACAACTTATAACTTACAACTTATTTAAAAACCAAAGGGCCAGCAGAAGCCGACCCTTTAGTACTTACTAACCCATTAAATTCTTGCACTAAATTACAAATTGCCGCCACAGTACAAAATAATTTTTGTCGCTTGTTGAAAACTTTTGGATCATTTGAATTGGATGCAGTGCTGTTTTTTGACACCCATTTTGTGTATAAATAATTGTTAATCAATACTTTAAAATTTAGCTCCTTTTTTATAACTTCTTATAATAATTTAAAAAGTCGGGTCAGCACAAGGTATAAATTACCAAAAAGTATAATATGTTTACGAAATGGATTTTATCACAAATATGTATCAGTCCATGTTGTTGATTCTTTGATCCAATTTCCATTCATTTCATGAAACGACATTTTTGGCTAAAATCAGCCTTAAATGTGAAATAATTGTTATATTCGCCCTCGGACAAATTAGAATTTATAACAAAAATTATTTGCATGAGAAAAAAACTCCTACTTGGTTTTTGTGCAATGGCATTCTTTGCAATGTCATCATTTGCACAAACTGTCGTGAAAGGAAAGGTCTCTGGTGCAGACGGAGCTCCTGTTTCGGGTGCTTCTGT
>SXYR01000035.1 GCA_005788265.1 Bacteroidota bacterium | reverse complement strand
GTGAGGATATTTGAAGTATAATTTCCTGAAGCATTTGCATTGCTGTAGGTATAATCATTGTAGTTGATCGTATGAATTTTAGTATCAAATTTTGTACTACCGTTCTTAGAGGCAATCTTAAAATCTGCATTTGCATTGTGGAGATCATTGACGTGAAGCAACTTTCCCAATTCTAAATGAAAGATTTCGCCTGATGTTTTTACATCCAATGCATCAGAACCAAGTCCTGCAATGTCAACATCTGCCTGAATGTTTCCTATGGAGGTATTGAGTCTTCCTTTTGTTTTGAGGTGATCGCCGTACATTGAGGCATTCCCTATGTATCTCATGGACTGGAGAGGTGTCAGGTCAAATCCAAGGTAAGATCTGATTTGCTTGTGTATTTTATAGAAATCGGTTGGATTGGTATTGATGTAGATATTATTTGCAGTATAGCGGGTGGATTCAATATTGGGCAATCCCTTGATATCGATTTTACATCTCAGTTCACTGTTTTGTCCCCATTTTAAACTGATGTTATTGCTTTTCAGGTCATCTACTGTTCCGGTGACAATGCCATTGGCTGTTAATTTGATCGGCATTTCATTGAGCTCGGGAGCAAAGAATGCAATGTCTTTCAGATCAATGATGCTGTTTCTAAAGGAACCCCTCATGTTCACTTTGTGAATGAATTTACTCATGTCATCTGAGAATGAGCGATAATCCATCGCAAAATAGTTTTGTATTCTGCTGTAAGGTGTTAAAATGCTCAAGTCCTTGAAACTCATGCTGCTGGGGTCTAACTGCATGTCTGCGTGCAGTTTACTTACTTCAAATCCGCTTCGTTCTTTGGTTGAAAGATGCAGGGCTGCTGTAATTTTTTCACCTGCAAATTTCGCCTCATCAATATTTCCGTTGATGTTGGAAAATTGAAAATGTTCTCCGT
The DNA here is from genome assembly GCA_005788265.1 of Bacteroidota bacterium. Taxonomy (GTDB): domain Bacteria; phylum Bacteroidota; class Bacteroidia; order Chitinophagales; family Chitinophagaceae; genus Pollutibacter. Next base: position 1,701 of record SXYR01000035.1, on the reverse strand, counting down.
CAAAATAGGGCAGGGTAGTGCCAATAGTATCAATGTCCAACTGGAATATTCCTTTTTCGAGTTGAATAACATTCGCTTCCACATACCAGCCCTCTTTGTTCCAATGTTCTTTTACATTTGGATCGGATTTAGGAATCAGGAAGTCTGGACGATTGCCGGTGTATTGAAAAATATTGTATCTGGGCTCAGAGATATAAACATCCTGAATCAATATTCTCTTTTTTGCCAGATTGATTTCAGAGGCTTTCAGATGTAATCTCCCAATTTGAATGGACTGGTCTTCCCCTCTCCATCTGTCCTTGATCATGAGATGAACATTCTTGAGATCAAGTGATTTGACATCGATCAATAATTTGCTTGGCTGTCCGGCACTGGTGTCCTTACCGGTAAATGCCTTTCCAATAAATGCATGGTTCCATGTACTGTCGGTTCTTCGCAATTGAATGTTTGCATTTTCCAATCCAAATGAATAAACCGTAAATTGTTTTCGGGTGAAAAACCAATCTGTTAGGCTTACGTTTAATTTTCCTGCATACAGCAAGGTGTCTTTTTGCTCATCTCTGATCAGCACATCTTGTAAATTAAATGTGTTGAAGAGGCTAAAGTCAACTCCGCCTATTTTAGCTTCGGTATGAATGGTTTTTGAAAGTTGATCGGTGGCAATATTGATGAGTTTCTGTTGAAAAAACGGGAGATTCAACAGCAGCCAAAATAAGAAGTAAAGCGTGATGATACTTCCTATGATATAGCCCGTTATTTTAGCTGCTCTTTTCAGAAACTACATTTCCTACGAAGTTAACCAATCTATGCCAGAGGATAAGTCCAATAAAATGTTATAATACAGTTTAATATGCAGCAGCATGATCGTCGCCTCTCTTGTCGGCAACCGCTTCTATATTTTTGATCTTTTTGCCCTCCCAGTTGATTTTGATCACCTCTGTTCTTCCGATTTGGTTTCTCTTTTGAAAAGTATATCCCATATTGCTCAATGCTGTTTGGGTAGAGAAGGGGAAATCATTTTCAATGGCTACCTGATCGGGTAACCACTGGTGGTGAAACTTTGGATGGTTGACTGCATCTATTGGAGACTGATTGAACTCAATTATGTTTACCAAAGTTTGAAAAACGGATGTAGGTATGGTAGTGCCGCCCGGTGTCCCGACAACGAGGTAAGGCTTTTTATTTTTCAGAACAACTGTGGGCGTCATGGAGCTTAGCATTCTTTTTCCGGCTGCGATGGCATTGGCTTCTTTGCCCACTGCTCCAAACATATTGGGAACACCTGGTTTAACACTGAAATCATCCATCTCATTGTTGAGCAAGAATCCGGCTCCTGCAACAACAGTTTTGGATCCATATCCACCATTTAAGGTAGTAGTAACGCTCACTACATTGCCATCTGCATCGGCAACAGAGAGATGGGTTGTCTCTTCGCTTTCTGGATTGATTGCTCCCGGTTTGATCACATCGCTGGGTGTTGCTTTTCCAGGCATGAAATCTTCCATTCTTTTATCAAGATATTTTTTGCTTGAAAGTGTTTTGACTGGAACACGGACAAAGTCCTGATCACCCATGAATTCTGCCCTGTCTGCATACGCACGTCTTTCTACTTCAATCATCAACTGAACAGAAGCGGGTGTATGGAATCCCATTTGAGCAATATTTCGGTTTTCAATCATCTTCATCATTTGTTCCATGAGG
>SXYR01000003.1 GCA_005788265.1 Bacteroidota bacterium | reverse complement strand
TTTTCCTTTTGCTATTTGGCGTCAGCCGATAATAAAAACCTGTGATAGGAAGCTTAACTACTTGGCCGCCATCTTTTAACATTTTGATCCAAAATTCCCAGTCCTCTCTTCCCATGGTCATGTCTTCAGAGTAACCGCCAATATCGAATGCATCTTTCTTTCTGAATATCCCGGAGACGAAAATCATGTTATCTATTGCCAGATTATACAAGTTGAATGGCTTTAGTTTCCACTCTTTTTGTACCTGTTCATTGAATTTGACTGCATTGCAATAAACCACTTTGACAGAGGAATTGGATCGAAGAATTTCTATCGCTTTTTCAATATAGTCACTGCTGATCAGGTCATCGCCATCCAATGGCAATATATATTCTCCTTGGGCAATGCGCATGCCCGCGTTTCTGGCTTTGGAAACTCCTCCGTTGGGTTGATTGATGATCTGAATACCATGATGCCTTGATTTGAGCTGTTGGGCGATCGCAAGTGAGTCATCTGTCGATCCATCATTGACAATGATGATTTCAACTGCCTGATGTGTAGAAGCGATAATTGATTCTACGGTGAAAGGCAGGTATTTACCTTGGTTGAAACAGGGAATGACTACACTGATCATATCATTGCTCATCACAGAAAATATTTTTCAAATATTCCAACTGGTTTTTTGAATGTTAATGTATTGGAGCCAAATTTTCGAATGGCATAATTGTTGTTCTTAAGAAGTTCTAGGCAGCAATTATTTTCTTCTGAAGAAAGTCCCACATTTTCAAATATGATTGCCTGTGGGTTGGTAGAAGCGATATCGAATATCTTGATTACTTCAAAGTCAAACCCCTCTGCATCTATTTGCAGCAGATCAATTTTTTTTATATCGTATCGTTTGATAAGCGATGTTGGTGAGATCACTTCAACTTCTTCTTCAGTGATCCATTCATTTCTGTCTATAGGAATTTCAATTCCATGTACCCTGCAATTGTGTGCAACAATCCCGTTGTCAAAGGCCTGTTCAACTTTTTCTTTGGAGAAAGAAGCGAGTCCCGTTGCCCACCTCATTTTAGAGAATCCAATTTTATACATCCGTTGATTTCCATCTTCATACCCAATGGCAGCACATGCACAATGAATACCCTTGTTTTTTTTATAGATATGTTTTAAAAAAACATGAAAGACTTCAGATTGGGGTTCCAGTAATACGCCTTTCCACTGATCTCTTTTGATAAATTTATGAATAGGGTCATGTGTAATCCCATCATTGGCACCAATTTGGACGACCGTAAAATTATCTCTTACTGATTTGGAATATTCATCGAGAAAAGCAGCGAGACTTCCTGCTTTGGGCTGATATAAATATTTATAGAATCCAATAAAGAAAATATTGTTGTCAGCGCTGAGTTTGAATCGCCAAATTTTCCAGTTTTTATTGTACCAAGCTTTGATTTTTTGGATCAAGCCATGCTTTTTGCTCATGCATGCAAATTAATGGAAATATCAGAAAGCCTTTTAGCCATAAATTCTTCAAAAACAAACGATTATTTCATATTTACTGAGCCTGTCTGAAAATGTACAATCATTTTCAATTATTTTATATATTTGTGTTGTTCCCCGAATCTGTTAGCCGTTCTCTGCAGATATTTGGTAAATCTGTATATCCTATTTGAGAAATTTTGTTCATTTTGTATTGAATTCTTATAACTGGACAAGGTTTGGATCTGTTTCAATGAATTTATTTGTTATTTCGGGGTCTATCGTACGGACGCACTACAAAATGTATGATGAAGAAATTAGCTCTTTTTGGTAGGTCAAAGAATGCCCAGCAGGAATTCAACAAGTTCATGGTATACATAGAAACCAACCAGCCAACCTGTTTTCAAATCAAATATCCCAGAAAAGATTATAGCCCCAGGATTGATGAATGCACCTCCACCATTTGGGAGCGGAAATTGAATGTTGTCAAAGAGAAGCCCTTGTTTTTAGAGGTATTTGTCACCAATCCAACAGCCATCAAAAATTTAAATTGTGATGTAAAAGTAGATGAGTTGAATGCAGACAATGAGGTCATCAAGACATCCAGTTTTTCTTTTAAAGCCGGACTCAAATTACAGGACTGGAAATGGGAAAAATTTGAAGTCAAATCTATTTTAGATTACACCGCCTAGTTCCTATATATTTTCCATTCCATAGAATGGATGCCAACTATTTTACATATTTCTTCTGTATTGTCCTCCAACTTCATACAGGGTCTGTGTGATCTCACCGAGCGAACAGTACTTTACAGCTTCCATCAGTGCAGCAAAAATATTTCCATTGTTGTTTGCGACGTCTTTCAAATACAAAAGCTTTTCTGCTGATTGAGCTTGGTTTCTTTTCTTAAATGATGAGACATTGCTGATCTGCCGTTTTTTTTCTTCATCTGTACTCCGAATGACTTCATCGGGGATGGTTGTTGGGCTCCCACTTTTACTCATGAACATGTTGACGCCAACAATGGGAATTTCAGCCTTGTGTTTGAGTGATTCATAATGAAGACTTTCATCCTGAATCTTGTTTCTTTGATACATCCTTTCCATGGCTCCTAGTACACCACCTCTTTCAGATATTCTCTCAAATTCTAGCATGACAGCATCTTCTACCAAATCTGTCAGCTCTTCAATGATAAACGAACCTTGAATGTAGTTCTCAGTCTTGCTGGACCCTAACTCTTTGTTGATGATCAGCTGAATAGCCATTGCCCTTCTTACACTTTCTTCTGTAGGTGTTGTAATAGCCTCATCATATGCATTGGTATGCAGCGAATTACAATTATCATAAATGGCATACAATGCCTGCAATGTTGTTCGGATATCATTAAAATCAATTTCTTGTGCATGTAAACTTCTTCCTGAAGTTTGAATATGGTATTTAAGTTTTTGGGCTCTGCTGTTTCCTCCATATTTATATTTAATGACTTTTGCCCAAATTCTTCTTGCTACTCTTCCAATCACTGCATATTCAGGATCCATTCCATTGCTGAAGAAGAAAGATAGGTTAGAAGCAAAGTCATCAATGTGCATACCACGTGAAAGATAATATTCCACATAGGTAAATCCGTTTGAAAGCGTAAATGCCAATTGGGTAATTGGATTAGCGCCTGCTTCTGCAATGTGATAGCCACTGATGGATACACTGTAAAAATTCCGAATTTGATGTTGAATAAAGTATTCCTGTACATCTCCCATCAGTTTCAATGCAAATTCTGTTGAAAATATGCAGGTGTTTTGCGCTTGGTCCTCTTTCAGAATATCTGCCTGTACTGTACCTCTCACATGTTGGAATACCTGTGCACATATTTTTTGGTAAACCTCTGTTGGCAACACTTCAGACCCACTTATGCCCAGCAATCTTAGCCCTAATCCATTGTGTGCTGCCGGTTTTTCAAGTTCAGAGGATTTGTCATGATATACAGGAAGTTGAACTGTCTTTTCTTTTTCACTTTTTATACGTGCCACTTCCCCCCATAAATCTTTTTTATCAATGTATTTTTCACATGCTTGATCAATGGCTGCATGTAAAAAAAATGCGAGCAACATCGGTGCGGGCCCATTGATGGTCATCGATACCGATGTATTTGGATTGCAGAGATCAAATCCACTGTATAATTTTTTTGCATCATCTATGGTTGCGATGCTTACACCGCTGTTGCCAATTTTCCCGTAGATATCCGGGCGCTCATCTGGGTCGTTTCCATATAAGGTGACACTGTCAAAAGCAGTGGAGAGTCTTATAAAGGCCTGACCTGAAGAGAGGTAGTGAAATCTTTTGTTGGTTCTTTCTGGGCTTCCTTCTCCTGCAAACATGCGTGTGGGATCTTCACTGGTATTTCTTAAGGGGAATACGGAAGAAGTGTAGGGAAATTTTCCAGGAAAATTTTCCTGTAATCTCCATAATAAAATATCTCCCCAGTCTTTGTATTTAGGAATTGCAATTTTTGGGATAGAAGTCCCGGAGAGAGACGTGTATCGCAATGGTCTTTGAACCAGCTTGTCTCTCACTTGGTATTCAAAGTTTTCTTTTTGATATCGCTCTTTTGTTTGTTCCCATTCTTCAACGAGTTTTTTACACAAGGGAATTTGCTTTTTCTCCTTTTCTTTTATTTTTTTTGAAAGGAAGGATTGCACAGCTGACTCATCAACCATGGATAGTGCTCCATGTAATTGATAGAGCTCAGAGGCAAGTGCTGACTGTTCTGTAGCCAATCGATTGTATTTTCTTACTTCATCTGCAATCTCTGTCAGGTATCGAACCTTAGATGATGGAATGATGGAAGGTTTTCTGGGAGAGGCAAAAAATGTATCCGAAGAGTTATTTCCTGAAAAAATCTTACTCATCAACAATTTAAATAATTGATTGATGCCTTCATTATTGAATTCAGAACTGATTGTACCAATTACAGGCAGGTCTTCATCTTTTGCATTCCAGCTGCTATGATTGCGTTTGTATTGTTTACGGATATCATGTAAAGCGTCTAGTGCACCGGGTTTATCAAATTTATTCAACGCAATTGCATCTGCGAAATCAAGCATATTGATTTTTTCAAGTTGTGATGCAGCACCATATTCTGGTGTCATTACATAGAGACTTCTATCGCAATGTTCAACAATTGATGCATCGCTTTGTCCTGCACCTGCTGATTCCAATATGATGAGATCAAATTGATGCTGTTTGCAGATATTGATGGCATCTTGTGCTGCTGCGCTGATTGTTTTTTCACTCTCTCTTGTAGCCAAAGAACGCATGTATACCCT
>SXYR01000156.1 GCA_005788265.1 Bacteroidota bacterium | reverse complement strand
CTATGATGTTGGCCTTGTCCTTGAAAGAATTCAACAATCCCCTAGCCTGTTTACCTGTTCCTATAAATCCAAGATTGATCATATCACTAGGAGCGGTATATCCTTTCCCGCCAATGACAAAACGAGGAACAATAAAGAAGCCAAGTGTCGCTGCAGCAGATTGTTGTATAAATTCTCTTCGTTGCTTTTTCATAATCACATGTTAGAGGTCATCAATTTTTTTATACTTAGGCACTAGCATTTTCATAACTACCCATGCAATAACATATGCCAACGCACAAAAAGTAAACATAATAGTATAGCCAGATTCAACATTACCCTTTGCCTCAAAATGATCAAAAAGCGCACCCCCTACTTTACTTGTCATTACCCCACCAATACCGCCCGCCATACCTCCAATACCAACAACAGATGCAATTGCTTTATTTGGAAACATATCCGATACTGTTGTAAATATATTTGCACTCCATGCCTGGTGAGCAGACGCTCCGACCCCTATTAACAATATGGGAACCCAAAAACTTATATCTCCAAATGGCTGCGCCAATAAAACGACCAATGGAAAAAGTGCAATGATAAACATTGCTTTTAAACGACCATCGTATGCAGAATATCCTTTCTTGATGAAATATGCTGGGAACCATCCTCCGGCAACAGATCCAATCATAACCATGCTGTAAAGTACCACGAGCGGAAGCATCGTATCGGTGCCAGTCATCTGATATTTATCTTTTAGAAACTTAGGCAACCAGAACAGGAAAAACCACCATACACCATCGGTCATAAACTTCCCAAAAGAAAAGGCCCAAGTTTGTTTGTATCCGAAAAGTTTTGTCCATTTTACTTTTTCATTCGGAGTAGCAGACGAAATCTCTTCTTCCTGATCAGCATGTTGGATATAGTCAAGCTCTTCCTTTGAAAGTCGCTTTTGATTTTTTGGAGGTGCATAATAAATAAACCAAAAAAACAACCAAATGAAACCAATTGCGCCAATGATGATAAATGCCAATTCCCAACCCCACTCCTTCGCAATCCATGGCACACTCAAGGGGGCCAATACCGCACCGACATTTGCTCCAGAATTGAAAATCCCTGTTGCAAAAGATCGCTCTTTTTTAGGAAAGTATTCAGCTGTAACTTTTATCGCTGCGGGAAAATTTCCTGCTTCACCCAATGCCAGAAATGCCCTTGCAAAAATGAATCCCAGCACAGATGCTGGAACAGCAGCAAGACCCAACCAACCGAATGTAGTTAATATGAAATCTCCAATTGGGTTTGCATACGCGTGAATCACTGCTCCAATTGACCAAACAATGATTGCTAGCGAGTACCCGTTTTTAGTACCTAATTTATCGATCACTCTACCAGCAAACAGCAAACAAACTGCATAGGTAAACTGAAAAGCAGCTGCAATGTCTGCATACTGTGAATTGGTCCAACTGAATTTTTCTTGAAGCAAAGGATACAATAAACTTAATACCTGCCGGTCTAAATAATTAATGGTAGTAGCAAAAAACAAAAGTGAAACAACAGTCCACCTGTAATTGGTCATTTTATTGTTCATGTATGGCAGCAGTTTTGTACTGCTCAAGTTAGTGAATTTATCATTTGAGCAGACTTGTATTTTCGTGCGACCCCTACAACGTTTTCGTAAAACCAGCTCCTTTTAAAGGTTCTTTTTTGCGTAAATTACAAGCAATAAATTGAACGATTTTTATGCGCATCAAATTCGGGATTTTATTTCTAAGTATTCTGCTCTTGAACCATTCATCTTTTTCACAAAACAGCAAGAAAAATATTTCCATGCTGGTATATACAAAAAATGGAAAAGGATATGTGCACGACAATATTCCTTCTGCTGTGGAAGCACTCAAATTGCTTGCAAAAGAAGAGAAGTACAATATTACAGTTTCCGAAGATCCCGCTTTGATTACAGAAGAAAATTTAAAGCAATATACCCTGCTGGTTTTTCCAAGCACCAACAATGATGTATTTGATACCGACGCGCAGAGATTGGCATTCAGAAGATATATCGAAGCAGGCGGGGCACTGGTGGGGCTCCATTCGGTAACAGGAACCGAGAGAAACTGGAAATGGTTTAAAATGTTGATAGGTTGTACTTTTTCCTGGCATGCCAAATTCCAACAATTCAGTTTCCAGGTATTGGACCGCCAACATCCTTCCATGAAAAATGTTCCCTCGACCTGGGAGAGAGAAGACGAATGCTATTTTGGCAAAGAACTCTACCCTGTTACCAATGTGCTGATGACACATCGATTTACAACCCTTGACTCCTCCCAAAAAGAACTCATTCAAAAAAACGCCGGCACATATGCTGAATACTACCCTGCTGTCTGGTACAACGAATTTCAGGGGGGAAGGGCATGGATTTCAACAATTGGACACAGCAAAGAGACTTATAAGGACCCTGTTTATAAAAACCACATGCTGCAAGGCATAAAATTTGTAATTTCTCGATCCAAAGGGATTGATTTCAGCAAGTCATTCTCCACTCACCGCGATGATCAAATAAAAAACTAATCATGCAAAAGAAAAAACCATTCAACAGAAGAGATTTTGTCAAATCAACTCTCAAAACAGGAATTGCTACAGGCATTGCATCCCTTGGATTTCCTTCCATTGTGCCGGCGAGTGTGTTTGGTAAAAATGCACCAAGCAATACACTGAATATTGCCGCCATAGGTGTTGGTAGAATTTCAAGAGATCATGACATGCGTGAAACACTGAAATACAATCATGCAAGAATCATGGCTGTATGTGATTTGGATAAAAAAAGATTGCAAGACGGAAAAAAATATGTGAATGATTATTATACTGCCAAAACCGGAAAACCCTATGATGGCGTGAAGATGTACGACGATCACCGCGAACTCTTGCTCAATAAAGACATAGACGGAGTGCTGATCTCTACGCCAGATCATTCACATGCATTCCTAGGCATTCATGCCGTTGAAGCTGGAAAAGACGTTTACCTGCAAAAACCAGCATCACTGACAATCGCAGAGGGAAGAGCTTTGAGCAATGCCGTGCACAAATCAGGTAGGATTTTACAAATTGGAAGTCAGCAGCGATCCTCGCCACAATTCAGGTATGCAGCAGAACTTGTTAGAAATGGAAGAATTGGACAGTTGAAAGAAGTATACATCGGACTTCCCAGCGATCCAGGTGGAGAAGTGGAGCCCGAAATGCCGATCCCTTCTACATTTAATTATGACGCATGGCTGGGCTCAACACCATACGTTTACTACACAGAAAAAAGAGTTCACCCACAAAATGATTACAGCCGTCCAGGTTGGCTTCGATGCGAACAGTTCGGCGCTGGCATGATCACGGGTTGGGGATCACATCATATCGACTGTGCGCACTGGGCAATGGATACGGAATATACTGGCCCTGTGGAAGTTTGGGGAAAGGCTGATTTCCCAAAATCCGGCATGTGGGATGTGCATGGAGTATTTACAACATATGGGAAATATGCAAATGGTGTGAAAATGACTGTTAGCACTGAATTGCCCAATGGAATAAAATTTGTCGGCACTGAAGGATGGATTTTTGTAACGCGCGGTGAATACAAAGCGAGTCCCAACGAACCTACAGTCCCCAATCAAAAAGCACTCACGGCAAGTAATCCAAAAATCATTGAATCTGTTATTGGCTCCAATGAAATCAATCTTTACAGAAGCGAAGAGCACCATGGTGATTGGCTGAACAGCATGATCACCCGCAAAGAACCAATTGCTCCAGTGGAGGTGGGACACCGTTCCTGCAGTACCTGTCTGATACACCACATTGCAATGAGACTCCCCAGAACACTG
>SXYR01000155.1 GCA_005788265.1 Bacteroidota bacterium | reverse complement strand
TTATCCAACAAAATTGACCCAAACGTAAATGATTAATTTATGAATCAGATAAAGAGAATTGCCGGGCTCATCTGGATCTTGCTTGCAGTTGTTGCATATGCCATCTTGCTGCAAACAGCTTTAACACAAATCAATGCAAAACCAAGTACAGATACGATTATTCAATGGAGTATCTTTGCGGTGATATTTCTTCCCATAGCCATTGGGCTCATCATTTTTGGCTGGCTGGCATTGAAAGGAGATTATGATCAATTGCCGGTTTCAAGTGAAGGGATTCAAGATTAACAATTGACATGTCAATCAACATTCATCATGTAACAAAACAATATGGTGACCAGCAAGCGGTCAATCAAATCAGCTTTGAAGTTTCAAAAGGTCAGGTGGTTGGATTTTTAGGTCCCAATGGTGCTGGCAAATCAACCACCATGAAAATGATTACGGGTATCATCCACCCTGATCAGGGTTTCATTGAAGTGTGCGGGATAAAAGTTGAAGGCGAGTCACTTGCAACCAAAAAGAAAATTGGGTACTTGCCAGAACACAATCCACTTTACTTGGACATGTATGTGAGAGAGTACCTCTCGATGATCGCTTCTTTTCATGGCATGGCTGATGCAAAGAGAAGTATACAAGATGTGGTAGAGAAAACCGGATTGCTTTCGGAAGCAAACAAAGCAATTGGGCAATTGTCAAAAGGATTCAGGCAGCGTGTTGGATTGGCGGCTGCTATGCTGCACGATCCGGAAGTATTGATTTTGGATGAACCAACAACCGGACTCGATCCAAATCAGATACTCGAAATCAGATCCCTGATCAAACAGCTGGGAAAAGAAAAGACCATTTTATTTTCTTCTCATATTCTCCAGGAGGTAGAAGCTATTTGCGATCGTGTGATTATTATTCACAAGGGTAATATTGTAGCGAATGAATCCATTGATTCCATCAGATCATTGAAGGATCACCAATACATCCATGTAAAATTCAATGGAGAGGTCAGCTCCGAAGCGCTGATGTCATTGCCTGGCATTCAGGAAGTTGAATGCAGTGAACAGGGTGAATGGGTGTTGAAATCAACCGGGGCAGGTGATATCAGCAAAGAACTCATGTCATTTGCTTTGCAACATAACTTGAATATCGTTTCTTTGCAAGCGCAAACCCGTCAGTTAGAAGATATTTTCAAGCAACTGACAGGATCATAACGATGCTCGCTTCTTTTACAATGCTATAAAAATAAATATTATGAGTCTCATTGCAAGTGTACACGCAAGACAAATTTTAGACAGCAGGGGCAATCCAACTGTAGAAGTAGATGTAATTACGGAGAATGGATTTTTTGGACGCGCAGCTGTTCCATCTGGCGCATCAACCGGTAAGCATGAAGCTGTTGAGTTGAGGGATGGCGATAAGACAGTTTATGTAGGCAAGGGCGTATTGAAAGCCGTTGACAATATCAATAAGATCATTGCTCCAAAATTATTGGGTGTTCCAGCTACTGAGCAAGCATTGGTAGATAAGATGCTGATTGATATGGATGGTACGCACAACAAGGCAAAGTTGGGTGCGAATGCTACACTCGCGGTTTCTATGGCTGTTGCGAAAGCAGCTGCACAAGCGAGTAATCTAAATTTGTACAGATACCTTGGGGGAGTCAATGCGGTAACGCTTCCTGTTCCTTTGATGAACATTCTTAACGGCGGTGTGCATGCAGACAATAAAATTGATTTTCAGGAATTCATGATCGTTCCCACCGGTGCATCCACTTTCAGTGAAGGATTGCGTTGGGGTGTTGAAATTTTCCACCAATTGAAAAATGTATTGAAGAAAAAAGGGTACAGCACCAATGTTGGGGATGAAGGCGGATTTGCGCCAGATATTCAAAGCAATGAAGAAGCGATTGAGACCGTATTGCAGGCAATTGAAGCAGCAGGGTACAAGGCTGGATCTCAGATCCATATTGCCATGGATGCTGCCAGCACTGAAATGTTTGATGAAAAAACAAAATCATATAAATTCTACAAGAGCTCTGGTAAAGTGATCAGCAGTGATGAAATGGTGGCATACTGGACGGACTGGGTAAATAAATATCCCATCATATCTATTGAAGATGGAATGGCTGAAGATGATTGGGATGGTTGGAAGAAATTAACAGAAGCAATTGGTGACAGGTGTCAATTGGTAGGTGATGATTTGTTTGTAACCAATGTAATTCGTTTGCAGGAAGGCATTGACAAGGGAATTGCGAACAGCATTCTGGTAAAAGTAAATCAGATCGGAACAGTAACTGAAACGATCAATGCAGTGCGTTTGGCACAGACCAGCGGGTATACTTCCATCATGAGTCACCGCAGTGGCGAAACAGAAGACACTACCATTGCTGATCTTGCTGTTGCATTGAATTGCGGACAAATCAAAACCGGATCTGCTTCACGTACCGATCGTTTGGCAAAGTACAATCAACTCATTCGCATTGAAGAAGAGTTGGGTGTGAATGCAGTTTATCCGAAGAGAAAATAATTATGAAAATCATCATCGCCCCTGATAAATTTAAGGGGAGCATCGATTCAATCTCCTTGTGCATTGCAATTCACAAGGAGATTGTTGCATTATATCCGGCAGCAGAAGTGAAAATGTTTCCTTTGGCTGATGGGGGAGACGGGTTTTCTCAAATCATCCATCATTACATTGGCACATCGCCCGTATCAGCGCAAACAACAGATGCGCTCGGAAGATCCATCGTTGCGAAATATCAGTTTGCATCTTCCAATCAAACTGCATTTATTGAAATGGCTTCAGCAAGCGGACTTGCTTTGCTTTCAAGCTCAGAGAGAAATCCATATAAAACCTCCACATATGGAACTGGCCTACTGATCAGAGACGCCATCATGCGCGGCGCTGCACATATTATTTTGGGAATTGGCGGCAGTGCAACTACAGATGGAGGTATTGGAATGGCAGATGCACTTGGGTATATGTTTTTGGATATGCAAGGGGATCCCCTGGAGCCATGCGGGGGAAACCTTCATTTAATCAATGAAATCATTTTTCCTGAAAGTGATTTTTTGGAAAACATTCAATTCACTGTAGCATGTGACGTAAAGAATCCCCTGTTTGGTCCCAATGGTGCAGCCTTTGTATATGGTCCACAAAAAGGTGCAACACCCGAGCAAGTCAAAAAATTAGATGAAGGGCTGGCCCATCTTGATGCACTGTTCATTAAATTTTTTGGAAGATCGGTTGCTCACAACCCCGGTGCAGGTGCAGCAGGCGGGCTTGGTGCGGGTTGCGATGTTTTTCTGGGAGCACGGCTGATTCCAGGTATCGAGTATATTTTTGATTACATCGATCTGAAAAAAGAAATCGCCGATGCCGATTTGATTATTACGGGCGAAGGCATGTTGGACGAACAAAGTATGCAGGGAAAAGTTGTTGGGCATATAGCGGAGATCGCAAGAAAGCACGATAAACCAGTTCACGTTATATGTGGGCAACACGAACCATGTGATGCGCATAATATTTTATTGAATAAAGTAATAACACTTGCTTCCATTGCCGATTCGGTTGAATCTTCGATTAACAATCCCTTGAATTTCATTCCTCAGGCAGTGAGAAATATTTTTTAACTTATGGTCTCATAATGAGACCATGCGAAAAATAATTTATCTACTTTTTTTTATTCTCTTTTATCTTCAATCATTTGCTCAGCAATTTCCCGCTTGGGATGAAAAATTATTGAGCACTCCCATTGCTGATTGGCTTTTAAAAAAACCTTCTCAAAAAGCAGGCGTCTACCAGGATCTTGCCCATCAACAAATTATTTTTTACAACGGACTTGTCAAGAGATCTTTTGTGGTCAGTCCTGATTTTACCTGTATAGATTTTACCAACCTGAGCAATCACCAACAGTTGATCAGAGCAGTTCAGCCAGAGGCAAAGCTTGTGATTGATGGGACTCCATACAACGTAGGTGGTTTGAAGGGACAAACCGAAAAAGCGTATTTACTTCCATCATGGGTCAAGCAATTCACTTCGTACAATGATTTTCAATTTTACAAAATTGAAGTAGAAGAAATTCAGCCAAGAATAAAATGGAACCGAACCACATGGTCATCTGTTTCGTCCTATGCAACAGGGAAGCATGTAAAGCTTTCATTTACATCTGACTTGCCTGCTGTCGCCAATATACTCGTTGAAGTACATTATGAGATGTATGATGGATTGCCTCTGATCATAAAGTGGGTGGAGGTGCTGAACAATTCCAATCGTTTAATCGGGATCAACAAAATAGTGAATGAAAGTCTTGCATTGGTGGAAGAGGAAAGCGCAGTGGTCGGTACTCCTGATCAGATGAAAAAGCAGCATGGGATTTATGTAGAGACCAATTATGCATTCAACAATGCCATGCGCTATGATATCAGTGATCAGACAACCCATTGGCTGATTGATTCTGCATATACTTCTCAGGTAAATTATAATTATCAAACACCTTGTTTGTTGGAAGTATATCCGGAAAAAGTAAAAGCAGTGGAATTGAAGCCAGGTGAAAAAATGATTTCACCCCGTACACATGAATTGTTGATGGATAGTTATGACAGAGAGCGAAGGGGAATGATGATTCAACGCATGTATGCGGCAATTGCACCCTGGACAACGCAGAATCCAATTTTTATGCATTTGATCAGCAGGAATGATCAGCAGGTGCGTGAGGCGATTGATCAATGCAAGGCAACTGGATATGAGGCATTGATCTTGAGTTTTGGAAGCCATTGCAATATGGAAGACACCAGTGCTGCAAATGTTTCGCGGTGGAAGCAATTGGCTGATTATGCGCATCAGCAGGGAATTTTGATTGGGAGTTATTCATTGTTCAGCAGCAGAAGAATTGATGATGAAACAGATGTAATTGATCCCAAGACGGGTAAACCCGGTGGAGCATTTTTTGGGAATGCACCGTGTATGGGGAGCAAGTGGGGGCTCACCTACATCAATAAGCTGAAATATTTTATGTCAACGACCGGCTTCAATTTGTTCGAGAATGATGGTCCTTATCCCGGGGATGTTTGTGCATCTACTGTTCATCCTGGGCACAAGAATTTGGATGATTCACAGTGGAGACAAATGGAATTGCAAAAAGGATTGTACAAATGGTGCAATGAGAATGGGATTTATGTGAATGCACCTGACTGGTATTTTTTAGATGGAACGCATAAGATTGCATTGGGATACAGGGAAGTAAATTTTTCTTTATCACGTGAACAGCAAAAAATACTGAACAGACAAAATATTCATGACGGCACTTATGAGAAACTGCCATCGATGGGATGGGGTTTTGTGCCGTTGACCAAATATCAGGGAGGAGGAGCAGAGGCAGTCTTGGAACCCTTGAATCAGCATTTGAAAGATTATGAGATGTTGATGGTACAGTATTATGGTGCAGGAGTGCAAGCGTGCTATCGTGGTCCGAGGTTGTATGATACCGAGACAACAAAGCAATTGGTGTCCAATACCATTCAATGGTACAAGAAATACCGCAGCATTTTGAATGCATCCATTGTTCATTTGCGGAGGGCGGATGGAAGAGATTGGGATGGGTTCATGCACGTGAATCCCTCATTGAATGACAAGGCCTTCATCATGGTGTTCAATCCAACCAATCAACCCATCAAGCGAAAAATCAATATTCCCCTTTACTATACAGGTTTAAATGGACATGCAGCTGTTGCTGAAAAAGACAGTGCAAAAAAACTCATGCAGTTGGATGCCTCAGCAAATCTTTCATTGGAGGTTGTCATTCCTGCCAATGGCTACAATTGGTATGTAGTTAGAAAATAATTTGGTGGATCCGTATTAAGTCTATAAATTTGGTAGACTAATAAAATTGTCACGTGGCTGATGGGTTAGGCAGAGGTCAACAAAACCTCCAAAGGCGGTTCGAGTCCGTCCGTGGCGGCGATACATGAGAAGCAATCAGTACGATTGAAGTTTAATACTGAGGTATGCCTTTCTTTTGGGTTCTGACATACGTTCTATGGCATACCTCAGCATCGTACGAGGCATTTTGTGTGCAAATTGGTTCAGAAAATTTTCTACTGGTTCCTTCTTTCTTTTCCAAGCTTCCCTGAGCATCCAACCTGTTGCCTTGTGCATCAGATCATGTGGATGATGCAGCATGATTTCACTCAATTGAAGGATATCTTGAAAATCATTTTTTCTAATGAAGTGCAGTGTGGCAACAACTGCGATGCGATTCTTCCAGAGGGATTTATCTTTTGCGAATCTGTATAAAATTGTTCTGTTTTTATTTTCCAGCCATTGTCCCAAAATGATATGCGCTGTCGTATCTACCAGGTCCCAATTGTTGATCCGATCCACTTTTTTCAAGTAGAGGTCCACCCATTTTTTTTCTTTGCTTGTTTTTTTGTCTGCTTGAAATTTATTGCACAGTATAAACAGCGCAGTCAGTCGCTCTTCATGAAAAGGCGAATCAAGCAGGGAGATGATGGTGTCTTTTGATGTTGTGGGCGTATGATGTTCTGCGATTTTTCTTTGATCAGGAACTACGATGCCGTGAAAGCGATCCCCTTCAGCATATTCACCTTTACCCGTTTTGAAAAAATAAGGAAGAAATGCAGCTTTCTCTTTGGTGGCATGTGACTTGAGATCTCGGATAATTGATTTCAGATCACCCATTATGCTGCCAGTTTTTTCAATGCCGCAACAAATTGATCCAATTCATCCACCGTTGTATAAATATTTGGAGTGATGCGACATCCATATACATTGGCACCGTCGATTGCAACAGTGTATATCTTGAACTCATCCATCAGTCTTTTTGCAAGATCTCCTGGCGGGATACCTTCTATGCCAACGTTCGCAATTCCACAGCATCTCTTTTCATCTGCAGGAGTGTTTACAATGATCTTTTTGATATTTCTCACTTTGCTGGTCCAATACAATTGCAGGTAACGCAATCTTTTTTCTTTTCTCTCAGCTCCGATCATGTGATAATAATCAATAGCATCTGATATGGTCAAGTCAGTATGAACCGGATGCGTACCTGTATGATTGATTCTGGAGATATCTGATAAATTTGTATTGCCATCACCAAGCAATGGCCAGAGTTTTGCAATCTTCTCTTTTTTTACATAAAGCAATCCTGCACCCAAAGGCACACTCAACCATTTATGAAGTGATGATCCATAGTAATCACAGTCAAAATCACTGATTTTGAATTCAAAGTGTGCAACTGCATGTGCGCCATCCACCATTACTTCAACACCCTTGCGATGAGCCATGTCACAAATTTTTCTGATCGGTAAAATTTGTCCCGTGATATTGATCATGTGACATACCATCAGGAGTTTTGTTTTTGGGGTTATGGCTTTTTCATACAACGAAACAATTTCTTCATCAGATACAGGGTGATTTGGAACAGATACTTTCTTGAGCACAACACCGCATCGTTTAGATACCTGTTCAAACATATCCAGCATTGCACCATAATCCTGTAAGGCCATGACTGCCTCATCTCCAGATTTCCATTCTTGTCCTGCGATTACCAGATCAAGTGATTCGGTTGCATTTCTGGTGATGGCCAATTGATCTGCCGGGCAACCTACTAGGGCAGCCAGCTTTGAGGTTATTTTCTTTTTATTGTCAAACTGAAAGTTGCGCATATAAAAGGCTCCTTCTCGGTTAACGTAGCGTACGTTTTCAATAAACTTTTCTATAATAGGTTGAGGAGTGATGCAATAGTATCCATTTTCCAAATTGATATATTCTGACTTTAAAATGTATTGATCACGAATGGACTTCCAGAATGCATCATCACTTGCCAATGTTATTGCATCGGTATTTTTTTTTGTTTCGAACATGGCGGCGAAGGAGGACAGTCCCAATTGTAAACCCGCAGTTGTAACAGCTGCTGATTTCAAAAAAGTTCTTTTATTCATGTAACTACATTGTCACATAAATATAAGTAATTGAGGCATGAATTGATCACGAATAGATGCGCAGTGTTGTTCCGTTCAAAGACGTCTGATACTGTTTCAGTCCAGTGTTTGCGGGTCCGGATATTCTAGATCCAGATGTAGAGAAGATAGAATTATGGGCAGTACAAATAAATTGATTGCTTGACGATTGGTATCCAACCGTAACACCTTCATGTGGACAGCGTGAAGAGACAGCCAAATAAGATCCGCTTGTAGAAAGTGCAACAATGATTCCCTGTGTTACTACAAATCCACCTTGATTTTTCAATGCACTGAATTGGCTGCTGTTTAAATCAATGGTGAAATCAACTGCAGATCCGCCTGTTCCTTCTTTGCTGCATGCCTGCAAACATGTGATTGCCAATGCTGCTGCGCTTCCAATTCCAAGTTGTGCAAGAAATTCTTTGCGATCCATATGATGAAAAATTTTATTCTGAAAGGAATTTTCAAGTTATGAATAGATATTACATCTGAATGTTAAAATTGTTTGAACTGGGTTACTTTTCGCATTTCCTGGGATAAAGTTTGAAAACAAACTTATATGTTGCACAAGACTTATTATAAGACAAAAAATTATTGTAAAGTAAAGTTCAATTTCAAGCCTGAACTTGCAGAAACAGTTGAAATTCTTGGTTTGAACAGCGATTGGCAGCATTCCATCATCATGTCAAAAAAGAAAGATGGCAGCTTCAGTGCCGAGGTCAATCTTCCAAAGGACAGCACCCACGAATTCAAATACCTGATCAACAATGCCCAGTGGGTAAATGACCCAGAGGCAGATGCTGAGGTTCCCAATATTTTTGGGGGCAGCAACAGTGTTGTTTCTCTATAAACAGCTAAATACAGTTGACGGTTAACGGTTAACAGTTAACTGTCAACTGCTTACACCTGCTCAAACTAATCCAGTTTTTAAGGGGTTTTTAGCAATTTTTTTCGGAAATTAGCGGTCCGATAGAAATATTTCAATTCTCTAATAACTATTTTGAAAAATGAGCAGTAAACCTTCGAGTCTGTTTGATAAAGTTTGGGACTCTCATGTTGTGAGGAGTATTCCTGATGGTCCGGATGTTTTGCTGATAGACCGACATTTTATACATGAAGTAACGAGTCCGGTTGCGTTCTTAGGGCTCAAAACCCGGGGTTTAAATGTGGTTTATCCCCACAGAACCTTTGCCACTGCAGATCACAATACTCCCACTATCAATCAACATCTTCCTGTGGCCGATCCTTTGTCAGCCAATCAGTTGAAGGCATTGGAAGAGAATACTTCCAGCTATGGAATTTCACATTGGGGATTGGGCAATCCAAAGAATGGCATTGTGCATGTGGTCGGACCAGAAAACGGGATAACCCTGCCTGGCATGACAATCGTATGTGGTGATTCTCATACATCGACCCATGGTGCATTTGGTTGCATTGCATTTGGAATCGGGACTTCAGAAGTGGAGATGGTACTTTCATCACAGTGCATCATGCAACCTCGTCCACTGAAAATGCGCATCAATGTAAACGGACAATTGCAAAAGGGAGTTACTCCCAAAGATGTCATCCTCTATATCATATCACAATTGACAGCAGCAGGTGCAACCGGATATTTTGTTGAATATGCAGGATCTGTGTTTGAGCAGATGTCTATGGAGGGAAGGATGACAGTCTGCAACATGAGCATTGAAATGGGTGCACGTGGAGGAATGATTGCGCCAGACAATACAACATTCAATTATATCAAAGGAAGAGAGAAAGCGCCTCAAGGAAAAGATTGGGATGATGCATTGACATACTGGAAGACCTTGAAATCTGATGAAGGTGCAAGCTTTGACAAAGAGTATCATTATGATGGGGCTTCGATCGAACCCATGATAACATATGGAACCAATCCTGGGATGGGTGTTGGTATTTCACAACTGATTCCAACAGCTGCTGAAGTTGGTGGCGGCAAGTCAAGTTTTGACAAAGCATTGGCCTACATGGGATTCAATGAGAAGGAAAACATGTTGGGTAAACCGGTTGACTATGTTTTCATCGGAAGTTGCACCAACGGCCGCATTGAAGATTTTCGTGCATTTGCATCTGTAGTGAAAGGAAGAAAAAAAGCAGAGAACGTAACTGCTTGGATTGTGCCTGGATCTCACCAGGTTGAAAAACAAATCAGGGATGAAGGCATCTACGATATTTTGACAGAAGCTGGATTCCAATTGCGTCAGCCCGGATGCTCAGCATGTTTGGCCATGAACGATGATAAAATTCCCGCTGGTAAATATGCCGTAAGCACCAGCAACAGAAATTTTGAAGGTCGTCAGGGTCCGGGTGCAAGAACATTGTTGGCGAGTCCACTTGTTGCAGCAGCAGCTGCAGTTACCGGTAAGGTCACTGATCCAAGAACATTAATTTAAACATCATGGCATACGATCAATTCACGGTGTTGAAAAGCACTGCAGTTCCATTACCCATAGAAAACGTTGATACCGACCAAATTATTCCTGCACGTTTTTTGAAAGCAACGAAGCGTGAGGGATTTGGCGACAATCTTTTTCGTGACTGGCGATACAACAATGATGATACACCCAAACAGGATTTTGTATTGAATAATCCGATTTACTCAGGTAAAATATTGGTGGGAGGAAGAAATTTTGGATGTGGAAGCAGCCGAGAACACGCTGCATGGGCGGTTTATGATTATGGATTCAGGTGTGTGGTTTCAAGTTTTTTTGCAGATATATTTAAGAACAATTCAATGAACATTGGTATTCTGCCCGTGCAGGTGTCAGATGATTTTTTAGACAATATATTTAAAGCAATTGAAGCGAATCCCTCAACTGAGCTAGAGATCAACTTGCCCAACCAAACCATCACCCTGCTTGCAACGGGTGAACAAGAGTCATTTCAAATCAATGGTTACAAAAAGCACAACCTGATGAATGGATTTGATGACATTGATTATCTGCAGGATATGAAAGAAGAGATAAAAGTATTTGCAGAAAAAAGTCGCTATTAATCAAGCACACAGATCATCATGCCAAAATCGTTGAGGTATATTGAAATCATGGACACCACCTTGCGTGATGGTGAGCAAACCAGCGGAGTTTCATTTACGGCCTCAGAAAAACTCACAATTGCACAGTTGCTGCTTACGGAAGTAAAAGTGGATAGAATTGAAATTGCCTCAGCCCGGGTTTCAGAGGGAGAATTTGATGCAGTTAAAAAAATCACGCGTTGGGCTAAATCAAAAGGGCTTCTCAAAAAAATAGAAGTACTCACTTTTGTGGATGGAAATACTTCCATTGATTGGATGATCAAAGCCGGAGCAAAAGTCATGAACCTGTTGACCAAGGGTTCAATGAATCACCTGACACATCAACTTAAAAAATCACCTGCACAACATTTTGCAGAAATAGCAGCTGTCATATCAAAAGCAAAGAAGAACGGAATTGATTGCAATGTATATTTAGAAGACTGGAGCAATGGCATGCGCAATTCCCCTGAGTATGTTTTTAAATACTTGGATTTTCTTTCTACACAACCTGTCAAGCGCATCATGCTTCCTGATACTTTGGGAATTTTAGAGCCCAATGAAGTAAAACATTTTTTGCAGTTGATCATTCCAAGGTATCCACATTGTCATTTTGATTTTCATGGGCACAATGATTACGATCTGGGTACAGCCAATGTGCTGGAGGCAATAAAAGCCGGAGCTCATGGCATCCATCTCACCATCAATGGAATGGG
>SXYR01000154.1 GCA_005788265.1 Bacteroidota bacterium | reverse complement strand
TTCATCTGCCCATGGGGTGCCACAGATTGGTCATCTGGTATCTGTATAATAACGCCATTGAAGGCACTTACATATTGCAGTGCCTTGATCAGGAGTCCAGCTGATTGAACTGATTTGGTTCCATCTCCAAATCCAATCGCTCCGGAGGCATGCATGTCATACATTTCCGTTAATTCCTTTCCATCTGTATGCTTGGTTAAGGCACCAATGGGATGGATTTGACATGGAAGTGATTTGCTCGCAGATACAATGTACTCCACACCAGTTTTTGATTGTACAATTGGATTGGTATTGGGGGATGAGAAAACATGTGTAAAGCCTCCATCTGCTGCCGCATTTGCCAGCGACTGAAGATCGTCCTTGAATTCATAGCCCGGATCTGTACCGACTGCAAATACATCCACCCAGCCTGGGGAAATCATCTTTCCATTGGCATCCAACACCTGGTCTGCTTTCACATCAATCGAAGAGGAAATGTCTGTAATGATACCGTCGGTAACAAGGATGTCCTTGACTGTATTATTGTGGGATGAGTTGTTGTCCTTAATAAGTGCTTGACGGACAAGTATCTTCATAAAAGAGGAATTACACAAAGATAAAGCATTGGATTGATATAGCTCAACGGAGGTCTATTCTGGTGATTTTTCTTAATTTTGCGATCCGTTCGGGAAGTGGCGCAGCCCGGTAGCGCACTTGTATGGGGTGCAAGGGGTCGCCAGTTCGAATCTGGTCTTCCCGACAACGCAAAAGAGCCTTGGTAATTGCCAGGGCTTTTTTTGTAACTGTTTTTACCAATTGTCAAACTTCCTTAGAATATTTAAAAACTATCTGTAAATTACTTTTAAATATTTCCATATGAAGAAGAACAGTGCATCGTCACGCAGAAATTTCCTCCATCAGATTGGTGCTACCAGTTTGGTTGCAGCTATCTCACCGTTGAGTTCAATGGCTTCTCAAGAAAAAGCAGAAGAAAGGATCATTCGTTATGAAAAGAAAATTTCATCAGGCGATAAAATAAGATTGGGTGTAATCGGTTTTGGCGTGCAAGGTCATATTGATTTGGCCACTGCGCTGAAGGTACCAGGGGTTGAACTCGCAGGCATCTGTGATTTGTATACCGGCAGACTTCAAAATGCCAAAGAAATGTATGGCAATGATTTGTTTACTACACGTGATTACAGAGCATTGCTCGACAGAAGTGACATCGATGCTGTTATCATTGCCACACATGATGTTTGGCATGCGAGAATGACCGTGGATGCATTGGCCAAAGGAAAACATGTGTACATCGAAAAACCAATGGTGTATAAAATCAACCAGGGTGCAGATGTAATTGCAGCTGAAAAAAAATACGGAAAAGTTTTGCAGGTCGGAAGTCAGCGTGTCAGCAGCATTGGATTGGCAAAAGCGAAGGAATTGCTTGCAGCGGGGGAGATAGGAAGATTGAACATGGTCAATGCGGTATACGACAGACAAAGTTCGATCGGAGCATGGGAATATACCATTCCAAAAGATGCAGATGCGAATTCAACTGACTGGGATCGATTCATACAGGTTACTGATAAAATGCCCTATGATTCAAAAAAATTCTTCTGGTGGAGAGCATTTAAGGAAGTTGGAACCGGTGTGGCAGGGGATCTCTTTGTTCATCTGTTGAGCGGAACCCATTTGATTACAAACTCTCTTGGACCAGAAACCATCTACAGCACAGGACAATTCAGCCATTGGTTGGATGGCAGAAACATGCCGGATGTAATGTCTGGTGTCATGCAGTATCCTGATTGCTCGGAACACCCTGCGTTTCAATTGACACTTCAAGTGAATTTTATAAGTGGAACTGGTGGGCAACAAATCATTCGTATGATTGGTTCCGAAGGGGTAATGGAAGTCAATGGGAACAACATTACTGTTAAGCACAGTATTTTGCCTGAAGCTCCTGGATTTGGTGGATATGATTCTGTATTTACTTTCTCAAAGGAGATGCAACAAGAAATGCAAAAAGATTACGATGCTAAATGGACTCCTGAACAAAGAAAGAGAAAGACAAAGAGTGATGTCATCTACAAGGCTCCTGCAGGATATGATGAACACCTGGATCATTTCACCAACTTTTTTGATTCTATCAGAACCGGAAAGAAAGTGGTGGAAGATGCAACATTTGGATTCAGAGCAGCAGCACCAACACTTGCATGTAATAACAGCTACTTCTCCAAGAAAATAGTGAAGTGGGATCCGGTAAATATGAAACTAAAATAAAAACTATAATATTCCCTGCAAACTACCCCCTGAAGAAAACAGCCTGTCTGTTTTCTTCAGCACGGCAGGGTCCAATTCAACGGCAGGTGCATGGTGTGGTTTCATACGTGCATCAATGACCATAGGTCCCGCACATACCCAATGCTTGTTTTCAACAAAAAACCCAATACCATATATATCATGTGATGGATTAGATCTGGTAAATGTCGTCCATAGAAAATTGTTCAAATTCTTTGAAACGAATGTTGCATCATCGCAAATTACCATCATCACTATTCCTTTCAATTGATCAACTGCATGCATGAGCTGATGATTGATTTGTTCCATCTCTTTCTGGGCTTCTTGATGGGTGATGTATGGTTTCATTTGAATGGCAACGACTCCATTGAAAATTATTTTTGCATCCACCAGACCATGAATTGATTTAATTTGTTCAGGGACTTCTGATGCAAGATCTCTCATTTTATCACCATATGCCGCAAATACAACTTTGCTTCCTGCGTTGAGTCCAGATCCTGAATAATCAAGTGTATCAATGGTTGTATTGGTGTGAAAATGAATATCTCTCTTCAAATCGATTCTTTCAAATACGTAGGTTAGGTATTCTTTGATGTGATGTGTGGATAATTGATTGGTATCATCAGCAGTAATGAACAGAAATTTCGCAAGACTCAATTGTCCGGTTCCCAGTACATGGTTTGCGATTGTCAATATTTCAGCAGGTTGCTTGGTAGGCAAATAGGGGGTATAACGTTCACTGCCAATCGCTAATAAAAGTGGGTGAACACCTGATGCATCTACGGCATGTACCTCTTTTAATCCGGGTATTTCATTTTGTATCGCCTCACCGGTTATTTCATGAATCAATTGACCAAAGCTGGTATCTTCTTGCGGTGGCCTACCAACCACTGTAAATGGCCATATGGCATTTTGCTTGGCATATACCTTGTGCACACGCATCAATGGAAATGGATGCTGTAAACTGTAATAGCCCAGATGATCACCAAAAGGACCTTCAGGTTTGTTTTCAGCAGGATATACTTCACCCGTAATAACAAAATCTGCATCGGTACTTACGCAAAATCCATCTGCATAGGTGTAGCGAAATCTTCTTCCAGCAAGGATTCCAGCAAAATTGATTTCACTCATGCCTTCCGGAAGAGGCATGACCGCTGACACGGTATGTGCAGGTGGGCCGCCAACAAAAACACTGACTTTAAGAGGCTTGTTTTGCTTATTTGATTTTGTTTGGTGTACACCTATGCCTCTGTGCAATTGATAATGAAGTCCAATTTCTTTGTTGAGTATATAGTCATTGCCATTCAGTTGAATGCGATACATGCCAAGATTTGACTGTGAAATACCTGGCTGATCAATGTCCTCTGAATATACTTGGGGAAGGGTTACAAAGGCACCTCCGTCTTTTGGCCAGTGATGGATCAGCGGGACATCTGCGATGTTTATTTCTTTGAATAAAACAGGTTTTTGAATCGGATTTCTCAAGGGCAGTGCATGAATGGCATGCAAGCCTGCGGAAAGATTTTTCAGAGGATTTTTAAGAGCCTGAATTGGATTTTGTTTGACCCGTATCAACTGTTGCACATGTGACAAGGTATCTCTGAAAATAAATTTACTCCTATCCAGTGTTCCAAAAATATTGGATGCAGTTCTGTAACGAGAACCCTTTACATTTTCGAAAAGCAAAGCAGGTCCGCCTGCCTCATAAACACGGTGATGAATTGTAGCCAATTCAAGAAAAGGGTCAACTTCTTCAGTGACTCTTTTCAAGTGACCATTTCTTTCAAGATCAAGTAGGCATTTTTCGAGAGATGAATATGCCATGTGTGAATTTATATTCTTTCAAACGCGGAGAAAAAGAAATTTCCTTCAATGGCAGCATTTTCATCGCTGTCACTTCCATGTATAGCATTTTCTCCGACACTTTTAGCGTATAATTTTCTGATGGTACCATCTGCGGCCTGTGCTGGATTGGTAGCTCCGATCAAAGTCCTAAAATCTGCTACTGCATTGTCCTTTTCCAATATGGCAGCAACAATAGGACCACTGCTCATGAACTCCACCAATTCACCGTAAAAAGGTCTCTCCTTGTGTATGGCATAAAATTCTCCAGCTTTTTCAGCACTGAGTCTGGTGAGTTTCATGGCAATAAGTTTGAATCCAGCTGCTTCAATCTGTTTTAAAATGGATCCTGTGTGGCCGTCTGCAAAAGCATCTGGCTTGATCATGGTAAAAGTTCTGTTGCTCATATCAGGTAATAAATTAGGAGTGCAAAGTTAATGCCATAACCTCCACCCACCAAGAAAAGCTGTACATTTGACAGCCGCATGAAAGATATTCAATCTGTATTTTCATCCATCGCTGCTGCCGATAGCATCGTGATAACCATGCACCAGAAACCTGATCCTGATGCGATGGGTTCCGCTCTTGGTCTCTTCCATTTTTTTAAAGCCGCGGGCTTCAATGCACAAGTCATCTCACCTACCAATTGGGCTGATTTTTTAGACTGGATGCCTGGAGTCAATGAAGTGATTGATTACGAGAGCAAACGTGAACAAGCCAATCAAATTGTTGAACAGGCTGATTGGATTTTTTGCTTGGATTTCAACAATATGTCCAGAACCAAATCAATGGAACAGGTCTTGCTCACATCCAATGCCAAAAAAGTATTGATTGATCACCACCGTGAGCCCCAATCAGATGTTTTTGAGTTTGGCATCAGTGACATCAGCAAAAGTTCTACTTCAGAAATGATTTTTGATTTCATTGTTTCAACAGGAAAGACTGAACTGATGAGCAAGGAAAC
The DNA here is from genome assembly GCA_005788265.1 of Bacteroidota bacterium. Lineage (GTDB taxonomy): Bacteria > Bacteroidota > Bacteroidia > Chitinophagales > Chitinophagaceae > Pollutibacter. The sequence goes on along the minus strand of SXYR01000154.1, from coordinate 366 downwards.
AGCTCAATGTATTTACGCAGGTGTGATGGCCGATACTGGGTCTTTTCGATTTGCATCCACGACAGCAAGCGTGCACTTGATGGTAGCACATTTGAAAGGGTATGGTATTGAACATGCTAAAATCCATTCTGCTATTTATGATAATTTTCAGGAAAACAGACTTCGTTTCATTGGGCATGTGTTGACCTATAGAATGGAAATCCTTTATGAATTCAATACAGCACTGATTGCCATTCCTAAATCGGATACCCAAAAGTTTCATATTAAAACAGGAGATACAGAGGGACTCGTCAATTATCCACTTTCGATTCAAGGAATTGAGATGGCTGCGTTATTGATTGACAGGGATGATGAACGTAAATGGTC
>SXYR01000034.1 GCA_005788265.1 Bacteroidota bacterium | reverse complement strand
GCAGTTTCGTCAACCTTGAAATATTCCGCTTCCATCTTATGCTTGCTCAAGTCCTCTACTTCAATGGCTCTGAAAGTTCCAAGACCAGTGTGAAGTGTAACTTCTGCGAAACGGATCCCCTGAATTTCAAGTCTCTTGATCAATTCGATAGAGAAATGCAATCCTGCAGTTGGGGCGGCAACTGCACCTTCGTGTTTTGCGTAAACGGTTTGATATCGTTCTTTATCCGTCTCGTCTGGTTTGCGTTTGATGTATTTAGGCAGGGGCGTCTCTCCAAGTGTATTTAGAATTTCTTTGAATTCATCATCGCTTCCTTCAAATAAAAAACGAATCGTTCTTCCCCTTGATGTAGTATTGTCAATTACTTCTGCAACCAATTCTTCTGCATCACCGAAATACAATTTATTTCCGACTCTTATTTTTCTTGCGGGATCAACGATGACATCCCATAGCCTGTTTTGTTTGTTCAACTCTCTCAATAGAAATACTTCAATTTTTGCACCCGTTTTTTCTTTTCTTCCATACATTCTTGCCGGAAATACTTTGGTGTTGTTGACAACGAAAACATCTTTTTCTTCGAAGTATTCTTGTACGTCTTTGAACATCCTGTTTTCAATCACACCGGTATCTTTGTGAACGACCATGAGTCTGGCGTCCTCTCTTCTTTTGGAAGGTGTTTGGGCAATAAGGTTGAGTGGGAAATCGAATCTGAATTGAGAAAGTTTCATGCTTTTTAAAATTTTAAAATGCCTGAAACAAACCTTGATGTCATTGAAAAGTCGACACCTCGCATCAAACCTGATCTTACGGCACCAGATTTGTTTTGGCAATTGAGCTGCAAAATTAACAAAAAATGTCCTTTTGCAGTATAAATCTATTCAGTTCTGAGCAGGAGATCTGGATATCAGAAGCGCAAGTGCCTGACGGTTAGGCCATTGTTGATCAATTGCTGGAGGGATTCAATGCCCAGTCGAACATGTCTTTCGACAAAATTGGCAGTCACATTCTTGTCGCTCTCCTCTGTTTTGACACCTTCCGGAATCATTGGCTGATCACTGACCATGAGGATGGCACCGGTAGGTATTTTATTGTAAAATCCAACTGAGAAAATGGTGGCTGTCTCCATGTCAATTGCATATGCCCTGATTTTTTGCAGATATTCTTTGAAGTCGAGATCATGCTCCCATACTCTTCGGTTGGTGGTATAAACTGTCCCTGTCCAGTAGTCCAACTTATTGTCTCTGATAGTGGTAGAGATGGCTTTCTGTAGTGCAAATGCCGGCAATGCAGGAACTTCTGCTGGGAAGTAATCATTCGATGTTCCTTCCCCCCTGATGGCCGCAATAGGCAATAGTAAGTCCCCGATTTTATTTCTTTTTTTCAATCCTCCGCATTTACCCAAAAACAATACAGCTTTGGGTTCTATTGCTGTCAGCAGGTCCATGATGGTGGCTGCTGTGGGACTTCCCATTCCGAAATTGATGATCGTGATCCCTTCAGCTGTGGCTGATTGCATGGGTTTTTCTTTTCCAATCACTTCCACATTGTTCCATTGTGCAAACAGTTCAACATAGTTGCTGAAGTTGGTGAGTAAAATGTATTCACCAAAATCTTCCAGTTTTCTTCCTGTATACCTGGGCAACCAGTTTTTGACGATTTCTTCTTTATTTGTCATCTCTTTCTTTCATCAAAATTACTGATTACTTTGCAAGCATGATTCCTTTATCATTTCCCGCACCGGATTTTAGGGTACAAAACACAGAAAATGGACCTGAAATATGGGATCGTTTTCGGAAGAAATGGGTCATGCTGCAGCCGGAGGAGTGGGTACGTCAGAATTTTTTGAATTGGCTTTCTGAAATACATCATATTCCTGAATCGCTCATCTCAGTAGAAAAAGGGTTGAGGGACAGTAGTAAAAAAAGATACGACATACTTGTTTTCAACAGGTCCCATCAGCCATGGATGATGGTGGAGTGTAAATCAACGGAAGTATCGTTGAATGATGCGGTTCTTATGCAAATTTTATCTTATCATAGAAGTTTGCAAGTAAAATACATTGCCATCACCAATGGCCATCAATGCCATATTGCAGAAATGAAAGAAGCGAACCAACAATGGCTCGCTTCTTTTCCAACATTCGAACGTTGATTGATTAAGGGAAGATTCCCAATTCCATATAACTGTTTCCAACTTTTTCAATTGCAACAACAAAAGCGGCAGTTCTCATATTGGGAATGTCTGGATATTTATTCCAGCATGCAAAAATTTCGTTGGTGGCTTTTATCATGGTATCTTCAAGTCCACTTCTCACCAAATCAATTTCATCCGGACCGTGTACAAGAATCTTCTTTTCTTCTGGTGCTATCGTATTTCCTGTCATGGTTTCTATTTGGGCAACGAAGTTGGCATTCTGATTTTCCATGAATCTTCTTTCCAGTCTTCCATAGGAAACGTGGCTCAGGTTTTTCAACCACTCAAAGTATGAAACGGTTACACCACCTGCGTTGAGGTACATATCTGGAACAACGAGTACTCCTTTTTTTGTGAGAATATCATCTGCCTCTGGTGTCAAAGGTCCGTTGGCTGCTTCGCCAATGATTTTAGCCTGAATTTTATCTGCATTGTGTTCATTGATGACATTTTCCAAAGCTGCAGGAATCAAAATATCGCATGGTGCTTCGAGTCCATCGGTATTCTTTTCAAAATTTTTCGAGCCGGGGAAATTTAATATGGATCCAGTTTTTTTTCTATGTTGAAATACTGCTTCAACATCCAATCCTGCTTCATTGTATATCGCTCCCTCATATTCGATGAGTCCAACAACCAATGCACCTCCCTCTTCGAAAAATTTAGCAGAATGATATCCTACATTGCCCAATCCCTGAACAATCACTTTTTTCCCTTCGATACCGGGTGTGAGTCCAAGTTTTTTCATTTGATCCTCGTGCTTGCAGACTTCTCTTACGCCGTAGAATACACCAAGTCCAGTTGCTTCTTTTCTTCCTTTTACGCCACCTTGCGTGATGGGTTTTCCTGTAACACAACCCAGTGCTTCCACCTGACCGGGATTCAT
>SXYR01000033.1 GCA_005788265.1 Bacteroidota bacterium | reverse complement strand
GGTATATCAACCATTTGGCAACCCGAAATTGGAGGTTTTACAGGATTGCTACATATGGATGCCTCTGTAAACGGCATGCACAAAATGAATTTGTATTTACCCAGCGATCACCCCGATTTGCCATGGACGGGTGTTTTCAGTGGTCTGCTGATTTTACATGGATTTTTTTGGACTACCAACCAATTTGAAGTCCAACGTGTGTTGGCTGCAAAATCTGATCGGGATGCACAGTTGGGTGCCATCGCTGCTGGATTTCTTAAATTGACCATTCCTTTTTTTTCAATATCTGCAGGTGTTGCAGCTGCCTATTTATTTAAATTCAAATATGGGCTCCTCAATGTAAAACCTGATGATGCTTTTGTATATCTCCTTGCACAGGTTGTTCCGCAAGGCTATGGTTTGGTTGGATTGATTTTGGCAGGGTTCATTGGGGCTATTTTTTCGAGTATTTATTCGATGTTGAATTCGCTTTCAACCATTGCAGCCATTGATGTATATAAAAGGTATATAAATGCAGAAGCTGCAGACAGTGTGTTGGTAAATGTCGGCAAGGCCTCTGTTGTGCTGGCTTGTATTACGGGAGCTGCATTGGCCTGGTGGAGTTTTGATCCTCAGGCGGACGGAAATTTTTTTCTGGTACTTTCTAAAAATACTTCATACTTCAAACCTGGTGTGGTATCAGCTTTTTTATTGGGGGTAATGTGGAAACGCGTACATCCTGCATCGGCAGCTGTTGCCATTATTGCTGCACCATTTTTGAGCATAGGGGTCGAGTGGCTATATGATGATTGGCTGACACATTATGCAACTTGGAGAAATATTTTTGGCATCAAGCTAAACTTCATGCACCGTGTATTTGTTGTTTTTTTGATATGCATATTGATTCAAATTGGCATGAGTTTAAAAATCAAACAGCAGCAAATAGAAGATTTTATGCAGGTCGAAGTTGAATGGAAACGAATTATTTTTTATTTTGTTTTACAAGCTCTCATGTTGCTGATAATTTTCTTTTTGCACATTCAAGCCAGTACATTGTCATGGTTTGCAGGGGGCATTGGCTTTTTAATTTTGATGGGCACTGGCAAGCCTTCTGATGCGGTAAAACTATCAAGTTCAATACTCATGTCTATTACAACATGGGCTCTGTATTATTTTAGTTGATGGTTCATTGGAGCATATTTATTTATCTAAAAATTTTTTCTTGCCCTGGTTATGGTGGGAATGGTGTACTTACATTTAACAATATTACTTGCGGGTAAAGATATTTGAATTAATAAGATAGTAACTATTGGTATACAATTGTCGCAGCTGACCTGACCTCTGCGCCTATTCTTTTTTGCAGATCATCTCCAAGTTCTGTTCTGGCTTTTTCTGCAATTGCTTCAAGCATTTTAACCACATCAGGAAATTCGTTTTGTACATCATAGCGTTCACCAGGATCTCTTCTCAAATTATACAAAGCTCTTGGCATCATGATATTTTCTGGTGCTTGTCCAGGAAATCCGTCTTTTCCAGGAGATTGATTCAAGTAAGAACGTGAGGGGTGTTCAAAAACCAATTTCCAGTTATCTTTTCTAACTGCCTCTAATGAATTCTTTCTGTAATAATAATAGAATTCAGAGCGCGGTGAGCTGGTCATATCTCCCTGCAGCAATGGCCATAAATTGATGCCATCAATTTTTTTATCAGAGAGTTTTGTATTGGTCAATGCTGCAATGGTTGGCAATACATCAATGGTAGATGCAAGTTGATTGACGATTTTTCCTGCTGGAATTACTCCTTTCCACCACATGATACAGGGCACACGGTGTCCACCTTCGTAGGTAGTGCCTTTGCCCTCCCGCAATCCACCTGTACTTCCTGCATGGTTGCCGAAATTGAACCACGGACCATTATCGCTTGTGAAAATGATCAAAGTATTTTTTGTGAGTCCAAGTTGCTCGATTTTTTTGATGATTCTTCCCACATTTGCGTCGATCTCCTGGATGACATCGCCATAGAGTCCCTGTTTACTTTTCCCTTTGAATGCTGTGCTTGCATTGATGGGAACATGCGGCATGGGATGGGCGAGATAAACGAAGAAAGGATGCTGTTTGTTTTTTTCTATGAATGAAATTGTTTTATCTGTCAGTGATGAAGTGAGTTGGGCCTGTTGATCCAATGTTGTGATGGTTGAAATTCTTTCATCACCTTCGATCAACGGAAGGGGTGGATAGCCTGCCTTGTTGGTTCCCTGTTTGGCTGGTATTCCATCGTACCAAACCGGCCACATATCATTCGAGTAAGGAATCCCATAATATTCATCAAAGCCATGACTCTTGGGCAGGTATCCTTTTACATCACCCAAGTGCCATTTGCCAAATGCAGCGGTGGCATATTTTTTTTGTTTCAATAATTCTGCAATGGTGGTTTCATCCGGGGAAAGTCCCACACCGGCTTTGGGCCACAGTGCTCCCGAGATGCCGATTCTGTTTGCATAACAGCCCGTAAGCAAGGATGCGCGAGATGCACTGCATACAGCTTGAGATGTAAGAAAATTTGTGAAACGCATTCCTTCTGCAGCCATTTTATCCAATACGGGCGTATGAATATCGACAGCTCCATAACAAGATAAGTCTCCATAGCCCATATCGTCCATGTAAATGAGGATGATATTGGGACTCGCATTGTTTTGTGCTCTGGCACTGTAAGCGATTAAAATAACCAAGCCTATCAGCAACGAAAAAAATTTCTTCATTATGAACAGTTATAATTTTATTTATTTTCTTCTATCAGATCCCACAGGTTTCCATATAGATCTTTGAATACAGTAACCTTGCCATAAGATTCCTCCTGAACCGGGCGAATGAATTCAACTCCTTTGTTCCTGTATGCATCAAAATCTCTCATGATATCATCTGTATATAGAAATAAAAATACCCTCCCGCCAGTTTGATTGCCAATGCATTTGATTTGTTCACTTGATGAAGCTTTTGCCAGCAGCAGTCTGCAGCCATGGGAAGAACCCTTTGGTTGCATCACCACCCATCTTTTTGTTTCGGAGAGCCTGGTATCTTCTATCAAATCAAATTCGAGCACATACGAGTAGTATTCAATTGCTTCATCATAATCTTTTACAAGCAGGCTGATTTGTCCGAGGAATTGCCCCATAGTATAAATGTCCTTCTCATGAATATACGTAAAATACGTTTTGACTTATCTGTTATGTATATTGAACAATACTTTGAAAAGGTTGTTTTATTTTTATAAAAATTTACCCCATGGAAGAAATGATCCCCAATGAAGACTTTCCTAAGGCTGCTGCCAACCAACCCTGTTGTGTAAACGTCGAAGCCGGCAAGGCCTATGCATGGTGTACATGTGGGCTCAGTGAGAAACAACCTTTTTGTGATGGAAGGCATAAAAAAATTGAAGGCATGCCTTACAAGAGTTTACGTTTCGAAGCAACCGAAAGCAAAGAGGTATGGCTCTGTCAGTGCAAGAAGACCAAGAATCCTCCATATTGCGACGGGAGTCATAATCATTGATCTTCAAAAACGATTCCCCATTTGGTGATCCAGGCTTTGGTGGTTCCAACAAAGCGATCTATTTCATCGCCTCCGCCATTTCTCCTTGGGTCATTTTCTTTTTCCATCCAGCTGAGCAACTTTATATTCATTTTTTTTAAAGTGGCTTGATATGAAATATTGCTAGCTAGATTATGTAATTGAAAAGGATCATTTTTGATATCATATAGTTCTTCAGCAGGCCTTATCCCAAAACTTAAATCGAAGTAATATTTTATTGCAGGATCATCTTTGTTGTCAATCAACAATGCTTTAGAGGGCCCACCGTCTACATCTCCATAAATTGAAGGCGTTCCAGGAATCGATTCATCTCCGGCCGGAGACCGGCCGGGACGAAAATTTTTGATGTATAAAAATTCATCATCTCTTACAGCGCGCATTGGATAGCCTGCAAGCATACCATCATCAATTCTGCATAGGCAATGTCTTTCTCTTTCCAGATAAACTTCCTCCCTGTTTGATTTTTTTAATCCTTTCATGATGGGAACCAGACTCATGCCATCTACTGCTGGCTGGTTTTTGACCTTCGCCATATCCAAAAAACTTGGCATCAAATCAATCAGGTTAACAAAAGATGTATTCAAGGTGTTTTTTAAAAAGTCATTTCCAAAATGACTGATAATAAGTGGCACACGTGTTCCGTGGTCATACAAATTCGCTTTTGCATGTGGGAAGGGCATGCCATTGTCACTTGTCAAGACAATAATTGTATTTTTTAATCTACCTGATTTTTCAAGCATGTCCAACAGTTCTCCCACTTCGCTGTCGAATCTTTCAATCAGATAAAAATAATCTGCAAGATCATTTCTGATTTCATCTGTATTGGGTAGAAATCCAGGTACTTTTATTTTATCTGGGTTGATGCCATTTCTTTTGCCTGCACCAAAAGGGAAAAAGCGATGAGGGTCGTTCGTTCCAAACCAAAAAAAGAAAGGCTGATCTGGTTTTATTTCCTTCAATACTTTTTTAAACTCAATTTCTTTACCTGCTGGATTTTCAGTGTATCCCATTTTGGTATAATCACCAGGTCCCCATCCTTTTCTTTCAAATCCTACATAATATCCTTCATTTTTAAGTATTTGGGTAAATGTGGGAATACTGACATCTAATTTACCTACCAGGTTGACACCTTCACCAAGCTTATGCGGATAATTTCCGGTGAGCATACCTGCTCTTGAAGGGGTACAAGAGGG
>SXYR01000032.1 GCA_005788265.1 Bacteroidota bacterium | reverse complement strand
TTTTGAATTTGCAGTGGTTTAATTTCTGGCTGATCATCAACTTCAAAACTCAGGTAATTTTCACCATGAGTAAGCACGCCTCCCAGGTGTCCGGTTGCTGATATTGAAACCAAAAGCAATGCATAAAAGCTGAATACAAATGAACGCCTGTCTGTAATATTATTTCTTAGTAAATAATACACAATAAATAGCAAAGTTGTTCCAATGGCTGTCCATTTGTGCCAAAAGATATCATTCTCAGGATAGGTTGACAGTTCTGCATTGAGAAGCCCTGTGATGATAGAAAGAATTGCAGAAGCTATGCCTATAAAAAAAAGAAGTTTATTGATGGGTTCAATCAACTTATACTTTTCATTTCTTCGCAAGAATTCCAACAGAATATATACCAATAGAATGCCAATGGGCAGATGAACCAGCAGGGGATGAAGATGCGCGATGAAAGTTTTCATATTATGCGATGATTGGATCAATAACTTTTCCAAAAACATCTGTCAACCTGAAATTTCTTCCCTGAAAAGGGTACGTAAATGAAGTATGTTCAAATCCCAATTGTTTCAATATCGTTGCCTGAACATCAAAGACTGAAACCTTGCCATCAACAGCATTGTAGCCGATTTCATCTGTCTCTCCATAGGTAAATCCTTTGCGTATTCCACCACCTGCCATCCACATGCAGAACGCATCTGAATGATGATCCCTTCCCTTGAATACATTTTGTTTCCCATCTCTGTTCTCCTGCATAGGAGTTCTTCCGAATTCACCTCCCCATACCACCAAGGTTTCGTCCAGTAGTCCGCGTTGTTTGAGATCCGTCAACAATGCTGTAACTGCCTGATCATTTTCTCTGCATTTTTGAATGAATCCAAGGTCAAGTGCTGTTCCGGGATCTGTGCCGTGGCTGTCCCATCCCCAATCAAACAATTGCACAAAACGAACTCCTTTCTCCACCAGCTTGCGGGCAAGTAAAATATTGTTTGCAAAAGATTCTTTTCCTGGTTTGGTTCCATACATGCGGTGGATGTATTCAGGCTCATCTGAAATATTCATGACATCTGGAACTGCAATTTGCATATTGAATGCCATCTCGTATTGTGAAATACGTGAGAGGATTTCGGGATCCTGAAACTCTTGGTAGGAAATCTCATTGACTTTGTTGATTGCTTCAATGGATGCTTTGCGCATGTCTCTGTCTATTCCATTGGGATCCTTCAAGAACAAAACAGGATCTCCCTCCGAGCGGCATTGTACTCCCTGGTAAACAGATGGCAAAAAGCCGCTTCCCCAAACACTCTTGCCTGCATCTGGATTCCTGCCGCCAGAGGTCAGCACCACAAACCCGGGTAAATTTGAATTCTCTGTCCCAAGTCCATAGGTAACCCAAGAACCCATACTAGGTCTTCCCAATCTCGCTGTGCCGCAATGCATCAGCAATTGTGCAGGAGCATGGTTGAACTGATCGGTTGAAACAGCTTTTAAAATAGCCACATCATCTACAACCGAAGGAAAATAAGGCATGTGGTTGGATAACCAGATTCCACTTTCACCATATTGTTTGAACTCAGCCTGGGGACCTAATAATTTGGGTACCCCTCTGATGAAAGCGAATTTTTTTCCTTGAATAAAAGAATCCGGACAATCCATTCCATCCATTTTTTGCAAGGCAGGTTTGAAATCAAACATCTCTAATTGCGAGGGTGCACCAGCCATGTGAAGGAAAATGACTGATTTTGCTTTACCTGGAAGAGGAGAGGCTTTTGCAGCAAGTGGATTAGCATGCGAGATTGAATGATTTCCCATGTCTTCTCCAAAAAAATTACACCCGTCCAACAATGAGCCCAATGCCAGCATTCCCATTCCTGTTCTGCATTGTTGTAAAAAATGTCTGCGGGTATGGAATTCTAATTCCAGTTTTTTTGCTTCTTGATGGATAGGTAATTTTTTCACAGACAGCTAATTTTTGGTAATTACTTCATCCAGGTTCAAAATAGCATTGGCAGTAATCGCCATCGCAGCAAGCGCATGTGTTTTATGGAGGCTCGAATCATTCAGCATTGCATTTGTTTTCTCGGGATTTTTTTGAATGGATTGAACAGAGGTCCAATACAATTGCTTCAATAATTTCACTTTAGAGGGATCTGGAGCATTTCCCACAGCTGTCTCATAAGCGTGAACAATTCCTTTCTCCAAATTTGTTGGATACCTGCTGATTATGTTTTGAGCAAATTTTACGGACAAGTCCCAATAGGTACTGTCATTTAAAAGATTCAATGCCTGTAAAGGTGTATTGGTTCTTATGCGTCTGCTCACACATACTTCTCTTGCCGTTCCATCAAAATTGATTTGTGTAGGATAGGGTCCTGTTCTTTTCCAATAGGTATAAATTGCTCTACGGTACAAATCTTCCCCCTTGCTTTGCTCCCAAGTTCTCCCATCGTATGGAGAAGCCCATATACCATCCGGTTGATATGGCATGACACTTGGACCAAACATTTTGTTGCTGTATGCACCACAGATGACCAATGCCTGATCCCTGATTTGTTCTGCCGACAATCTTACACGAGGTGCACGCGCATAAAATTTATTGAGCGGATCCTTTTCAATCGTTTTTTTATCAACGATGGATGATTGTCGGTAAGTTGCTGACATCACCATTCTTTTCAAAGTTTTTTTGATGCTCCATTGGTCTTCATGCATGAATTGGTAGGATAGATAATCAAGCAGCTGCTGATGCGAGGGGAGCGCTCCCTGTGAACCAAAATCTTCCAATGTTTCCACTATACCTTGTCCAAACAGTTGTTCCCATAAACGATTGACCATGGTTCTGGCGGTCAATGGATTTTTCTTATCCGTCATCCATCTTGCCAAATCAAGTCGGTTTCTAAATTGTTTTTGTTGCGGATTGAAAATGGAAGGAATACCAGCTTCCACCAATTTCGTTTTCAGCAACCAGTTTCCCCTTTCAAATACATAGGTATTGCGTTTTAAATCGGATGGATTATCCATCATAATCGGGGTCAGCTCAGCATCCGGACGGTTGAGCAGTGACACAAATGTTTGAAAATATGTATGGAAAGAAGGATCATTGACACCAGGAAAAGAAGGTGCGAAACAAAACCAATCAAAGACTGGGCCATTGTCGTTTCCATTTTTTAATAGAGGACTGTCAAAATGTATTAAAACGTCATGACGCCCATTCAATTTTTGTTTAATCGGAATGGATATCAAGGTCCATCCATCTTTGGTTTGTTTTATTTGTGTTGATGCAAAAGGCTTAGAGCTTCCGGATCCAACATAGAAATCAAGTTGACCACTTTTTACAGGTGATCGAAAACGAATGTATAAAACTTGTTTATCTGTCAGGCCAACCGACTTGATTCTTGCCCATGCATTTTTTCTCATGCGAAGAAACTTTGTATCCTCCAAGGCAGCATTGGTGAGAGAATCTGCTGTCAGGCTGTTGATGCACTGTTGTCCAGTCTTGACAAGAGTTTTGTAAAAGTTTTTGGTTGAGGGATCTGCCTTGGTTTGAAGCCAGGTTATGACAGAATCATATTGCGGGATGCTGTTGTTTCTGAATTCCCTGAGCAGGGGATATTCATCATAGGTGTCCTCATCTCGTGAATTATTGAAGAAAGCCATAAAGGAGTAATATTCTTCATGTCGAAATGGATCATATGGATGGCTATGGCATTGTACACATGCAAAGCTCGTACCCAGCAGTGTTTCCCATGTTGTATTCACACGATCAATGACAGCAGCAGTTCGGAATTCTTCGTTATCGGTACCACCTTCATCATTGTTCATGGTATTTCTATGAAAGGCTGTAGCCAGAAATTGTTCGTCTGATGGATTGGGCAGGAGGTCTCCAGCCAATTGTTCGGTTATAAAATGATCATAAGGCTTATCCTGATTGAATGCATTGATCAACCAATCGCGGTAGCGAAATATGGAGCGAATGTAATCGCGCTCATAGCCTTTGCTATCCGCATACCTTGCCAAATCCATCCACATCGCAGTCCATCGCTCCCCATACGCAGGTAACTGTAAAAGACTGTCGACCAATATTTCATATGCATGCGCAGAGCTGTCATTTAAAAAGGATTGTTGAATTTGGCTGGGAGCAGGCATGCCAATCAAATCAAGTGCAACCCTTCGCAACAATGTTTTTTTATCAGCCTCATTGGATCTATTCAATCCAACTTCATCCAATTCTTGGTCAATGAATCGATCAATTTCAGTACCATCTTTCTTTTTGATGAATGCAAAAAATCCACCGGATGGAACTGTTGTTTTTTGAACAGGTAAATAAGCCCAGTGTGTAGAAAACTTTGCTCCCTGATCAATCCAGCGCTCCAAAATCTTTTTTTCCTGATCACTCAATTCTTCTTCGTGATAAGGCATTCTCTCATCCAGGTCTTTTGCATACAAGCGTTTGATCATTTCGCTGTTTTGTGCATCACCCGCTATGATAGCAGGTTTACCAGATTCAGTAGGGGACAATGCTTCCTCTTGGAACAGCAAACTGAATCCGCCCTTTTTCTTTACACCACCATGACAGGAAATGCATTTCTGATTCAAAATCGGTTTGACATCTGCATTGTAATCAACCTGGGGTTGATGCAGAAATAAGAAATATACAAGCGACAATGAAGTCGCGATGGAAATGCTAAGGAATACGGGAGATTTAAAATGAATGGGCATCGTTGTTTAAAATTAAACGAAAATCTCATCCAAAGTTTTACGAAGTGACCGCACTTCATGCTCATCGATGCTTATTTTGTCAAGTTGCTCTTTCATAGACGGATGAAGGTATTTCATATGTGAAGCGAAATTTTTTCTGGCAGAGGCGTGAAAGGAAGTAGCGTTTGTAATTCTATGAAGCTCCCTGATATTGCTTGACTTTACACCTGATCCGACCATAATATTAACTCGATTGCCGGCAAGTGAAATAAGTTGCCGAAGTTGATCTTTCCCTTCCATGGCTGATGGGAAACCACCTGATGTAAGAATTCTTTTGCATCCAAGCTGGATCGCATCTTCTAAAGATTTTTCCTGATCTGCCACCCGATCAAATGCCCTGTGAAATGTGACTTCCATTCCATTTGTATGATGCATCAGTTCATGACATGCATCGACATCAATGGAACCATCTTTTTGCAACATTCCAATCACTACTCCATCACATCCTTCCTGACTGGCAATCTTAATGTCTTCGATCATGGAAAGGAATTCAGTATTGTCATATAGAAAATCACCACCTCGTGGACGAATGATAGGAAAGAGCTGAATGGATGTTGCTTTTCTGGCCATCCGGATCATTCCATAGGATGGGGTAGTGCCGCCCTCTTGCGGATTGGCGCAAAGTTCTATGCGGTGGGCACCTGCATTTTCTGCTAGGATGCAGGATGCAAGATCAAAGGCTATGACTTCCAATTCAAATGACATATCAAACAAAATAGCTTTCTACGGCAATTACTTTTTCTTCGGAAGAGGATTTCAGGGAATAGCTAAATCCCTTTTGCATGGCATAAGCACCCACATTGCCAAGTTTATCTATGGCTAGAAATCCAATTTGCAATGTTTTGGCTTTTTGCAAATCTCTTTTGGCGATTCTTTCCACCATTTTCATGCATGCATCTTTTGGAGTCAATCCACTTCTGATGTATTCAACCACACTGTGAGATCCAACACAACGGATGACTTCTTCTCCAACTCCAGTAGCAGTTGCTGCACCCACTTCTCCGTCGACAAAAAGTCCTGCGCCAATAACAGGGGAGTCGCCAACCCTTCCGTGCATTTTAAAAGCCATGCCGCTGGTGGTGCATCCTCCACTGAGGCGTCCGGATGCATCCAATGCCAATAGTCCGATTGTATCATGATTATTGATTCCACCTAAAGCAAAGCTGTTGTCTTGCTCTTTATACAATTGATTTTCAATATTTATTACTGGTTCGTATTTTGAATTTTTCAACCAATCTTCCCAGGCCTTTTTGCTGTCAGGAGTCAGTAAATTTTCCTTTTTATATCCATTTTCAAGGGCAAATTGAAGGGCTCCATCACCTACGAGGATGATATGTGGAGTCTTTTCCATGACTTTACGCGCTACAGAGATGGGATGTTTGATGTGTTCCAGGGCCATTACAGAGCCGCAATTGCCGCCATCATCCATGATACAGGCGTCCAGCGTAACGCGGCCGTCACGGTCAGGGTATCCGCCGTATCCAACCGTTTTATTGGACTCATCAGCCTCTGTAACGCGGGCAGCCAGTTCAATGGCATCCAATGCATGTCCATTTGTAGCCAACACTTTCCAGCCTTCAGCATTGGCAAATCTGCCAAAATCCCAGGTAGAAACGATCAAGGGTTTTGATATCATTTGCTCATTTGCTAGGTCATTTGAAAGGCTTGTAATGGTTGTTCCAGCTAAAAGTCCATTCCGGATAAAGGATCTTCTTTTCATAGAAAACAATTGATATTCAATTTACTGTAAATACAATGATTCGAAAAATCAGATTTATTTCTTATAATTTATATTATGTTAAACAAAGTTATCAAGAATAAACCTCATCTTATAAATGAGGTTTATATTCTTAGTGAATATTGCTTATTCGATCATATTCTTTATTCCATTTGTTCTCCTCTGCTTCAAATTTAGCTTTGTCAGCCGGCAATTTGGAAAGTTGCCTTTTGGATGTATAAATATCAATCAAGATACTGATCAATTTTTTATAGGTCTGTGCGACATTCTTGTCTGTTATCTTCTTTTCTAACATGGGTTGAGCTTTTATTAAGTAAGGCAAACCCTTGTCATATGAGGCCAATTGCTTGGAGCGGATTTCTTCCCTTTGGGTTGTTAGTTCTTTTGGCGGCGGCGGTATTTTGCCAGTCTTATCAGGTTTTTGGCTGTCGTTGAATTTTCTGATTTTATCGTTGATATCAGAAATCTTATTGTTCATTTCAAATGCCTTGTTTACATAAACTACACCTGCGTTGAATGGCATAAGGCCATCTTCTGGTCGTGCAGCTGCCATTTGATTGTACAATCCTACCAATTTTGCTTCAGCTGCATCGTAATCTGCTTCGGT
>SXYR01000153.1 GCA_005788265.1 Bacteroidota bacterium | reverse complement strand
GGTTCCCAATTTTCTCTGAAAAGCAATGCCCACCGATACTCCTTTCGCAGCACAGAGGAATGAATCTTTCTGGCAAATGATTCTGCCATCGAGTTGTTGCAAATCCAATGGAATGATTTTTCCAGGGTAAGGTGATGCAAAAGAAACTTTCTTTTTACCGTTGACCATGTTGGTGAAAGCAGTCATAAACAGGCTTTCTCCTGTCAACAATCGCTTTCCAGCGGAAAATAATTTTCCAAGTACTCCTTGCTGTTGATTGGAGCCATCTCCGAAGATGGTTTGCATTTGAATGCCCTCGTCCATCATCATGAAGCTTCCTGCTTCTGCAATGGCTGTTTCCTGAGGGTCTAATTCAATTTCAACATACTGCATTTCTTCTCCAACGATCTTGTAGTCGATTTCGTGGTTGGAGCGGGTTGCGAAGTTTGTCATATCATGGTTTTTATTTAAAAAAAGTTGACAGTTAACGGTTAACTGTTAACTGTCAACTGTTATCCGTTAACTGTTTTCCCATTCCACACTTTCTTTCCTTGAATTTTTCTTATCAGGTACATCAGTGCGGTAAAGATAAAGAACAATGGTCCGAGCAAGCCGAGGATTGAAATCCATCTTCCTTTGTAGAATTGCTGCATCGGGCGTTTTAATCTTTCTGCAATGAGATACATCGCAGGTACGATCAACAAAGTCATGAAGAATGCAAACATCAATCCCCAGATAATCGTAAGAGAAAGCGGTTTCCAGAAAGCAACGTTGTCACCTCCAAAGAATATATGCGGATTGAGATCGGTAAACAATGTTACAAAGTTGATGTTGAATCCAACTGCCAATGGAATCAGTGCAAGAATGGCAGCAAGTGCGGTGAGCAAAACGGGCACGATCCTTGTTTTACCTGCTTCTATCACTGCATCTCTTGTTTTCATGCCTCTTGACCTGAGTTCATCAGCGAATTCAATAACCAGAATTCCGTTCTTCACCACGATGCCGGATAATCCAACGATTCCAATTCCGCTTGTTACAGCTGCAAAAGTTGAACGGAATATTCCATAACCCAACAATACACCGATCAAGCTGAACATGATTTCCGACAATACAATCATGGTTTTGCTATAGGATCCGAATTGTAAAATAAGAATCAGGAGGATGAATCCAACGGCAATGAAAAGTGCATTGCTCAGAAAGTCTGCAGTTTCTCTCAACTGCTCTTCTTCGCCTGTTTGTGCAACGGTTATACCCTCGGATTTTTCATTGAAAGCATCTATGTATTTTTTGATGTCAGCATTCACACTTTGTGGGGTGAATCCTTGTGAGGTCAAGACATTTGAGTAAATGGTGATGACTCTTTTCTGGTTACTTCTTTTGATACTACCATAGGTATTGCTGATATCTGATTTCACAACAGAGCTGATCGGTACTTGTTTGATCATGCCGGTTGTAAAATCTCTGTAGGTGATGCGCATGTTCAGCAACTCAGACAATTTTTTTCGCTGGGTTGCTTCGTTGCGAACGGTGATCTTGTATTCCTCCTCACCTATTTTTAATTTCGAAATTTCTTTTCCAAACAAGGCAGTTCTGATCTCCAGTCCAACCTGCGCTGTAGAAATACCCTGCATCAATGCCCTTTCTCTGTCAATCGTCAATCCTATTTCAGGATTGTTGAAGTCCACATCAATTTTCAATTCTTCGACTCCGGGAATATTTTTATCACTCAAATAATTTCTGAGTTTGATGGCAGTACTGGTAAGGTCTTCAAAATTATCGCCTGAAACCTCAATGTTCACGGGGCTCTGGGTAGGAGGGCCATTGCTTTCCTGCGCCACACTGATTTCAGCTGAAGGAATTCCTTTGATGGTTTCTCTGACTGCATTCAAATAAGGAGTGGTTGATTTACCCTCTCTTTTTTCGAATGGCACAAAGCTCACCTGAATCCTTCCCAGTTCCGGGCGGGTGCTTCTGTCGCCGCTGTTTGGATCACTTGCTCCGACCGCAACGTTGGCAATTACACTTTCAACCAAGAGATTTTTTTTGCCATTGTCCATGCCCAATACCTGATTGATTTTCTTCTCAAGTGATTGGGTAACTGAGTCGGTATATTTTACATCTGTACCCGAAGGCAGTTTCATGTATACATAAATATTATTCGGGTCTCCTTGTGGAAAGAGTACAATAGGCACATTTCTCATTCCAAAGAAGTAAAATGAAAAGATCAGCAATGCAAAAGTGCCTAGCAACATTTTTACAGGTCTCCAACCTTGGGTTGTCCACCTCAACAACACTTCATACCTGTTCATCAATCCGGGAAGCAACCTGTTTTGGAAGAAATTGATTGCATCGGTTAAAACATAGGCATTCAATACCATGAGTATTGCAAAGAACAACAACATGTTTCCTATGAACCTGAATGAAGACTGATCTCCTCCATAGCCTGCCATATCAAAGAGCAGACCCATGATCAGGAATAAAAGTAAGAGAGGCTTTCTGAAGACAGATGATTTTGATTTTCGTTCGTGTTCTTCATGTGCCATGAAATCCACTGCAAAAACCGGGTTCATGATGTACGCAACAATCAAGGAGGCTGTCAGTGTAAAGATCAACATTGTGGGCAGGTAAATCATGAATTTTCCAATGATGCCCGGCCAAAACAACAGGGGGACAAACGGTGCCAGTGTTGTCAGCGTTCCTGCCAATACCGGGACGAACACTTCACCCGCAGCATATTTGGCGGCATCCACTGCTGAAATTTTTCCTTTGCCCTGCGAAAATATTCTATGGGTATTTTCAATTACAACAATGGCATCATCTACCACAATTCCCAATCCAAATAAGAGTGCAAAAAGCACGATGAAGTTGAGCGTAACGTTGGAACCTACAATGAAATCAGCCGTTGGCAGGAATATAAATGCAAGGAACATGCTGAGTGGAACCGACAATGCAACAAAGAATGAGTTGGTTACACCCATGAAGAACATCAGAATGATCAATACAAGTATAAATCCAATGATGATGGAGTTTACCAATTCATCGAAAGCTGCAGCGGCCTTGATGCTTAGATCGCCTGTAATATTGACATTGAGATCTTTTGGAAAAACTTCGTCCTGCATTTGTTTCACCACCGCATTGATTTTTTCAGATGCATTGATCAAGTTCTCTCCTGAACGTTTGATGATGCTCAGTGTAACAACGTTTTTACCATTCAAACGTGCATAACTCTCTTTCTCCTTTACGGTGTCTACGATGCTTGCGAAATCTTTCAAATAGAAAGGAGCACCATAAATATTTTTAACCACCATGTTGTTAAGGTCAAGCGCAGAATTGAATTGTCCGCTCAATCTCAATGCTCTTTTTTGCTCGCCTACTTCCAGTAAACCGCCTGATATATCCAGGTTCTCTCGTTGTATGGCCTGTTCAACATCGTTGAAGCCGATTTTTGCAGCTTCCATTTTGAATCGATCAACATTGATTTGAATCTCTCTTTCAGGCGCACCAATGAGATCTACCCGACTGATTTCACTCAGTTCCTCAATTTTATCTTTCATTTGGTCAGCAAAATCTCCCAACTTGACCGCGTCGTAATCGCCACTCACATTCACCGACATGATAGGAAGTTCAGACAATGACAATTCCTGTACCACGGGTTCTTGGGTAAGGTCATTGGGAAGATCTTTTTTGGCTTTGTCAACTGCATCACGCATTTTCTGCAATGCCACATCTGTTTTCACGGAAGTGCTGAATTCCACAGTAATGGCAGAGAAATCTTGCAAGGAAGTCGACTTGATGCTGTTGATTTTAACTCCCGTGATGCCTTTTAATTGTTTCTCAATGGGACGCGTAACGAGGCTCTCAATTTCTTTCGGAGAATTACCTACGTATACTGTTTGTACGAATATATTGGGTATGACTACATCGGGGTACTGCTCTTTGGGATAGGAGAGAAAAAGACCAATGCCCCAAACAGATATAATCAAGGTGATCAAATAAACAGCTGTTTTGTTTTTGATTGCCCAATTGGTTGGTCCAAATGTTTTTGGATTCTGCAACAATTTAGAAATGGGATTATTGTTTGACAGGTTGTCCATGTTGTTGTGTTTAATGATTTCTTTTGGTGTTTTATTTTGCAGCAAGGGTCAGCAACTGTCCTTCGTACAATCCCTGGAATCCTTTTGTGATCAATTGGTCGTTCACTGCCAGACCGGATTTCACTTCAATCAATGCATCGTAGAATTCTCCAATGGTGATGCTGCGCTTGCGGGCAATTTTTTTACCATTTTCCTCTGCCATTACAAATACGTATTTTCCTTTTTCATCTGTTTGAACAGTTTCAACAGGAACCACGATGGCGTTCTTTGCTTGGTGGTCCAGCAATTTGATGAGTGCCACCTGATTGGGTTTGATATTTGATTTACTGGGCAGTTTGCTTTCAGCAATAAAACTTCTGGAGGTTGCATTGATCGTTTCTGAGACCACACTGATTTGTGAGTTGAATGATTCATTGAGGTCCGGAATGGTAATGATGGTTGACATTCCCTTTTTTACTTTGCTCACATAATTTTCAGGTACATCCACCACTGCTTTCAGGTTACCTGGATTTACAATAACGATGGTCGCCATGGGGTTTCCAATGAATGTTTCACCAACTTTGATGCTTACCGTTTCAATCACACCGCTGACTTCAGCAGTTACAAGTGTAGTACTTAGTTGTTCTTTTACGAGTTCGAGTTGTTTTTCTAAACCCTCTACATTGTTTTTGGCTGACAGAAATTGCACTTCTGTTCCAATACCTTCCTTCCAAAGATTCTCTTGTCTTGTGAAAATATTTTTTGCAAAAGACAATTGGCTCTCTACCTGTTTGATATTTTGTTGCACGATACCGTCTTCCAGCTTCATAAGCAACTGACCTTTTTTTACAAAGTCGCCCTGCTTTATATACATCTGTTTTACTTGTCCACCCATCCCTCTGGGTGTAACATAGGATACATTTTCGGTGGATACTTTACCTTGCAGTTCGATGTAATGACTGAAATCTTGTGTTGCAAGTGCTGTTGCTTCAACGAGCTTTAATTTTTCAGTAGCAGCTCCTCCTGATATTTTATTGATCTCGGTTTGAAGCGCATTGATTTGATTGTTCAACTCATCTCTCTGTTTGGTAAGTGTTTCCAGTGCAGCTTTTTTTCCAGTCAAATCCTGATTTCCTTCTTTTTTGCTTCCGCAGGATACCAGTGCAACGATGAAGACAATAACGAATAGCTTTTTCATTTTGATGTATTGTATATTTTATAGTTTGCCCAGTGCTTTGGTGAATGATATTTTAGCGTTTACAGCATCAAACAATGCCTGGAAATAATTGGACTGTGCATTTTCCAGTTCTGTTTGTGTTTGAAGAAGTTCGAAACTTGACCCGAGTCCCTGCTCGTATTTCTTTTTCGTGGTATTGTATACTTTCTCTGCCAGTTGAACATTTCTTTCCTGTACGTCCAATGATGAAAGTGCATTTTTGAATTGTGTTGAGGAGGCTTTCAATTGTAAATCAATCGCACGCTGCAAGTTCTGAATGGTATTGTCAATTTTTTCAACATTCATATTGGCCTGTTTGATGCGTTGCATCTTTTGGCCTCCGTCGAAAATGGGCACATTCAGGTTGATGCCCAGCACTGAAGCTTTGAACCATTGCTGATTGAAATCAAAAAAATTGAATTCTTGTCTCAATGCATTTCTGCTGTAGCTCCAATAGCTCGCAAGGGTAGGAACGAATGCAAGTTTCTGGCGCTTTAGATCCAGTCCCTGTAGGTCTCTCACCACATTGAGCAGTTGGATTTCTTTTCTGTCGGAGTAATTAAAACTGCCCATTTCAAGCAATCCCTTTTTTACTAAATCTTCTGTCAGTGGATCTGTGAGTTGTAGGCTGTCTTTTTGGTCGATGGCCAATACAAATTTCATAGAGGCATATCCAATTTCTATCAATCTTTCGATTTGGGTAGCTGTGGTAGTGAGATTATTGAGTGTAACCTGTGTTTTGTCAATATCCAATCTCTCTGCAAAACCGTTTTTGAATAATTTTTCTTGATCCTGCTTCAATTTTTCCAGGCGCTGAATGCTTTCATCCAAGTAGTGTTTTCTTTTTTCTGCAATCAGGATGCTGTAGTATGCACGTAGCACATTGCTTTTCACAGAGTCTTCCATTACATTGATATTTGCATCTGTATAATCAATGGCTTTTTTTCTTGCAGAGATGGCAATGAATAGATCAGGTTGAAATAAAAGTTGTTGGAATTGTACGCCTGCATTGGATTGCCAGGGCACTCCAAACTGTGCAGGAAAAAACTGTGCGGGTCCGGTTGGTTGCGTAATCGGATTTCCGCTTCCGTCTTTGACACCGTTTTTGGATAGTACACCATAGACAGCGGGCGATATAAAATCGGGCAATAGGGTAACGGGTATACTGAAGAAATGTTGCATCTGTAGGCTTCCGTTTACCTGAGGCGTGGCCTGGGCAATGTATTCTTTGTTCTTTGCGATTTGAATTTCTTTATCCAATCGAAGGTTTTTGAGTTCAGTCGCATTTTTCAATGCCATGCTGGTTGCTTCCTCTGCAGACAGCTTGAATGATTGTTGGGCTTGCAGGGAAGCAACAAACAATTGAAGTATGACTGCACATAGTAGACTCACACGTACCATTTGTTATTAATTTATAAGGTTATTTTCTTTTCGTTTGTTTTTGTAGGACTCAATCATGTTGAATCCTTTTTCCGTTGCCAATCCATAGAGGAAATTCTCAATGATTACAAGTGATACATCTGTAACATTGAATTTGTTGGTGGGGAAAGCATCCATGTTAAATCCTATCATCAATGTTTCCAGCCTGAATTTTGCCAGAATTTCTATGTTGATGTCGCTGCGATACAACCCTTCTTCAACTCCTTTTTTTAGATTGTTGGAAATGATATTAAACAGGAAGTCGTTTTTATGTGCAGCGAATTTTTGAAATGATCCGAAATGGTATTTCTGTAGATCAAACAATACCATCGGGTTCATATTGCTTGAATGCTTTACCATCATGTCCATGGTATTGAAAATTTCTCCAATCGCATTGGACGATGAATGAACAGCCTGAATTGTTTCAGCCTGCATTTGTTTGATTTGTTCCTCTAAAACCAGGTCCACTAACTGAT
>SXYR01000031.1 GCA_005788265.1 Bacteroidota bacterium | reverse complement strand
TTATATGTCGGGAAAGTTCATCCAATGGGGATATACAAACAAGGGATTTTTTCAATGGCTGTCCGATCTGATGGGAGATCCGTTCAATGCTGTTGCACTTGCCGTCACCGGACTCGCCATCAAATGGATTTTTCTTAAATTATTATACGACAAAAAGTTATTTCTTAAAATTTAAAAGAGCTTCCCCATGAAGATTGAGATTTTTGAGGATGCAGCTGAACTTGGAAAAGCTGCCGGAAAACGCGCTGCAGAAAAAATAAAAGAAACCATCAAGAGCAAGGGAGAGGCAAATATCATACTGGCAACGGGAACAAGCCAGTTCCCTGTTTTAACAATGCTTACAGAGGATGCTTCGATCGATTGGGGGAAAGTGAACATGTTTCATTTGGATGAATACATAGGCATCCCCATATCACACAAAGCAAGTTTTAGAAAATACCTTACCGAAAGATTTCTTGATCGGGTAAGTCCTTTGAAAAGTTTTCACTTGATCAATGGTGAAAATGAACCGACAGCTGAATGTCAAAGACTGAATGCTTTGATCAGTCAAGTAAACATTGATTTGGCACTGGCAGGCATCGGAGAAAATGGTCACCTGGCTTTCAATGATCCTCCGGCAGACTTCGATACCACTGATCCTTATATTGTAGTAGCCCTCGATGAAGCCTGCAGAAAACAACAATGGGGTGAGGGATGGTTCGAGACGATGGATGAAGTCCCCAAAAAAGCAATCAGCATGTCAATTCAACAGATCATGAAATCAAAAGAAATCATCTGCTCTGTTCCTGATGAAAGAAAAGCGCTTGCAGTAAGCAATTGCATGAAAGAGACCATATCCAATATGCATCCTGCAAGTATTTTGCAAAATCACCCGAACTGTACTGTTTTTCTGGACAAGCATTCAGCGTCATTGATAAAAAAATAAAGATGTCGATACACAATCTTTCAAAAAAAGAAACAACCATTTCAATTCTGATTATAGGTATCCTATTTTTCATTTTTGGATTTGTTACCTGGGTCAATTCAATTCTGATCCCATATTTTAAAATCGCGTGTGAACTGAATCATTTTGAATCCTACCTCGTAACATTTGCATTCTATATATCCTATTTTGTGATGTCAGTCCCCTCCAGCTACCTGTTAAAAAATGTTGGATTTAAAAAGGGGATGATGACAGGATTTTTCCTGATGTCAACAGGCGCATTTGTTTTTATTCCCGCCGCATTCGGGAGAACATATGAACTTTTTCTACTCGGACTCTTCACCATTGGCGTAGGATTGGCCATCCTGCAAACTGCCGCCAATCCCTACATCACCATTTTGGGTCCTAAAGAAAGCGCTGCCCAACGCATCAGCATCATGGGCATTTTCAACAAGGGAGCAGGCATCATTGCACCACTCCTTTTTGCAGCCGTGGTGTTAAAAGCAACCGATACAGACTTGTTCGCACAACTCAATACAATGAATGCAACGGAAAAGGCTCCATTGCTGGATGAGTTGATCCGAAGGGTTATCAAACCTTACGCAGTTGTAGGCACGGTTTTATTTTGCCTGGGACTGCTGGTAAGATTTTCGCCTTTGCCTGAAATAGATACAGAAAAAGAAAGCGATGAAACTGCTCATGCCAATGCAGAAAAGAAAACCATATTTGAATTCCCCCATCTGATCCTTGGTGCTGTTGCAATTTTTCTGCATGTGGGAGCACAAATTATTTCTGTAGATACGATCATCAACTACGGGCTCTCCATGAACATGCCTTTGCTGGAAGCCAAATCATTCCCGGCATATGTGTTGACAGCAACAATTGTTGGATACATCATCGGCATCCTCGCTATACCTAAATACATCCGACAGGTGAACGCACTTAAAATTTGCACCGGACTTGGACTGGTGCTCACTTTTCTGATTACAATGACCTCAGAGCAGGTTCATTTCCTTGGGCACCATGCGTCCATTTCAATCTGGTTTGTTGTTTTACTGGGACTGGCAAATTCATTGGTATGGGCAGCTATCTGGCCATTGGCCTTGGATGGACTGGGAAGATTTACAAAACTGGGCGCATCATTGTTGATCATGGGATTGAGCGGGAATGCGTTGATTCCATTGGTATATGGATCCATTGC
Organism: Bacteroidota bacterium; assembly: GCA_005788265.1. GTDB lineage: Bacteria > Bacteroidota > Bacteroidia > Chitinophagales > Chitinophagaceae > Pollutibacter. The sequence goes on along the minus strand of SXYR01000031.1, from coordinate 2,589 downwards.
TGACAACATCGGTGTGCAGCAGGCGTATTGGATACTTTTGCCTTGTTATACTTATCTTTTCTTCTATGCAGTCAAAGGCCATGCCATCAGAAAATGGAGATGATAAAAAATAAATTTAAAATAACCAACGCGAAGATCATCACTGAGAATACGATTATTCCCAATGGAACAATTTTGGTTGAAGACGGAAAAATCCTTGGAGTTGAAACTGGTTCAATAACATCTACAGGGTTTGAAGAGATTGATGCGAAACAATCTTATGTCGCACCGGGATTCATAGACATCCATGTTCATGGAGGCGGTGGATTTGATTTTATGGATGAATCGGTAAATGCTTTTTTAGGTGTTGCTGAAATTCATGCCAAATATGGTACCACTTCTATGCTGGCAACAACCCTTACTTCCGATAAAGAGGGAATTCTCAGAACACTCGATATTTACAATGAAGTACATGCATCCGAAAACAAGGGTGCAAAATTTTTAGGCATTCATTTGGAAGGTCCCTATTTCTCCATGAACCAGAGAGGTGCACAAGATCCAACATATATCCGTGATCCTGACCCAACTGAATACATGGAAATACTTGAAAGGTCTCCGCATATCAAGAGGTGGAGCATTGCACCAGAAAAAAAAGGAGCAATTGAGCTTGGAAAAATTTTGACCAAAAGAGGCATCATCGCTTCCATGGCACATACAGATGCAGTTTACGATGAAGCCAAACGTGCATATCACAATGGATATTCGCTGCTTACACATTTTTATTCTGCAATGTCGGGTGTAACCAGAAAAAATGCAGTCAGGTATGCGGGTGTAATTGAAGCAGGATATTTGCATGATGACCTGGATGTAGAAATCATCGCAGATGGCATACACCTCCCCGAGGCACTCTTGAAATTGATTGTTAAAATCAAAGGTGTTGAACATATTGCACTGATCACGGATGCCATGAGAGGTGCTGCGATGCCAGATGGCATTTATAAACTCGGTCATATTCACAATGGAACAGATGTAAAAGTTGGCCAAGGTGTAGCCAAATTGATGGATGGCTCTGCATTTGCAGGAAGTACAGCCACTGCCAATAGATTGATCAAAACTATGACAGAGACTGCAGGGGTTTCATTGGTGGATGCAGTCACAATGTTGAGTTCCACCCCTGCAAGAATTTTAAATCTTCATCAACAGATCGGTTCTTTGAAAAAAGGAATGGATGCTGATATTGTTGTTTTCAACCAAGAACTGGAAATTAACAGAACCATATCAAAAGGGAGCACTATTTTCACATCCTGAAAACACGCTCACTATGAAAATCTTCATCACCTTTCTATTGGTACTGATCAGTTCTACAAGCAATGCACAACTGAAAAGAATTTTACAAAAAGCCAATCAGACACTTGGTATTTCCGAAGCAAAAGGATCTGAAAAAGAAGACATGATTGCCGGACTCAGAGAGGCTTTGATCATTGGTGCTCAAAAAGGAGCATCGGCACTTTCCAAAGAAGATGGATTTTTCAAAAATGATCTCTTAAAAATTTTATTGCCCCCCGAAGCGGAAAAAGTTGAAAAGACCCTGAGAAGCCTTGGATTGGGCAATCAGGTTGATGAGGCCATCCTCAGTATGAACCGCGGTGCTGAAGATGCATGTAAAGAAGCAGGTGCCATTTTTGTAGATGCAGTGAAGTCAATGAATGTAGAAGATGTTGTATCCATCATCAAAGGAAGCGACACCGCAGGAACACAGTATTTGAGAAAGGCAACAACTGCCTCACTGCTCAATAAATTCAGGCCTGTCATCGAAAAATCACTGGACAAAGTCAATGCCACCAAACATTGGAGCACGATTATCAATGCATACAATAAAGTGAGTCTCAAGAAAATCAATCCGGATTTAGCTGCCTACGTAACTGAAAAATCTGTAGGAGGAATATTTTATCAAATTGGAGAGGAAGAAAAACAAATCAGAAAAAATCCGCTTGCGAGAACTTCAGAATTACTTAAAAGAGTATTTGGCGGGAACGCAAAAAAATAATTTATCTTTCATGCTCAAATATCAAGCATGAATCGCCGGAAATTTTTACAAGGTATTTCTACTGCAGTCATTGTTTTAAACAGCAAATCCGTATTTGCTACGGATTTGAGTGCATTCGAAACTAAAAAACCTGTTCTTCGCTTTGCCATTGCATCGGATATTCATTTTGGTCAGCCTAAAACTGCTTACCAGGAAATGTTGGATACTGCTCTTGCACATATCAAATCAATTCACACCCAAGACCCTTTTGAATTTTGTGTTTTCAACGGAGACCTCGTGCATGACGATATCAGCCATATCCCGACATTGAAATCAACTTTTGATCAGCTGCCTTTCAGATACTTCGTGACCCAGGGAAACCACGATATGGCAACAAAAGAAGAATGGGAGACTGGATGGCAATCACCCCTGAATTTTGAACATGTGATCGGCAACAATGTTTTGTTGTTTGCAACCACCTCTAATAAACAAGGGAAGTACCTCCCACCAGACCTGGATTGGCTTTCCAAAAAATTTGAAGAGCATAAAAATGCAAAACATATTTTATTGTTCATCCACATTCC
>SXYR01000030.1 GCA_005788265.1 Bacteroidota bacterium | reverse complement strand
GCACCTCTTGAACCATAGATCGCAGTTGCTGATGCATCCTTCAAGATATCGATGGACTCAATATCGTTTGGATTTACGTCCGCTAAACTGTTCAATACCTGGTTGCCCACACCCAATTGAGAGAATGAACCGGTTGCGATGGGAATTCCATCCAATACATACAAAGGCTGTGCATTGCCACTGATGGTACCGATACCGCGTACGTTGATGTTCACAGATCCGCCCGGTGTACCTGAGCTTGATGTTACATTCACACCCGCAACCCTTCCCTGCAATGCCTGCTCAGGAGAAGTGAGGGATAAATTCTTGATTTGATTGGCACTGACGTTGGAGATAGAACCTGTAAGGTCTCTCTTTCTCTGAGTACCATAACCAACTACCACTACTTCACCAAGGTTTGACTCACTGTTGGTCATAGTAACCGCAATGGTTGATTTTCCATCCAATGCAACCTCTTCGTTGTTGTAGCCGATGGAGCTGAACAGGAGTTTGGATTGGAGTGAATTCACGTTCAAAGTGAAGTTTCCATCTTTGTCAGATGTGGTACCACCCCTTTGTCCATTGATTGTAATGGTTACATTAGGGATACCTTTCCCTTGACTGTCCTGAACAGTTCCTTGAACCTTGATGGCTTGTGCCAGGGTGAACTGAAACATGGAAGCAAAGGCCAATAGAAGTGTAAGCAAATTCTTCATAGCTCTGTTGTTAATTATTTATTAAGGAAGTGCAAAGTTATAGTAAGACAAACAAGGAAAGGGATTTGTTTGTCACAATCAATAAAAAACCTATATATGATTTTGAAAAATTCTAGAACAAGCCACGTAAATCAATAAAAATTGACTAAAAATATTAAATAATTAAATAAAATCTAATATATAAGCTTTTTAAGGCAAAATATTAATCAGTATCTAATTTTTTTAATCAAAAGAAGGATTACCGGAAGCAGGATCAGATTGGTCAAAGTAGCTGTAAAAAGGGTGAATGAAGTGAGCCATCCGAGTGCCTGGGTGCTGCCAAATCCGCTGAACGCGAAAATGATGAAACCTGCGATCAAGACCAGGGATGTATAGACGATGCTGATCCCGGTATCTCGTATGGTCAATACCACTGTTTGTTTGATGTCACCTGATGCCATTGGCAATTCCTGTTTAAAATTCACCAGGAATCTGATGGTGATGTCTATGGCAATTCCGAGTGCAACACTGAAAACCAACACAGTAGATGGTTTTATATTGATGCCCACCCATCCCATCAGTCCTGCGGTCATGGCCAGTGGAATCAGATTGGGAATCAGTGAGCAAACCAAAATTCTGAGGTTTCTAAACAAATACAGCATGCACAGAGAGATAAAAAGAAATGCCCAGAGGATGCTTTCCTTCAATCCTTGAATGATGAAAATACTTCCTTCTAAAAAAGTGATGCTCGAACCTGTAAGATGGATATTGTATTTGCTTGAATCAAAATATTGGTATGCTTCTTTCTGCAAACTGTCAATCAGCATGGGCATCTTTTCACTTCCGATATCTGCCATGTTTACACTGATTCTGGTGGTTTGTCTAGTGCTGTCAACAAAGGAGGACATCAGTTTTTGCAATGACCCATTGCTTGCATTGGATGATTGTCCGGGCTTCATATAGTCTGCCAAGAAAGCCCCGTCAAATGCATTGGGCATAGAGTAGTTATTGCTATCGCCATCATAGAATCCCTGTTTGGCAAATTTCAGTCCCTCCGCAAGCGACAATGGTTTGGCGATGGAAGCGTGACCTGCAATTTGCGCAGAATAGGCATCCACTTTTTCATATACGGACAATGCCCTGCTTCCTGCAATGCCGTTTTTTCGCTTGGTATCAACAATGATTTCAAGCGGCATAATGCCTTTGAAATGGGTTTCAAAAAATCTGAGGTCTGTATAAATGCGGTCTTCTTTTGGTAAATCATCCACGATGAATGACTGGGTTTTCAACTTAGAAATTCCAGCAACGGAAAATATCACCAGGAGGGCGGTTACTGTGTAGACTGTTTTGCGATGAGCAAAAACCCATTTTTCAATATTGGTCAGCAGGCCCAGGAGCCATTTGTTGTCTAAGTATTGTATGTGCTTGGCCTTGGGTGCAGCAATATAATAAAGTGAAATGGGAACGAGAATGATGGTGATAAAAAACAGCAACATGATATTGATGCCAGCTACTACTCCAAATTCCCTGAGCACAACACTTTTTGTCAATGCAAAAACTGCAAATCCCAATGCCGCACTGATGTTGCAGAACAAGGTAACCACTCCCATTTTGCTGATCATATCGACAATCGACTTTTCCTTGTCGCCTGTCTTGATATAGGATGCATGAAATTTATTTAAGAAATAAATGCAATTGGGAATTCCAATGACAACAATCAATGGTGGAATCAATGCAGTCAGCAGGGTTATTTTATAACCAAGCAAGTAGATAGAGGCCAAGCTGTATACTACTCCAATGATGACAACACCCAACGAAAGCATCACTGTACTGAAAGATCTGAAGAAAATGAAAAGTATCAACGCAGAGAGTGCCAGCGAACCCAACAGGAACCATTTCATTTCATTGGCTATCTTGATGGCAACATTGGTTCGGATCAATGGGAGTCCACTGAGATGCACATCCAACTTTGTCCGATCTGAGAATGATTGTACAGCGACCTCAATGGCTCCTACCGTATTCTCTCTTTCTTTTGATCCAAGAATATCTTTGTTAATCCGTACGCCCAACAAGTAGGCATTGGAAGATGGATTGTAGATGAGTCCTCTGTAAAATGGAAGCGAAAGAAAAATATTTCTCATGCTGTCCAGTTCCAATTGATTTTTTATTTCAGGAGAAAAAATTCTTATTGCTTCTAGCTTGGAGCTGCTGTCGTTTCTTTTCAGGTAGACGGCATTTTGAACACTGATGATGTCTTCAACGCCTTGTATTTTTTTGATCGACTCCTGTAAACTTTCGGTCGCATCAAATAAATCTTTTGTAAAATAGGAGCTGCTTTGAAATCCAATTGTAAGCAGGTTGCCATCCTCGCCAAATGTTTTTTTAAAATCAAGGTATTGTTGGTACTTGGGATGATCAGTGGGAATGGCCCTTGAAAAGTCATAGCTCATCCTTACTTTGCTCGCTTCGAATGCCATGAAAGAAGTAAACAGGATCAATGCCGACAATAAAATCCACCTGTACTTTAAAACCCCTTTGGCGATCTTCAACCACATATAAGCATATTTCATGCAAAGGAAAGAAAATTAATCTTTTTCAACTCCATCTTTTTAACATCCGCTCAGTGCTTAAATCAGTATTTTTATTCCATGAAATATGCTTTGCAGTTGCTCGTATTTCTGGTATTTGTGTCAGTGGGCCAATCTCAATTGAAGCCCATTGGATGGTGGCGCGATCACATTTCCATGCAACAAATCATTTCCATTGATACCATTCAGAAAAGCATCGTTGCAGCTTCAGTGAATGGATATTTCAGCTACGATGTTTCCAAAAATGAATTCCAAGTTTACTCGAAATCAAATGGATTGACTGATGTGAATATCCAGGTGTTTTCAAAGCAACCGCTTGGAAACAAAATTATCATTGGGTATGAAAATGGAAATCTGGATATCATCACAGGAAGCAATTTTCGAAACTATCCAGATATCAAGCTCAGTAAAATTTTACCTGATAAAAAAATACATGATATCACCTGGAAGGATCAGTTTGCTTTTATCTCCACAAACTTTGGCATTGTCGTTCTGGATGCATACAAGTATGAAATTGTCGGCACTTATTTTCCGGCGAAAGAGGGGGCTCCAGTTGAAGTATTTCAAACTGCAGTCATTGGAAACAGCATTTATGCCAATACTGCATTTGGAATCAAAGTAGCAGCATTCAGCTTGTCAAAACTTAGTGACTTCAGAAATTGGAATGCTTTTGAAATACCTGGCAAACAATTATTGGTACAAAGCATTTGTCAATGGGGCGAATCATTGGTGATTCAATCCCGTGACAGTATTTTCATCTTTGATGCAGGAACATGGAAATTGCTTTATGCGTCGAAGCATCCTATCCATCGAGTAAAAGCAAAAGGCAGTACACTTTTTATTTTCGAAACCTCCAATGGTCTTGGATCGGTCACCTATTTTAGTGCACCCTCTGCACCACCTCAGCAGGTCGCATCAAACCTATTTACCGCTGTCAATGATTGTATTCGGGATGGAGCAGGATTTTGGATGGGCGATCAAAACAATGGTCTCATCAAAATGATTTTCAATGCACCTCAACAGGTGTTTCCCAATGGTCCATCAGGGCTTTCTTTTGGTCAGGGAGATTTCAGAGAGGGCAGGCTGGTGGCGGTTGGCGGTGATCAACGGAATTTGACCAATGACAAAAAGGGAAATGAATGCTTCGTGCTCATTGATGATAAATGGAAGAATTACAGACCCGCCACCTATGACTATCTTACTAAATTGGCCGACTTTGGATCTGCGGTCATTGAACCACAAACAGAAAAAATTTACGTTGGAACCAAAGGAACAGGATTGCTGTCTATTGCTAAAGATGATAAATTTTCTACTGTAGCTATTACGGCCAATGGATTGCAGTCGGATCGGGATCAAGCAGGACTTTGCAATGTTGCCTCTCTGGCATTGGATGCAGCAGCCAATCTATGGATGACCAATCCCAATACCAGTCAACCGCTTGTTGTAAAAAAGAAAGACGGCTCCTGGAAAAATTTTTCTATTCCATTTTCAGTTGAAAAAAACATGCTCCATAAAATCTTGGTGGATGGACAAGGAAGAAAATGGATGACCAGTTTCAATGCATCGGGATTGATTTGTTTTGATGATAGGAATACCATCGATGCAACAAATGATGATCAATGGAGACTTTTTCAACAGGGAACCGGACGCGGAAATCTTCCCTCTTCAAATGTATTGTCGATTGCAGAGGACCAATCGGGGAATTTGTGGGTTGGAACAGACAAGGGAATTGGGATCATCCAATGTGGAACTGATTTGTTCAACAACTGCGATGCCACACTGCCTGTTGTCCAGCTGGATAATTTTGCAGGACTATTGCTCTCCAACGAAACAATCAATGATATCAAGATAGATGCCGCAGATAGGAAATGGATTGCCTCCAACAATGGTGTTTGGCTGCTGAGTGCAGATGGGCAAAAAGTAGTTCACCGCTTTACTGCAGAAAACAGCAAGCTGTTGAGCAATCATGTGTACTCAATCATCATACAATCTAATACAGGTGAAGTTTTTTTCATGACATCATCCGGGATCTCATCTTTCAGAAGCACGGCCACTGCTGTTGTTGAATCTATGAAGAAGCCGATTGTTTTCCCCAATCCTGTTCCCTCCGGATACAATGGTACCATTGGCATCAAAGACTTGCCCTTGAATGCATGGGTCAAAATAACAGAGCTGGATGGAAGATTGGTGTATCAAACGCGATCTCTGGGAGGACAGGCCATTTGGAATGGAAGAAATTATAAAGGAGAGCGCGTCCACTCCGGGGTTTATTTGATCATTGTATCAAATCAGGACAATTCAGATCATGTGGTTGGAAAAATTTTCTTTATCCAATAAACATGTCCTCCATACATCATACCAAGGGAATTGTGCTGCGGACCGTTAAGTACGGTGAAACATCATTGGTGGTATCCATTTATACGGAAATGTTTGGTCTCCAGCAGTACATGGTGAATGGGGTAAGAACCAATAAAAAAAATCCCTTCTTGCATTCGGCTCAATTGCAGCCAGGAAATGTACTGGATATGGTTGTTTATCACAACGACAGACAAACATTGCAGCGGATTAAAGAGAGTAAACAGCTGATTCAACATGAGACGGAAGTTTCAAATATTACCCGCAATGCTATTTTACTTTTCATGTTGGAGTTGCTTCAAAATTGTCTAAAGCAACCCGACGCACATGCAGATCTCTTTTACTTTTTGGAAGATGTTTTATCTGGACTCTACAAATCAAGTGAAAGTCAACTTGCCAACCTGCCCTTGTTTTATATCATACATCTTTCTCATTTTTTTGGATTCAGAATCATGGATAATTTTTCTCATACAAATCAATACCTGGATTTGCACGAGGGGCAATTTGTTTCTTCCAATCCTTCCCATCAGTTGGTTATTCAACCTCCTTTGAGTGAAAAAATTGCCCAATTGCTTCGGGCAATGCAAATAGCTGAGTTAGGGGAGATCAAGTTGAACAGGAACCAGCGCAATCAGTTGATGGATGATTTGCTTCAATTCTATGCAATGCATATCCATCCGTTCTCAAAACTGAAATCCTTGGCCATCATTCGTACAGTACTGGAGGAATGATCAAATCAATTTTTTGGAGTTGAAATTGTTATCCAATAAAACTACACCTGGTTGTTTGCCTTTTTCAAAGCTGCCCAATTCACTAAATCTGTTGAGGGCTTTGGCACCATTGGAAGTTGCCCATTTCAATATGGTTGCAATGGGTATCAAGGGAAATTTTTCTTTGATTGTTTTTATTTCAGCTGCAATGCTCAACTGCCAATTGCTGCTGTAGCTGTCAGTGCCCAGCACTATCTCAGCATTGTTTTGCATCAGCAATTCGATCGGTGGAATTTTGTTCTCAATGTAAATATTGGCGTTGATACAAAGACAATAATGCAATCCTGACAAATGGGCTTCTGCATGTTGTGCTGCAAAGCTGATATCCTCCTGACTGGTAAATGTATTGTGTACAAGAATCACTCTTTGGTCTTTATTGAAATGAGGCAAGCAGGACTGCAGGGCTGATTTTCCTGTTGTAGGAAAGGGAGAAGATTCGAATCCAAACTTTTGTAAAAATTTCAAATAATTTCCTTTCCCGGTTTTGTACAATTCATCTTCAGCTGGATTTTCCTGGTTGTGCATGCTGATGACTGCATCAGCAGTTTGTTCATTGATTCTTTTAAAAGTAATATCACTTATGGTATATGGCGCATGTGGAACCAGATTTGATTGCCAGTGTTGGATGTTGAATTTTTCTTCAGCCTCTTTGAAGTTTTTCAAAACGCCATTGTATTGTTCCAAGCGTTGATCAGCTATTTGATCGCTGAAGCAGAGCACCTCAACAAAATTATTCCATTTCAACTTACTGCTCATTTTTGTTGCAATGGTGTCTGCGGTATTGCCAATATCTCCAACAGCAACGATTCCATCATTTTCCATTTCTTGCTCTGCCAATTTGATTTTCTCTAAAATCAGTTCATGAGCGAAATCTCTTTTTCCAACTACATCCAGCAGAAATGGGATCAGTCCTGTTTGTGGGGGAATCACATCCTTCATGTGGCTGAGCTCCAAGTGACAATGTGCATTGATGAAACCTGGCGAGAGTATTCCACTCAGTTTCAATATATCACCCCCAGCCTCTGCTGCAGGAATGATATCCATGATCTTTCCTTCCAATGAAGTGATCAGCACATGATTCTCTTCCAACATTTCATGTCCATCAAAAAGGCAATCGGCTTGAAACTTGCGGTAATTCATCTTAGAAAGAAGTAACTTTGCGCACTAAATTAAACATTAATCATCTGAGGGAGCGAGAATACTATGTTAGATAAGCTGGAAGCCATAAAAGCCAAGTTTGATGATATTGGAGTTGCACTGACCAACCCGGCAGTTGTGAACGACAACAAGCGCTTCAGTCAACTTTCAAAAGAATACAGAAGTCTTGAGAAAATTGTGGTTGCTTACGAACAATACAAGCGGGTATTGTCTGATGTAGAATTTAATCGCGAGGCTTTGATGGGGGACGATGAGGAACTCAGGGAATTGGCCAAGGCAGAAACGGCTGACCTGGATCTTAAAAAAGAAGAGCTCGAAAAGCAAATCAGAAACATGCTGATTCCAAAAGATCCTCAGGATGAGAAAAATGCGATTCTCGAAATCAGGGCAGGAACTGGTGGTGATGAAGCATCACTTTTTGCAGGAGATCTATTGAGAATGTACATCAGGTACTGTGAGGGTAAAGGCTGGAAAACAGCATTGCTTTCTGAAAGCGAAGGAACTGTGGGAGGATACAAGGAAGCCCAGTTGGAAGTGACCGGTGAAGATGTTTATGGCACATTGAAATTTGAAAGCGGTGTGCACCGCGTGCAAAGGGTGCCGGATACAGAGGCCAGTGGAAGGGTGCATACCAGTGCCGCAACTGTTGCGGTGATGCCAGAAGCAGAGGAGGTCGATGTGGAAATCAGAGAAAGTGATGTAAAAATGGAAACTGCCCGAAGTGGGGGTGCAGGCGGACAAAACGTGAACAAGGTGGAAACCAAGGTCATGCTCACCCATATCCCTACAGGAACGGTGGTAATTTGCCAAACGGAAAGAACACAACTTGGAAACAGGGAGAAGGCGATGCAAATGCTGAGAACCCGTTTATATGAGGAGCAGGTTAGAAAACAGGAAGATGAAATAGCCAGACACAGAAAAAGCTTGGTCAGTACAGGTGACCGCTCAGCAAAAATCCGAACCTACAATTTCCCCCAAGGCCGGGTAACCGATCACAGGATAGGAATGACGCTTTACAACCTGCAAGATGTCCTCAATGGCAATATTGGTGAACTGATTGATGCACTTCAGTTTGCAGAAAACGCAAGTAAGCTCTCGCAGTGATGAAAATCACTTTTTGAGAAGAGAAAAATTCATCTATTTATGGACCCTTTAACAAACCAAATGCACGCTCATGCGTCTATATTGGTGATGTGTCTGTGGTAAAAAGGCATTAATAAATTTTTAACGAAAAGCACAAAAGAAAAGCAGCAGCAGAGACATCTAAATAAATAGCAAAAGCAAAAGTTTTCTCATAAGCAGTTAGTTTTGGTTACCGGCCCCTATTTCAATAGGGGCTTTTTTATGTGAGAAAACTTTTGCTGGTATCAAGCTCCTATCAGTGCTTTGTATGCCTGAACATCCATCAGGTTGTTGAGTTGAGCTGCATCAGCTACTTTCATCTTGATCATCCACCCCTGACCATAGGGATCTTGGTTTACCAATTCAGGTTGGCTTTCCAGCAGAGGGTTTTTTTCGAGAATGGTTCCGTTAACAGGTAGGAACAAATCGCTGACTGTTTTGACAGCTTCCACAGTTCCAAAAACCTGATCGGCATTCATCTCTTTTCCAATTGAATCAATATCTATAAATATGATGTCACCCAATTCGCCCTGTGCGAAAGATGTAATGCCAATGGTCGCCACATCTCCATCCACAGAGATCCATTCGTGCTCTTTTGTGTATTTGATTTGCTCAGGAAAACTCATATAAATTTTTTTACAAGATTAAAGTTTTTATTGTCTCATTGTTCTTTTAAGAGGATTTTCTTTTCACCATTCTTGTTTGTATGATCCGAATGGGAGTCAGGGGCTTATCACCCCCTGTTTTTCCGGAGGTGGCGGTATTGCCAATCTTATCGAGCACATCGAATCCGCTGACCAATGCTCCGAAGATGGTATAGTTCTGATCGAGATGCGGAGTACCCCCGGTTTGCTTGTATACCTCTCTGTGCGAAAGAGGTAATTTCCTGCCTTTCAATCGATAGGTTTCAGCAGAGTCAAGCGTAAAGTCGTTGTGGATTCTTCCTTGTACAATATAAAATTGAACCCCGCTGCTGTTCCTTTTCGGATTGATATCATCTCCCCATCTTGCAGCGGCAATGACTCCTTTTCTGTGGTAGAGGGATGGTATGAATTCTGCGGGAAGGGTATAGTCTTTTAAAAATCTTGTTGAATCTGCTTGGATCCGAGACTTTTCATCACCTGCTTGAATCATGAATCCACTGATCACCCTGTGAAATGAAATGCCTTCGTAAAATCTGGATCTAACCAGCTTGATGAAATTGTCTCTGTGGATGGGTGTGGAATCGCTTAAGCGGATGATGAAGGTTCCTGAATCTGTTACCATTTTTACATCCCGCCTGGCATCCATTTTTTTCACCTTTGTTGAAGGTTGGGCCATCAAGGATGTTGCAGCAATGGCGATCCAAAAGAAAAGCGTAAAAATCAGTTGAATGTTGTGCTTCATACAAACGCATTCTGTGAGAAGTAAAAAAGTACGTGGTCTTTCATAAAGTTATCCTGTTCTATCAAAGACATCGTTGGCAATTCTTTCAATTGTTTGAAATGGGGCCAGCCATCCTGGTCCCAGCCTTCCTTCTCATAATATCCACTTGCCGCTAAAATTGAACAGACCGCCACGTGCATCAGATCTTGTTTTTGTTCTTTGGTGAACTCATGACCTGCACCGCCCACTTCCTGAACTCCAATTAAGAAAAGGATAGACTCCAAGTCGGGTTTCTTCCCAAATCGTTGCATGAGTTTTTCTTCCAGTTTCCACCATCTGACCTGTAAATCTTCCGATACCAACATCCCGCAAAACTAATCAAGATTCTGATAGCGAACACCCGCAACTGCCTGAATTCTTATCTTTGCAAAAATTGATCGATGCTGCAGCTGGCGTTTATTCGGACAAACAAGGAAAAAGTATTGAATGGATTGCAGAAAAAGCATTTTCAGGACATCCATCTCGTTGATGAAATTATTTCGTTGGATGAACAGCGAAAAAATCTACAGACCCAGTCTGACGAATTGCTGTCTAAAAGAAATACTGCCTCCAAATCAATTGGAGCATTGATTGCCCAAGGAAAACAACAAGAAGCCGAGACAAACAAATCAAATGTAGCAGCATTGAAAGAACAAATCGATGCGCTCACCGGGCAATTGAATGAAGTTGAACAACAGTTGAACCAACAACTTGTCCGACTCCCCAATCTTCCAAACGAACTGGTGCCGAATGGTAAAACAGCAGAAGACAATCAGGTGATGAAGCAATCACCCGACTTTCCAAAACTGCACCCTGGAGCAAAGCCGCACTGGGATTTGATCATACAATATGATCTTGTCGATTTTCAAACCGGTGTCAAAATAACTGGCAGTGGATTTCCATTGTACAAAGGCAGAGGTGCAAAATTGCAAAGAGCATTGATTCAGTATTTTCTGGATTACAATACCGCTGCAGGGTATACAGAATATATTCCTCCCCATATTGTCAACGCAAGCTCGGCATATGGAACCGGACAGCTGCCGGATAAAGAGGGACAGATGTATTATATCAAAGAAGATGACCTTTACCTGATTCCCACGGCAGAGGTGCCTGTCACAAATATTTATCGCGATGAAATCGTTCCCGCTTCCAAGCTCCCTATCAAAATGACAGCATATACTCCATGCTTCAGAAGAGAGGCTGGCAGTTTTGGAAAAGATGTACGCGGATTGAACAGGGTGCACCAGTTTGACAAAGTTGAAATTGTACAATTGACAGAAGCAGCAAACAGTTACGCTGCGTTGGATCAAATGGTTGCACATGTAGAGCAATTGATCATTTCTCTGGGACTTCCTTACAGAATTCTTCGATTGTGCGGAGGTGACATGAGTTTTGCATCTGCGCTTACATATGATTTTGAAGTATACAGCGCTGCACAGGAACGCTGGTTGGAAGTTAGCTCCGTTTCCAACTTTGAAAATTTTCAAACGAACCGTTTAAAAGTCAGAACCAAAGACGAGCAGGGGAAAACACAATTGCTGCATTCATTAAATGGCAGCTCTCTCGCATTGCCACGTATCCTTGCAAGCATGCTAGAAAATTTTCAAACACCCGAAGGCATACAAATTCCTGAAGTGCTCAGGCCATATTTCGGGGCCTCAGTGATTCAGTGATGCTTTAAATTCAGTCATTCTTTTGTGCATAACCTGAAACCATAGTGGGGGAAACATAGCTAGCAATATCATTCCTGGGTACCCAGTTGGCATTTGAGGTGCCTCTTCATGATGTCTGAGCAATTGATATTTTCTGCTTGCCTGATAATGATGATCGCTGTGTCTTGAAAGTTCAAAAAGCAACAATCTTCCCAAGAAATGACTGCTGTTCCAGCTGTGTTCAGGCATTGCACGTTCATACCCTTCTTCTGTTTTCTTTCTCTCAAGGCCATAATGTTCAATGTAATTTACAGTCTCCAACAACAGAAAACCGATGGTGGCTGCAGCAAGAAAACAAGTACCTGCAAAGATTCCGAACATTAAAAATATCGATGCAAGGAATACCAATTGCAGCAGTTGAAACTGGATCATTTGATTCATGATATTCAGTACTGGTTTCCCTTTTTTTCTTTGTTCATCTGCTGCAATTTTCCATGCAGAGATGAATCCGTAAGCAACTGTTCTCAGATAAAAACGGTAAAGATTTTCGCCCTTCCTGGCACTGCTTGGATCTTCATGGGTGGAAACATTTTTATGGTGACCTTTGTTGTGTTCAATATAAAAATGCATGTAGAGAGAAGTAAGCAATAACGCTTTCGCCATGTTTCTTTCATAAAGGTGTCGGCGGTGTCCGAGTTCGTGTCCAACATTGATTCCAAATGTGCCGCAGAGCAGTCCCATGGCCAATATTCTTCCCGCCAATTCCCAATGGTTGATGGAAGGGTCGTTTACTGTTTGCAGAAAATAGTACAGGGCAATGTATTGCAAAGGAACAATTGCGTAAAGCCAAATATCATATAGTCTGTCCTCCTTTGCAATTTGTTCTTCGGCATCTGTAAGATTTTTTTCATTCGATGGAATGAGCAACTCTACAGATGGTACGATCAAAAATGCAAATAAGATGGGAGCAAAAACCATCCATCCATTTTGTGTAAATGATAAATAGGCCAGGATGTAGATGGCCAATGGAAGGCTAAATTTCAATGCTCTGATTTTCATTGTTCAATTCATTTAAAGTGTTTGCTCTTTCCTCATCGCCACTCGATACAATATGAAGGCCATCACAAAGAACATCATAGTTCCCAGAAGGAAATAACCCTGTTCACCCAATAGATGGCTGATACTGGGCTCGAGGTTCAACAATCCCAGCTTTTTGGCTATGGAGTCATTGGCAGAAAGAAATGCAACTGCTACCCCTGCAATGGCACCACCTGCAACCAGTCCGGTGGCAAAAAGATTTCCTTGTCTCAGGTCTTCTTCATGTGCATGCTCGGTTGACTTTTTGCTCTTGTCAACCCATCCTCTGATAGCGCCTCCTATAAAAATTGGAAGCGTTGTAGAAAGGGGGAGGTAAATGCCAATTGCAAAACTCAATGCTTTGATGCCACATAGTTCCATGACAATCGCAATGGCAACTCCCACCAATACAAATTGCCAATCCAAATTGAATGAAAGAATTCCCTTGATGAGTGTTGCCATCAATGTCGCCTGTGGTGCGGCATAACGATCAGTGCCAATGGCATGGTAGATATTTGATTGCAACATTTCCTGTGTAGGAGTATCCAGCACTTTGATGGTAAAGCCTATCGCAATGGAAGAAACGATTGCTCCAATGAACAATGCAATTTGCTGGGCACGTGGGGTAGCACCTAAAATATATCCAGTTTTCAGGTCTTGTGAAGTTGCACCAGCATTCGCTGCAGCAATGCAAATAATTCCACCCACCACCAAAGCCATTGGTTCAAAAACCTTGCCTGTCCAACCAACTGCAATAAATACCAAACAAGTGCCCATGATGGTGGCAATGGTCATGCCGGAGATGGGATTATTGGAAGATCCAATCAATCCTACAATTCGTGAGGAGACTGTCACAAAAAATGCACCAAACACAACAACCAAGATGCCGATAAGCAATTTACTTGCCATTCCATTGCCTGGCAGCATGGGTAAAATCCCCATCAGCAATATCAATACGAGGCTTCCCCATAACACAATTTTAAGCGACAGATCACGCTCGGTTCGCAACGTCTGCTGGAGGTCAGACTGTTCTTTTTTTATTTTACCAATGCTTCCTTTGAATGATGATATAATTGTTGGGATGGTTTTGATCAGCGTAATGAATCCTCCTGCAGCTACTGCGCCTGCACCGATTTGTCTTACGTATGCCCTGTAAATAGCTGTGGCAAAATCTGCAAATTGATGTGTTACGGGATTCCATCCTCCTGGTCCTCCGGCTGTTTGTAAGTCTTGCAGGTAACCGAGTTTTATCAATTGACTTGCAATCACATCGCCGGGAACAACTGTTGCAAGCAATGGATTGAAAACAAACCATGTGAGCACACTGCCTGCGACAAGCACACCTGCAATTTTAGGTCCGATGATGTATCCCACCCCTAAATATTCTGGTGTGATTTCGCCGCTGATTTTTGCAGAGGGTAAATATTTATTGGTTTGTGCAGTAATGAAGGAGGGGGTTTCAGCGATGACATGAAATATCTTTTGAAAAAAGGCATAGAGCACTGCAAATCCCAATCCGGAAAAAGCAGTTTTTGCAAAATTGCCTCCTCTCTCGCCTGCTTTTAACACAGATGCACAGGCTGTTCCTTCAGGGTACGGAAGTGTTTCATGTTCTTTTACAATGAGTGCACTTCTGAGGGGTATCATCATCAGTGTTCCCAACATGCCCCCAAAAATGGCAAGCACCAGAATGGTAACGTAATTAAAATAGTCAGCACTGGTGCTCTCGCTGAGAAATAAAAATCCCGGTAAAGTAAATACCACACCCGCTGCAATGCTTTCTCCTGCAGAGCCTGTTGTTTGGATGATGTTGTTTTCAAGGATGGTGGTCTTCAGAAAAAGTCTGCTGAGTGCAATCGACATGACGGCAATCGGAATGGATGCTGACACAGTCAAGCCTGCTTTCAAGGCAAGATAGACAGTTGCAGCTCCGAAGATGATGCCAAAACAAGCACCTGTGATGACAGCTTTCCAGGTAAATTCTTTCATTACCTGATCGGGTGCTACAAAGGGAGTAAATTTTTTATCGCTCATGAGATAGATAGATTTGAATTGATTACTTCATCAGACTTTGTAATTTCTTGGAGAGAAAGAAAAGTATCAAAGATGCTGCACCTGACATGAAAACAAACATGATGAAAAAATCAAAATTATTTTCGATTCCAAAACCTAAAATGTTTTTTGATTTGCCAGCCTCTGGATACAATTTGCTCAATGCTCCAGCGAGGTAATTGGCAAATGCGTTTGCAGTAAACCATACTGCCATCAGCATGGAAGCAAATTTGAGTGGAGCCAATTTATTTACCAATGAGAGTCCAATGGGAGACAAGCACAACTCTCCAAGGGTATGCAATGCATACATACCAAGCAGCCAAATCATGCTGACCTTGATGCCTGGTTGAACATCCTTCACGCCAAATGCAATCCACAAATAACCCATTGCCAACAAGAACAAGCCCAATGCCATTTTAGTTGGAGATGAAGGATCATGCTTTCCCAATCTCACCCAAAGCCATGCGAGCAAAGGTGCAAATCCAACAACAAAAACTGAATTCAATGATTGAAAGAAACTGGCAGGAACAACAAAAAAGCCAAGATCACGATTGGTTTGTTCATCCGCAAAAAATGTAAGGGAAGCACCTGCCTGTTCGAAGGCGCTCCAGAAAAATACAACGAAGAATGAAACAGTAAATATGACCAGCACTTTGCTTTTTTCGATGCTGCTGAGTGTTTTGTCGGTAAATATGATGGCGGCGATTGTAACAATGGAAGCGACAAGTAGAAAAATAAGATTGGTAAACAGTGCAGTTCCAATTTCTATACCGTTGATCGTAAAGCCAATGTGTTTGATCGAGGCGAGTCCCGAGTCCAAATAAAGCATCCCCGTTGAAACCATCACCAGTAAAAGCATTCCAATAGTCATGATGATTGGATTTCTTGAAATCGGTTGGCTGTTTGTTGGTTCCATGCCCAATGTATTGCCATCTGGATCTTTTACAAATTTTCTGTGGTAGATCAATTGTATGGCAACACTGATCAGCATGCCAATGCCTCCTACCAAAAAGGCCCATTTAAAATCAGCGGGATTTCCTGTATCACCTACCAATCCGCAAATGAATGGTCCCAATGCACCCCCCACATTGATCCCCATATAAAAAATGGTATAGGCTGAATCGATGCGCGTATCTCCTTTCGGATACAACTGTCCTACAAGTGCTGAAATATTGGGCTTGAAAAATCCATTGCCTGCAATCATGAATCCCAATCCACTGAAGAAGAGGATTTGTGATAATTCTGCATTGCTGGTATAGGTGCTGCCACAAAAAAACAATACAAATTCCCCCAGTGCCATGATGAGTCCACCTGTAATGATAGAGCGCTGATTCCCCCAAAATCGATCGGCAATGAATCCGCCAATCAAGGGTGATAAGTAGATCAAGCTGGTATATCCACCATATAGATGCGAGGAAAATTCCTTGGAAAACAAGAGGGCTTTGGTCATAAAAAGCACCAAAATGGCTCTCATTCCGTAATAATTATATCTCTCCCACATTTCGGTGGCGAATAATACATAGAGTCCTTTTGGGTGAGACGCGTTCTTGGTTTGGGCCATATGATTGATTTATGCAATGCCTAAAATAAGCAATTTGTATCTTCGTTCATCACTATGAACATACTTCTGTTGGGTTCTGGAGGCAGAGAACATGCCTTGGCCTGGAAAATAAAGCAAAGCAAACATTGTAATCAGTTGTTCATCGCTCCTGGAAATCCAGGAACTGCAACCATTGGAGAAAATATTGCAATAGACTTGCTTGATTTCAAAGCGATTGCTGATTGCTGCAGAGAGAAGGATATTCACATGGTGGTAGTTGGACCAGAAGATCCGCTTGTACAGGGGATTTACGACTACCTCACAGCAGATGTTTCATTGGCGGATTTGATTGTCGTTGGTCCTTCAGCGGAAGCTGCCCAATTGGAGGGAAGCAAAGCGTATGCAAAAGCATTCATGGAGCGGCATGGCATTCCCACTGCTGCATACAAAGAATTCACGAAAGATAATTTTGAAGAGGGCAAACAGTATATTCAGCAACATGGTCTGCCGATTGTGTTGAAAGCAGACGGACTCGCTGCGGGCAAGGGCGTTGTGATTGCACATTCGCATGAAGAGGCGCTGACTGCATTTGAAGAAATGATCCTGGAGGCAAAATTTGGACAAGCAAGTGCAAAAGTGGTGATTGAGCAGTTTTTGAAAGGAGTTGAACTCAGCGTTTTTGCACTTACCGATGGACATGATTATGTATTGTTGCCTGAGGCAAAGGATTACAAACGAATTGGCGAAGGGGACAAGGGGCTGAATACGGGTGGAATGGGTGCTGTAAGTCCGGTGCCATTTGCACAAGGTGAATTCATGGACAAGGTGGTGGAAAAAGTTGTGAAGCCTACCATTGCCGGACTCAGATCGGAAAAACTTACATACCATGGTTTTGTCTTTTTTGGCTTGATCAATGTAGAAGGAGAACCTTTTGTAATAGAGTACAATTGCAGGATGGGTGATCCTGAGACCGAAGTTGTCATGCCTAGGCTCTCAACCGACCTGGTTGAGCTTTTCATTTCAATGAGCCAACATACACTTGGCACTCAATCAGTAACATTTCATGAAAATGCCGCAGCCACCGTGGTCTTGGTGAGTGGCGGATATCCTGAAGCATTCGAAAAAGGCAAGGTTATTAGGGGATTGGGCGCATCCTTCTCAGATTTCACCCTCATTTTTCATGCAGGCGTAAAACAATCCGGTGAACAATTGCTAACCAATGGAGGAAGGGTCCTGGCAGTTACCTCCTATGGCAATGACATCAGTTCGGCAGTGGAAAGATCCATTGCAGCCATTCAACATATTCAATACGATCGAAAATACTTCCGATCAGATATCGGATACGAATTCAGGTCTTGAGTTTTCTTTCCAATGCAATTTTAGTTTTTTCAAAAATTCATGATTGCCAATTCGCTTTTTTAAAGCAACTTTGTAAGGCTTATAAATCAACAATACATGGGACTTTTTTCATGGTTTACACAGGATATTGCAATTGACTTGGGGACCGCCAATACACTCATCATTCATGATGATGAAATCGTGGTGAATGAACCCTCCATCGTTGCATTGGACAGAAATAATCCCAAGCACCTGATAGCTGTTGGAAAAAAGGCATTGTTGATGCATGAAAAAACACATGAGAGCATCAGAACTGTTCGTCCCCTGAAAGACGGAGTGATTGCAGATTTCAATGCGGCAGAATTGATGATCAGGGAAATGATCAAGTTGATTTATCCTAAAAAACCTTTGTTCCCTCCCAGTTGGAGAATGATGATATGTATTCCATCCAGTATCACTGAAGTGGAAAAAAGAGCAGTAAGAGACAGTGCAGAGCAGGCAGGTGCAAAAGAAGTATACTTGATACACGAACCCATGGCTGCTGCCTTGGGTATTGGCATCGATGTCACAGAGCCTATAGGAAATATGATCATTGACATCGGAGGTGGTACAACAGGTATTACAGTCATTGCTTTGGCTGGTATTGTTTGCGACCAATCCATTCGCATTGCAGGTGATGAATTTACCGCAGACATCATGGAAGCGTTGCGGAGATACCATAGTTTGCTGATTGGTGAAAGAACTGCTGAACAAATCAAAATCAATATCGGTGCAGCTTTGAAAGACCTTGATAATCCGCCTGATGACATTCCGGTAAACGGTCGTGATTTGGTAACGGGAATCCCAAAACAAATCATGGTGAGCTATCAGGAAATTGCAGAGGCATTGGACAAATCCATTTTCAAAATTGAAGAAGCCATTTTAAAAGCTCTTGAAACGACTCCTCCGGAGTTGGCTGCTGATATTTATCGTCGCGGTTTGTACCTGACGGGTGGAGGCGCATTGTTGAGAGGACTTGACAAACGATTGTCGCAAAAAATAAAATTACCGGTTCATGTTGCAGAAGATCCACTGAAGAGTGTTGTTCGTGGAACAGGGCTGGCATTGAAGAGCTATCAGTCTTTTCCATTCATCATGCGATAACCGGGCTTTTTACCCAAGGAAGTTTCAAACATGCGCAATGTTTTTCTTTTCATCAGACGGTACGCAGTTTTCATTTTGTTTTTGATTTTACAGGGGATCTCCCTTTCCATGTTGTTTTCTTCCAACAGGTTCCACAGTACATATTTTGGAATGATGGCAGGGGAAGTATCTGGAGATATCAATCGCAGAGCAAATAATGTGGAAGAGTATTTTGCACTTCGCAAGGAAAATAAAAAATTGAGAGATCAAAATGCGTTCTTGTTGTCCAACGTTCCATCTGGTCAATTGATGCCTGATACTGGATACAAATACGTTACCGATACGGCCTATGTCGATTCAGTAAAGCAATTCCTGCAATACCAGTACTTGTCAGCCAAGGTCATTTCCAACAGTGTATTTCTTCAACAAAATTACTTGACGCTGCATCGCGGCAGTGAGCAGGGAGTTTCTGAAAACATGGCGGTCGTTGGAGCAGATGGAATCATTGGAACGGTGGTAGGCGTCAGCAAGAACATGAGTTTGGTCATGAGCTTGTTGCATAAGCAATCCAAGGTGATTGCCATCTTGAAAAAAGGAAGTGGTTTGGGTGAGATCACCTGGGATGGCAGGGATCCCGGTTTGTTGGTTTTGAGAAAAATTCCTAAGACCGTGGTTGTTAAAAAAGGTGATGAAGTTGTTTCAAGTCCATATTCTGACAAGTTTCCTCCCGGCTCACGCATTGGATGGGTAGACAATGTCCAGCAAGACTTGGAAACGAATACATATATCTTGAAAGTAAGAACTGCAGTCGATTTTTCAAATGTACAGCATGCGTATGTTGTAAAAAACGCCTTGCGTGAAGAAATGAACGAGGTGCAATTAAAACAAATCAAGGAATGAGTGTGGTTGTTAAAAATATCATCCGTATCCTCATCATACTCTTCTTCCAGGTATTCATTGTAACCAGGATTCCACCGCTGCATCAATTCATCGTTCCTTATTTCTACTTTGTTCTGATACTGTGGCTTCCATTTAAAACAACCAGAATCAATCTTTTGGTGCTTGGATTTTTAATTGGAATGGCGGTTGACTGGTTTTTTAAAACACCCGGGCTGCATGCTGCTGCATCACTACTGATTGCATATTTGAGACCATTTGTAATCAACTTGTTACTGCCCAAAGAAGCTACAGAATGGGGAACAGAAGAGCCCAATAACAAAACAATGGGATCTGTTCCATATACAGTTTATATCATTATTCTAACAGTCCTGCATCATGCCTATTTGATATTTCTGGAGTGGCTTCAATTTGGATCCTTCTTTTATTTCATCGCCAAGCTGTTTGCAACTGCATTGGTCAGCTTATTGTTGATTTTGATCGCTGATTTATTTTTCAATAAAAAATCAACTGTGCGTTAAGCGTACAATTGTCTAATTTTACATTCAAATTTTCAATTCAACATGTCGGTTTTCAACCAGTCAAGGCAAAATGTGATAAGGGTATTGATTCTGGTTGCTTTCATCATTTTGATCATACGCCTGCTTTTTCTTCAGCTCTCTTCCTCCACCTATGATTTGTTGGCATTGGACAATGCAGTGAGCAAGACAATTGTTTACCCGGACAGGGGAATTATTTTTGATCGGAAAGGCAGATCTATTCTTGAGAACACACTTACCTATGATTTAATGGTGCTTCCCAATGCAGTTAAAAACCTTGATACGGCTGGGTTGTGCAGGATCTTGAACATCCATCCAAAAAAATTTCACGATCGATTGATCGGATCCATCATCAAAAATGGAAAATTCCGTCCCTCTGTTTTTGAATCAGCCATTGATACGGAAACATTTGTGCAACTGCAGGAAAATATTTTCAGGTTTGAACCAGGATTCTATTTGCAAGAGAGGCCAGCACGCTCTTATCCATACAAAGCTGCAGCACATGTATTGGGCTATGTTGGGGAGGTTGATTCCAATATTCTCAAGCGCACGAATTTTTATTATCAGATGGGGGATTACATGGGCTTGTCTGGCTTGGAGCGTTATTATGAGTCAATTTTGATGGGCAAAAGAGGCATTCGTTATCAGGTAAAGGACAATAAAAACAGGATTGTTGGTCCTTATGAGAAAGGGGTTTACGATTCTGTTGCAGTCGCTGGTAGAAACCTGAATACCTATTTAGATGTGGAACTGCAGGTCCTCGCGGAGCGATTGCTCAAAAATAAATTAGGTGCAATTGTCGCCATTGAACCCAAGACAGGTGGAATATTGGCCATGGCAAGTGGTCCTACTTATGATCCCAATTTGCTGACAGGCAGTTTTCGCAAGGCCAATTTCTCTTACATGCTAAGGGATACTGCGCGTCCACTTTTTAACCGTGCCATCAAAGGGCAATATGCACCAGGCTCCACCATCAAACCGATGGGAGCACTCATCGCATTGGATGAAGGTGTGATCACTCCATCTTTTGGGTACGGTTGCGGTGGTGCATACCGAGGTTGCAACAGACCTATTGCATGTGAGCACAAAAATCCTGCCCACGCAGCCAACCTGCGATTGGCATTGGCGAATTCCTGCAACAGTTATTTCTCGCACATATACAGGATGGCAGTTGACAATAGGCAGGATCGTAACACAAGGCTCGGTTATACAAGGTGGAAAGGGTATATGAATTCTTTTGGAATGGGTGTGAGATTGGGACTGGATTTGCCGAGTGAGGACAAGGGGCTCATCACCGATACAAGTTTTTACAACAGGTTATACAACAACAGCTGGAACTCTTGTACCAACGTTTTTTTGGGAATAGGTCAGGGGGAGATGCAGGCTACTCCATTGCAAATGGCCAACTTGATGTGTATCATTGCCAACAAAGGATATTATTATACACCTCATTTTGTTAAATCCATAGAAAACGAGGATGACAGTGATACATTGTTGAATAAATTCAAAATAAGGCATGAAGTAACCAAAATACCAGACACGATATACAATATAGTTCAACTGGGCATGCAGGATGTGGTTGATCGTGGAACTGCCATGGGTGCAAGAATTGAAGGAATCAGCATCGCTGGTAAAACAGGTACTGCAGAGAATTATGGCATCATCAACGGGCGCAGAGAAAAGTTAAAGAACCATTCCTGGTTTGTTTGTTTTGCACCCAGAGAAAATCCCACCATTGCCATTGCCGTCATTGTAGAAAATGCAGGATTCGGCGCTACCTGGGCAACTCCAATGGCTTCTCTGATGATGGAAAAATACCTAAAAGATACATTGTCGGATACAAGGTGGAAAGAGGTTGAACGAATTGAAGGCACAGAAATTATTCTGCCTATTGTGAAAATGAAGCGGAACCGATTGGATTCATTGAGGAAAGAAAAAATCAAAGTTCAGGTGAAGCGTGCGACTGCAGTTGTTGATTTGCCCAACAATGAATCTGATTCAAAACATACACAACAAATCACAGCTCTTCATATTGAAGCAATATTAAAAGATGAGGAATCAATCTGCTGAAATAACCAAGGGAATCGACTGGGCACTTGTAATTGCATACATTGCACTGGTTACAATCGGTATCATGAGCATATTTGCTACATCATACCGCGATGAAGCTGTTTTAAATGGTTTCCTTTCCTTTAAAACCGATTACAGCAGACAACTTTACTATTTTGCTATTTGTGGTGTATTGGCAGTTTTTATCTTATTGACCGACAGTAAATTTTTTACTGCTACATCCAACATATTTTATTTTCTTGGAATTGTTTTGTTGATATTGGTTTTCCCATTTCATACAGATGTAAAAGGAACGAAGTCTATTATCCGCTTCTCTGGATTTCAATTGCAGCCCGCCGAATTGTGCAAAGTGTTTGTGAATCTCGCCTTGGCAAAATACATGTCATCACTTGACCTGAATTTCAAGAAACTCAAGTCGCAGTTATTTGCTTCTTCCTTGATCATTCTTCCCGCCATCTTAACAATCTTACAAAGTGAAACCGGATTGGCTTTGGTGTATTTTTCTTTTTTTCTGGTATTGTACAGAGAAGGACTCCCTGCTTCTGTGCTGGTAATTGGATTTGCTGTCGCACTGTTGGTAGTGTTGACGCTGCTGTTGGATCAAAATCTGCTTGCATTGATATTGACCGCCATTGCAGTATTGTTTGTTTATGTTTCAAGAAGAGAGTTCAAGAGAAACAAGGGGCTGTTTTTAGTTATCGTTGGCATATGGGCACTTTGTGTTGGAATTCAACGGTTTGCTGTTCCTTATTTTTTCTCCGATGTATTGAAGCCATATCAGGTGCAGCGGATTTATGCAACGGTTGGAAAGGATTTTCAGGTTGATGAGTCAACCCTTTCTGATGCAGACCTCAAGAAAATGGAAGAGCGAAAGAAGGCTGGCAATTACAATGTAAAGCAAAGTAAAATTGCCATTGGCTCTGGCGGCATGTTTGGAAAGGGGTTGTTGAAGGGAACACAAACCAGGTATGATTTTGTTCCAGAGCAAAGAACCGACTTTATCTTTTGTACCATCGGAGAGGGGTTTGGATTTTTTGGGAGCTTGATCCTCTTGGGGCTTTATCTCTTCATGTTATTCAGAATTGTAAACATAGCTGAAAGACAACGCAGTGCTTTCGCCAGGGCATATGCCTATGGCGTAGCTTCCGTATTTTTCTTTCACATTTTCATCAATATTGGGATGACGCTCGGTATTGTTCCGGTTATTGGCATTCCACTTCCATTTATGAGTTATGGTGGAACTGCTTTGATAACATTCACAGTCTTACTTTTTATACTGATCAGATTGGATGCAGACAGGCAAATGATTTTGCGTTGATCAATAATTGAAATGAATGAAAATATTTCCATTGTCAGAGGGAACATTTACGATCGATCACACAAAGGTCTTTGTCCCATTTGATCCTGAAAAAGATCTCCTGCAGGAGAGACCACGCGGGAGTCTCTTGGTAGAGATCCAGCCTTTTCTGGTTGTAACAGAAAAAGATGTTATTCTATTTGACAGTGGACTCGGCTTTGCCCAAAACGGAGTCCTGCAAATCATCCAGAATCTGTCCTCATGTGGATATTCATCAACAGATGTGACAAAGGTCTTGGTGAGTCATCTGCATCAGGACCATGCCGGCGGACTGATTGTTCGAGACGCTTTCAGCAATATTCCCTCTCTGACTTTTCCCCATGCACAACATTATATCAACTCCCAGGAACTGGCCTTTGCTAAAAGCGGAAACTCATCTTCTTACAATCAGCAATACTTCTCTTATTTATCTGACCATGAGAAAGTCACATTGGTAGATGGAAGAGGATTGATTGATGAGTATATCACCTATGAATTGTCTGCTGGTCATTCGCGATTTCACCAGGTATTTTGGGTGAAAGAAAAGGGTGATACCATTTTTTTCGGTGGTGATGAAGCACCGCAATTACAACAAATGAAAACCAGGTTTATTGCCAAATATGATGCAAATGGGAAAAAGGCGATGGAGTTAAGAAAAGAATGGTGGGAGATGGGGCAGCAGGAAAGCTGGACTTTCCTATTTTACCATGACATCAAATCACCTTTTGTCAAGTTATAAAAAAGGCTAGCCCTAAAGAGAGCCAGCCGTTGCTAACCTATGAAAAACACCGGGTTAAAAATACATTAGAAAACTAAATAATTCAAAATTTTCACCTTCTTCTCTCGAAATTTGCCCTCTCAGACTCTCTTTTCTGGAATTCCCTGCGTACCAGGTTCCTGAATTCTGCCTCTACACCGAATACCTTATTGGCCCTCTGTTGGTCAACACATTTGCTGAAATCCTCTCTGTATCTTTTTCTTACATCCAGCATCTTTTGCTGCCTTTCCAATTGGTCGTTTGCGGACTGATTTTTCGCAATGGATTTTAGTTCATTGCGGTACTGATTGAAAACAGGCCAAAATTTTTGAGCTTCATCTGGAGTAAGGTTCAGCTCTTTGGTGATAAAGGCCATTTCCATCGCTTGCAATTTTTTTGCTTCCATTGAGCGGCCTTCGCCCCCTGGTCGGTTTTGGGCAATAGCACCTGCAGCAAAAAGGCAAGTTGTCAGGAGGACGAATACTGGTTTCATGGTATATGGTATAAAATTAATTCAACGATTTGGATTCATCATAGCCGGGCTGGTCTAAAAATCTGGAAATATCTTTATCTGGAATGTCTTTTAACATTTCAGAAATGGATGCAAGCGAGAGATCTACCTGTAAATTTTCATCATTCAGCACAATCTCCATCTCCGTCTCTACTTGATCCAAAAGATCAATTTCATTCAGGTAGCTTTCAATAACCTCTTTGGATACTGAAGTTGAAGCCATTGAAACAGGCTGCTGGTTTTGTTTTGAAAGATAAATGAGTCCGAAAATCATTCCTCCTAAACAGGCAGCAGCTGCATAGCCCATCCATTTTTTGAATCCAATTTGGAATACATTGGCTTTCGTTTCGGGCAATTCGACCGTAAATTGGCTAAAATAATGGGGGGGCGTTTCAAAGGGTGATTGCTCCTTCAACGATGCAAGCATTGGGGAAAGGAGTGGTTCGGTTTTTGCAAGTTCCTCATTTTCAATTTTTTGCATTATAATTTGGGGGAACCGATCAAAATAATTGGTAGGAATGGCAAAAGGAGACTTCCCGTTGAGGTTAGCAACGGTCTGACTGATGTCGTTTAATTCATTTTGTATATCTCTGCCTTTTGCCATCCTTTCTAAGACACTGAATGATTCAATGGGTTTAATGGTGTAAAATATAATCCTCAATTTTCTTAACGGCATGGTGATAGCTTGCCTTCAAGGCTCCCACGGAGGTTTCAAGCACCTCGCTCATTTGCTCGTATGGCATTTCCTCGAAATAGCGCAAATTGAATACTGCCCGTTGCTTTTCTGGTAATTGTTGAATGGCTTTCTGGAGTTTCCACACGGCCTCTTTTTCATCAAACCCTTTTTCCTGAACGAGCTTTTGTTCAACAGATCCACTGATATCGTCAAGTGAAACAGATGAGCGTTTTTTTTGTTGTTCCAGAAAACTCAGGGACTCATTCACGGCTATTCTGTACAACCAGGTGTAAAGTTTTGCATCTTCCCTGAAATTGTCCAATCCCTTCCATGCTTTGATGAATACATGTTGCATGACATCATCCGCATCATCATGGCTCACGACCAATCTTCTGATTTGCCAGTATACTTTTTCCTGATAACGTTTTACAATGACAGTGAAAGCTTTCTCTCTGTCAATATGCTCTTTGAAAAGTCTTACAAGTTCATTATCGTCGGCTTGAAGCAACATCAACGCTTAAGACTTTTTCCTGGCGATGGCTTTTTCAGCAGCTGCTACAATGAATTCACTGTCCAATCCGTATTTTTTCAAAAGCTCAGTGGGTGTACCGCTTTCTCCAAAAGTATCCTGTGTGCCGATCATCTCAATGGGCGTAGGGCAATGCTTGGCTGCCACCTGTGCAATGCTGTCGCCCATTCCACCTATTACATTGTGTTCTTCCGCAGTTACAGCACATCCAGTTTTTTTGAGTGAAGCGATGATTGCTTTTTCATCCAAAGGTTTGATGGTATGCAGGTTGATTACATCCGCATGGATGCCTTTTTCTTTTAGTTGTTTGGCAGCTTCTACTGCTTTCCAAACAAGGTGGCCGCAGGCAAATATGGAAACATCATTTCCTTCTGCAAGTTGTTGTGCCTTTCCAATTACAAATTTTTCATCCGCCGATGTGAAAATGGGCCAAACAGGTCTTCCGAATCTTAAATATACCGGACCAACATGTTCAGCGATTGCGATGGTGGCTGCTTTGGTTTGGTTGTAATCACATGGAACAATCACAGTCATTCCTGGCAACATCTTCATGAGTCCTATATCTTCTAGGATCTGATGGGTTGCTCCGTCTTCACCGAGTGTGAGTCCAGCATGGGATGCACATATTTTTACGTTCTTGCCTGAGTAAGCAACCGATTGTCTGATCTGATCGTATACCCGTCCAGTGGAGAAATTGGCGAATGTGGTGGTGAAAGGAATTTTTCCACCAATGGTAAGTCCAGCTGCGATTCCAATCATGTTGGCTTCTGCAATGCCGCACTGAATGAATCTCTCAGGGAAAGCTTTGATGAAGGCATTCAGTTTCAGAGAGCCAGCGAGATCAGCTGTCAAGGCAACCACATTGGGATTTGTTTTGCCCAATTCAAAAATGCCGTCACCAAATCCACTTCTTGTGTCTTTTTGTCCGCTTACCTGAATGCTGTCCAACATGGAAATAAAATTTGATGCAAAATAACACTAATTGGGTGTTTTGTCTGGATAGGACGTTAAAAAATCCCTTAATTCAAACGCTTGTTTGGAAGATGAAGATGTGTAGGAAGATCCTGGATGTATTGCTCCCATTTCCATGCACTGCTCATGATATCATTGATATCATGTTGGGGAGACCATCCCAATACCTTTTTCGCTTTGTCATTGTTGGCGTAAATGGCGATGACATCACCTGGCCTTCTCGGGCCTATCACATAATTAAGTTTAACGCCAGTGGTTGCTTCAAATGCATGAATGCATTCCAGCACCGTGATGCCATCTCCTGAACCAATATTGAATACTTCACAATTGTTCTGATGCTTGCCTTGAATCAAGTAATTCAATGCCAATGTATGTGCATGCGCTAGGTCGCAAACATGGATCATATCTCGGATGCAAGAGCCATCTCTGGTGGTATAATCATTCCCGAATACAGTTAGTTTTTCAATTTTTCCGATGGCGGTTTGGGTAATGACTGGTGTAAGATTTTGTGGTCTGTCAATGGGAAGCTCTCCAATCAATGCAGAAGCATGCGCGCCAGCGGGATTGAAATACCTGAGCAGTATAGCACTGAGATCTTTATTCGCAGCGGCAAATGCTTCAATCATTTGCTCTCCCATTTGCTTTGTCAATCCATATGGTGATTCAGCTTGTTTTCTGGGGGTTTCCTCCGTGACAGGTATCGCATCTGGATTTCCATATACCGTGCAAGAAGAGGAGAAGACAAAATTTGGAATCTTGAATTCTTCAATGCACTGCATCACATGGATCAGGGATTGCATGTTGTTATGAAAATACAACAAGGGTTGCTCAACGGATTCACCGACTGCTTTGTAAGCCGCGAAATGTATAACTCCGGCTATTGCAGGATTCTCTTCAAATATGGCACGCGTCTCTTCGAAATTGCAAAGATCAACCTTGTAATTTTTGATTTTTTGTCCGGTGATTTTTTCAACACCCTCCAGCATTCCAATGGTAGACCTTGCATTGTTGTCAACAGATATGACTTCATATCCATTTTCAATGAGATCAACCAGGGTATGGGATCCGATGTAGCCGCTGCCACCTGTAACCAGGACTTTTTTTGACATGCTATGAATTGATGAGGTCCATTAAATATTTTCCATAGCCACTTTTCAGCAGTGGTTCTGCCAGTTTCACCAATTGATCGGTTGTGATGAAGCCTTTTCGCCATGCAATCTCTTCGATACAGGCAATTTTTATTCCTTGTCTTTGTTCAATAACCTGGATGAATTGAGAAGCCTGCATGAGAGAATCAAAAGTTCCGGTATCCAGCCATGCTGTTCCCCTGTCCAATACGGAGACACTGAGTTGGCTTCTTTTCAGGTATTCCAAATTGACATCGGTGATTTCATATTCACCTCTTTTGGAAGGCTTGATGTTTTTGGCGATCTCAACAACATCGTTGTCATAAAAGTAGAGTCCGGGTACAGCAAACTTACTTTTAGGCTGCTGCGGTTTTTCCTCAATGGAAATTACTTTCATGTTCTCATCAAACTCAACCACACCATATCTTTCTGGATCACTGACCTGGTAGGCGTATACAATTCCACCTACTGGATTCGCATTTTTCTCCAGCATTTTTCCCAGCCCCATGCCATAAAATATATTGTCTCCCAACACCAATGCACAAGCATCATTTCCAATAAATTGTTCCCCTATTACAAAGGCCTGTGCGAGTCCATTTGGAAGGGGTTGTTCTGCATAGCTGAAATTCACACCAATCTGGCTTCCATCCCCAAATAATTTTTTGAATTGTGGTAGGTCCTGTGGAGTGGAAATAATCAGGATATCCTTGATTCCAGATAGCATAAGTGTTGACAAGGGATAGTAAATCATTGGCTTGTCGTAAACAGGCATGATTTGTTTGCTGATTGCATATGTGATTGGGTAAAGTCTTGTGCCGGATCCCCCTGCCAAAATGATGCCTTTCATGGGTAAAATATTAGAGACAAAGATGCATTTTTTTTACTTATCAACAGGAATCTCACCTGTTAACAATGGGGTAACATTCAAATTACAATAGGTTCATGCTCCATTAACAAGAGGGCAATAATACAGGAGTTTCTTTGCCAAATAAATCCTTATATGACCAAAGCAGGAATGGTGAGATTATATGCAATGATGGCCGCACTGGCCCTCTCTGTAGAGTCCTATGCGCAGACGGTACTGGTTCAAGGTAAAGTCATCAACCTTAGAAATGAACCCGTGGCAGGAGCTACCATCAAAGTGGAGGAAACCAACAAACAGTTTTCTGCCAATGTGGAGGGAATGTTCAGGGTCAGTTTGGAAAAAGGAAAAAAATACTCCCTGCTTGTTTCATCCACAGGATACAATTCAAAATTGGTATCTGATATTGACGCCAATTCCATCAATGAAGATCTTGTAATTGTATTGGAGCCTAAAGTAGTAAGCGGTGAAGCGATTGTCATCAGGTCAACACGCAGACAAGAAAGTACCGTTGCACTGATCAGTTTCCAAAAAAACAATACATCTCTTTCAAACGGTTTGGCTGCTGACTTCATCAAAAGAACTCCTGATAAAAATACCGGTGAAGTATTGAAGCGTGTAAGTGGCGCATCTATACAAGACAATCGTTTCGTCATTGTGAGGGGCTTGTCTGACAGATACAATTCTGCCATGTTAAATGGCGCATTGTTGCCCAGTACAGAACCAGATAAAAAAGCATTCTCCTTTGATATGCTTCCTGCAGCAATGATCGACAACATCATCATCAACAAAACTGCGACTCCAGAATATACAGGTGAGTTTTCAGGCGGACTCGTTCAAGTGAATACAAGAGACATTCCAACAAAAAGAGTGTTCAGTGTTGGTATTGGATTTGGATACAACAATCAATCAACTTTAAGAGATTTCACAAGCAATGCAAGAAACAGATTTGATTGGTTGGGCTTTGACGATGGATCAAGAAATTTGCCAGACAGTTTTCCAAAAACTGCTCAGGAATACCGCACCTTGGGAAAAAATGCTGCCGGACTCAATAAACAAATTGAGTTGACCAAACTATTTAGTGGCGACGCATATGTGGAAGAAGTACGCACTGCTGAACCGATCAAAAATTATGTCATTACCTACGCCAACACCCATTCATTTAAAAATGGTGGTCAATTGGGTACCCTGCTCAGTGTCAACTATAGAAACGCAAGACTGATGTACAATGTTGGAAGAGCTTTCTATGAGGCAGACGGGAAAAATGTGTTTGAATACAATGATCAACAAAATCACTACCAAGTTACAAATGGGGCCGTATTGAATCTTTCATACGTACAAAAACGTTCCAAGATTTCTTTCAAAAATATCTTCAATCAGTTTTACGAGGATAATTATTATTCAAGAACAGGTTACAATACCAACCGTCTGAACGACATCCGATTTTACTCATCTTTTCTCAATCAGCGTACACTGTTCAGTACCCAGTTGGAGGGTGAACACCAACTTACCAAAACTGGAATCAAGTTCAAGTGGAATGGCAACGGCGGATACAATTGGAAAAAACAGCCAGATTTGAGAAGTGCATTGTATGCAAGAAGAATTGGAACCAACGAGGCTTACGAAATTGATCCAGATGATACAAGAAGATTTTACAGCGATTTGAAAGATTTCAGTGTTGGTACAACCGGGCAATTTATTGTACCGATGAGTTGGGGTGGCAAGGACAAGCAGACATTGAAGTTTGGTGGCTCGAATTTGACAAGGGTGAGAGATTTTCGCAGCCGTATCTTCAGATACAATATCACCAACTTCAACTCTTTCATTGCATCGAATGCAAACAAAGACTTGATCGCTGCCTTCCGACCCACTAATATGGGAGTCTCGGGATATATTCTTGAAGACTTCACGAATAACCAAGACAGGTATTTCGGTGCATCTGTGCTGAATGCAGCATACATGATGTTGGACAATAAATTCAGTGACCTCAGATTGGTTTGGGGATTGAGAGCGGAAAATTTTCAGCAGTTGCTGACCTCGAAAATTCAAACGGGTGAGCGCAGTGTTTTGCTGACAAAAAAGTGGGACTTCCTTCCATCAGTCAATTTGATGTACAGCCTGAACAGCAAGCAAAATTTCAGGTTATCTGCCAGCAGAACAGTTGCCCGTCCTGAATTCCGTGAACTGGCACCTTTTGCTTTCTTTGACTATGAAACAAATTATGGCGTAAAAGGAGATACCAGCTTGAGAAGATCATCTGTGCTCAATTATGATGCGAGGTATGAATGGTATCCTAAGTCAAATGAATCAATCACCATCGGAGCATTCTACAAAGACTTTACAGATCCCATTGAATTCAGGTTAGACCCTGCCAGCAATGCTGATTCCAGAAGGTATTTTTATCAGAATGCTACAAGCGCAAGAACCTATGGGCTGGAAATTGAAGTCAGAAAGGGAATGGAGTTTCTTTCTCCTTCACTGAAAAACTTATTTTTCTTCGGCAATTATACATTGACGAGTTCAGAAGTCAGGTTCAATGACCTGAGTGCCGGTGACAAAGAAATAACTGCTGCAAGACCTTTACAAGGACAATCTCCTTATTTGATAAACGCAGGTTTTCAATGGACTTCAGAAAAGTTCAATGCATCACTGTTGTACAATAGGGTAGGTGAACGACTTGCTTTGGTTGGCAATACTGAGTTTCCAAATGTATATGAAAGGCCTAGAAATCAATTGGATTTCCAAATCAGCAAAAAAATATTGAGCAACAATGGAGAATTGAAGCTCAATATAGCAGACATGATCAACAATCCATACTATTTCTATGAGAACATCGATCAGTCATTTGCATTCAAAAAGGGTGTAGACAGGATGTTCAGCAACTACAAGCCAGGCACCACTGTTACATTAACTTTTACGTACGATTTTGATTTAGATAAAAAATAAAAAACATAAAAAAGCACATTTATGAAAAGGATCATTCTGAGTGTTTTAGCCCTTGCAGTGTTTGGACTGAGTTCCTGCCTGAAAGTCAATTTTGAAGAATACATCACCAACAACAACGGTGGTTCTTCTGCTGCGACTGATAGCCAGGATCCTGCCACCAATGGAGGTGTTATACAAGGAATTTTGACAAAAGACTACTTCTTGCCAAAAGGAAAGTATACACTCAAGGGTTATGTATATGTCACCGAGGGTAATACACTGACCATCGCTCCCGGAAGTGTTGTTGTAAGTGATATCACAGAGAAGGGTGCATTGATCATTGAGCGCGGTGCGAAGCTGATTGCCGACGGCCGTGCTGACAATCCGATTGTATTCACCAGTGGCAAACCAATCGGTCAGCGTACTCCCGGAGACTGGGGCGGTATCATCATGCTCGGCAAGGCTCCAACCAACAGGCCATTGGACCCTGCACCCATCATTGAAGGTGGTGTTGGTAGAAAATATGGTGGAACAGATCCCAATGATGACAGCGGCATTCTTCGTTTCGTAAGAATTGAATTTGCAGGAATTGCTGCTGAGCCTGGTTCAGAAATCAACGGACTCACCTTGGGTGGTGTTGGTTCTGGCACCATCATCGAAAATGTCCAGGTATCATTTGGAAACGACGATGCATTTGAATTTTTCGGAGGAACCGTAAACTGCAAGAACTTGATTGCTTTTGCAACTGCGGATGATGATTTTGATTTTGATTTCGGATATGTTGGTAAAATTCAATACGGAATTGCTTGTCGCAAGCCGGATTTCGTAGACGGTGGTGATGCAGGCAATGGTATTGAGTGCGACAACGATGGTTCAGGATCTGCTGCAACACCAGTAACAAGGCCTCAACTGAGTAATTTCACTTTTGTTGGTCCAAATGGAGCATCAGGAACAGCGGCCAACCATAACTTCGGCAACCGTTGGAGAAGATCAACTCAGTTTTTGTTGCGCAATTCAGTGATGATTGGATGGGCAAAGGCTGGATTCTCTATAGAATCGAAAGGTACTGCTGAATCATATCTTGCTGGTACTTCCGAGTTCAAGAACAATTTAGTACACTCCAATACTGCATCGGCCATCTATCGTGGAGATGCGAATGCAATCGCAGTGATCACGGCAGCTGCTATGCAAACAAAAGCTGAATCAGAGGGATGTGTAACACTTGCAAGTGGTGATGATGCCAAACTAACTTCTCCCTATTATTCTACAGCACCCAACTTCTTGCCGGCAACTGGTTCACCTGCACTCGCAGGCGCCTCTTTCACCGGAATGAATGCTTTCTTCACCACAGTGGCATTCAGAGGTGCAATGGGAGCAACCAACTGGACTGACAAGTGGGCCAACTGGGATCCTCAAAACAAGGCATATTAATTTCTTGCTCCATTATTATAGCAAACTGCAGTTCTTTGGAAGAACTGCAGTTTTTTTATTTAAATATACTTGAGGATGCAGGGGGTTGATAGGAAAACGCCACCTGAAAATTCTCATGTTTAAACTTTTTGCTGATTTGTCCAATTCTCAAATTGATGTTTTGTGGCGTAGGCTCACAAATTGTGTAAAGTTCATTTTGAAAAAGAATGGTTTCGCCAAATGGCTTTTCAAATTTTACAGCAACAGTTATGTGATCGGGATATTCAAGTACAATCATGGGAAGTTGATAGATCTCTTTCACCAATGCATAAAACAAAGCAGATCTGTCCTCACAATCACTTTTGTTGTAAAGCAATGTTTCCTCTGGTGACAGCCTTTTCTCTCTTCCAAAATAATCGCTGTCTTTTTCAAAGGTGAAAGCATTTCTGGTAAAACACATCAGGTATTCAACACCCTTTTTTACACTCATGCCCTCAAGATTTTTCTGCAGGGAATTGATCAAGGTGTTTTTTGCTTCTTGGCTGAGTGGTATATTAAATTGATTGCAATATTCAGTAACAGGGTAATTGATAAAGAAATTTCTCAATGATGAGTCCACTTTGATTTTTATTTTTTCCTCCTGGTTTTCATATTCAAATGCCAATTCCTTCTCCACATAGTGCTGAGGGTTAGATGTAGGAAGTCTTGGTACGCTGAAGGAGAAAGCTTTGCTGTTTTCATTCAGCTCCCTTACAATTGTTTGGTCTATTATCTTTTCGGTTGTGTAATTGTAATCATGGTAGTTAAAGCATACATAGGGTGATCCATCAATGATTTTTGTGGGTATATTGTAAATCTGGTCATTGGATTTAATGTACAGCAAGACTCCATTTTTTGACAGCGCCATGGCAGCACTGAATCCAAGTTGGTTCATCAAAAACCATTTTGTTGTGGTATAGCCCAAGTAATCAGTATTCTTGGGAATGATCATATTTGCCGCTTGTCTGACCAGCTGGTAAGTGAACCAGTCGCACAACTCTTTTCGTTGGACGATTTCTTTGATCTGGTGTATGATTTCTCTGCAACCGGCTTCATTTAATTTTTCACGGATTTCAACAATCGATTCCTCCTCATATTTATAAGGGATTCCGATTAGGACAGCCGTTTTAGGACTAAACTGCAGGGTGTCTCCCATGAAATCTATACGCTCTCTGGAAGATGCACTTATAGAGACGGAAGCATATCCGATGAGTAAGACATTGGTAATCAATATTTTAATTGAAAACTTCAATACATTTTTTTAGGTTATCCACATTTAACTCTTAAAGGTAACAAAAAATTAATATTAGAGGCGCTAGCATGAAAATTTTTAAAATAGAAATAAACATCAATTAGCAAATACTTTAAGGCAAGGTTACGTAGCACCAGTAGTTTAGATTGACTTTTCGGGTAAGTCAATCTCTTCATTCTAGATCAGGCCGCCTCGATGCACGGGGCGGTCTCTTTATTTTTTTGCAAGTTGTAATGTGAATCCAAATGTAGTTCCAATTCCGGGGGTGCTTCTTGCCTGGATGAATTGACCGTGTGCTTCAAGGATGTGTTTGCAAATGGCCAATCCTAGTCCAGTTCCTCCTATGTTTCTGCTCCTTCCATAATCGGTTCTGTAAAACCTTTCAAAAATTCTTGGCAAATGCTCTTCGGCAATTCCTATGCCATCATCGGTAATTTCTATCAAAGCAGAGATGTCATCTGTTTTATAAATGCTTGCTTCTATTTTCCCCTTTTCACTACCATATTTAGATGCGTTGTCTACCAAGTTGATCAATACTTGTCGAATCTTTTCTTTGTCTGCAAAAACCAATATGGGTTGTTCACATCCTTTTTTTATGAGGCAGTTTATTTTTTTAACGGATGTTTTGATGCTCAATGTTTCAAATACGTCGTTGATCAGGTCTTGGATCACAAAGTTTTGGTAATGCAATTCTTGTTTACCGCTTTCCAGTCGGGTAATTTCATCCAAGTCGGATATCAAGTGTATCAGACGTTCGGTATTTTTATATGCATTTGATAAGAATTTTCGACTGACTTCCTGATTCTCGGCTGCTCCATCAATCAATGTTTCCAGGTATCCTTGAATGGCAAATGCAGGTGTTTTAAATTCATGTGAGAGGTTTTGTAAGAACTCTTTTCTGAAAGCCTCATTTTTTTCGAGCAATTCCATTTCATCTTTTCTATGGTCTGCCCATTTCAGCACTTCTTCACCAACTTCATCCAAGCTTTGCTGAGGCAGAATATTTTTTTGGAAAAACTCTTCTCTTTTGGAGGCTTTGGTTTGGTTGATGAACTTGTAAATGAGTTTGACTCTTCTGTAAATAAATGTATCAATCAAAAAGCGTGCAACAATAAAAGAAATGGATGCAACTCCTATGGTGATGATGGACGACGCTGTTATTCCGCAACCCATTGTTGTGGCAAGGAGCAGGGCTGCAGCACCTGCAGAAGCACTGATGTAAAAGGAAATTCTCGTTGTAGAGTAGTTCTTAGATTCGAACATACTGCAATTTAGACATTTGCGGCAAAAGCAAAAATGCCTGTATGTTAAAGCTCAAATTTATATCCCACTCCCTTCACGGTGGTTATACAATCAATCCCAATTTTCTGTCTGATTTTTCTGATATGAACATCGATGGTTCTATCGCCTACGATCACATCATTGCCCCAGATCTTGTTCAAAATTTCATTTCTAAGAAATACCCGTCCAGGTTTTGATGCCAGGTAACTCAACAATTCAAATTCTTTCTTTGCAAGATTGATGGGCTGGTCCTTGTAGTACACAACGTATTCTTCCGGTTCGATACGGAGGTCGCCCATTTCAATGGCCCTTGATGAATCTTGTTTGTTGATGCGTCTGAAAAATGAGTTCACCTTTGAAACCATGACCTTGGGCGAAATGGGTTTGGTGATGAAATCATCCGCTCCAAATTCCAACCCTCTTACATGTGAAAGTTCATCGTTCAAGGCTGTTAAAAAAACGATGATGGTATCTTGAAAATCTGTTTGTGATCTTAACTGTTTGCAGACTTCAATGCCATTCTTTTTTGGCATCATGATGTCTAAAATGATCAGATCAGGATGCACCTCATTGGCAATTTTGATTGCATGTTCCCCATCTTTGGCAGTGAAAACCGAGTACCCATGAAGTTGTAAGTTATAGCTGATGATTTCGAGGATATCCGGTTCATCGTCAGCTATCAGGATTTTTTTGGTTTCTGGTGCCATGGCGTAAAACAACTGTGTTGACAAAGTTAGTTTGGATGGGCTTCAATACTCAATCATGCAAGATTAATAAATTGTTAAGCAAAATGAGACATCCCCGGGGCAGAATGATTTAATTTCGTGCACATGCAAATCTTGCGTTTTTTGATGTTTTTGGTGATGTTGCCTTTCTTTTCAAGTGCTCAAATAAGTACTGATACGCTCGTTTGGACCAATGATATCAGAAGGGTCAAATTGCATGAGGACATCGATCTCGCTCAGCAAGGACTTCCGAAAAATTTAAATCTCAGCATCGATGGGTTGCAACAATGGGTAGAGCTGGAGAACCAGTTCGACCATCGACTGAAAATAAAATACCTCTCAGGTATTAAAGTCATCCTCGATGATTTACGGTCAGGCAAAGTAGCCAGGCAACTGGCAGAACCATTGTTTGGAGCATACAAGACATTGCTTGAATTGGATTTCCAGGGACAATCCATTGAAAAATGGATCGAAAGCTATCCGCTTGAGATCAACCGTTCTTTGTTGGGTGATCGAACAGTTTTTTATGAAAATGCTGGATTGCCACGGGCCAAAATTTACATGCACTATCAGTACATCATCGAGCATCCAGATCAAATCCTTCCGACCATTTCAAATTACTTGAACGAACCTTTTGTCAACGAGGTGTTGATTACCGCTGCACATAAATTCCCAAGTGATTTTTACAATTACGCTTCGGCATTGCAATCGCCCCTGAGAAAAAAAATGGTTTTGGTCAATGACAGCATGGTTCAACTGCTTTGCAAATTATCTGCAGATAGTTCTGGAAGATTGTTGTATCCTTTTATGCATGCCATCATCAACAAGGAGATCACTTATGACAGTTTAAAAATTGTATCACAAAATGAAACCAACTTTTTTAAACTGCTTGTGAAAACCCAAATCCACTATCAGCGTGAAATAGCAAGTGATCATTACCCCATTGAATACGCTGAGGTATTTAAACTGTTGAAAAAGAAAGCTGCAGAAGTTTTTATAAATGAGGTCAATGCCTTGCATGATGATCCAGATGCGGTGCGGTTTAAAATAATTGCTGGACTCACTCCGGATGAACTTTATTATTTAATGATTGCTTCTGAAGACATCATTTATACATCATCTTTTGTTGGAATTTTTCAGCGAATGATGGCTTTGCTGAACAAACGCACCTCAGATGAATTGCTCATCGATATACATTTTGATCGCTTCAGGAAGTTTATCAAAATGGCGGCCGACTACAACAAGCTCGATGAATTCATCAATGCCATGCGACCTGATCAAGCCAAGCGTTTGATCAAGGATTTTGTCGCTGGATTGAATATAGACCCTTCACTCGAAACTTCGGTTGATGTTGTAAACGGATATTCAAGCATCAGCAATCCGGCACTTAAAAAAGCCATTGCAGAAGAGGTCCAATCAAACATATTGGCACTCCAATCCATCAAAGACAATGATGGCGTTGCTTTGTACGAGACGCTTCAATTACTTTTGATGTCAGAGCAGGACAGTGGAAAATCTTTTTCGAAACAATTTGGATTGGATCCTCCCTATTTCATGATGCGCAACAAGCTTTTGTCAAATGGCAGGATTGTTGAGCAATTGTTTTTTTATGGGGATAAGGATGGAAAGGCTTCGTTTGAAAATTTTCTGGCATATTATTCAAGGAGCAAATCTTGGAGAATTTTCAAAAGTGAACAATGGATTGAAATCAGGTCCCTCCAAGGCAAACCCATATCGGTATTTGCAAATATTCCATTTGACCATGCCAATGGTGAAGATCGAGATGCCCAAGCCCAAACAGCACTGGCGTTGTTTCTGCAAGAACAAGATTTGGAGCCTGGCATCGTCGTTCACCGTGGACACAGTTTTCATTTGCCATCTACCATTGCGCAGTTGCCCATCAGTTCAAAAATTGTTTTGCTTGGATCTTGTGGCAGTTACCAGCATTTGAGCAAGGTGCTCAATGTTTGTCCGGATGCACAAATCATTTCTTCCAGAGAGGTGGGAAGCTTATCGGTGAATGATCCTATTTTGCGGATGATCAATGAAACAATGAGGATTGGAAAGGATCTAGATTGGATAAGGATTTGGCGAAGCTTGCAGCTGCAAATGCGTCTTTCCAGCGCACAGCGTCGTTTTGAAAATTATGTTGCGCCCCATCAAAATCTCGGATTGTTGTTGTTAAAGGCCAGAGGTAAAATCATTTGATTGAACGATGAGCAAGGAAGAGAAGAAAAAGATTTTCAATACACAATTGCTGAAGCGGGTTTTTGTATTTGCAAAACCTTATGCAGGACGATTTTATTTGTCCGTTGCATTGGCCTTGGTGTTGGCAGTTTTCTCGCCACTGAGACCGCTGATGATCAACTATACATTGAAGAAAGTCAATGCAGCGGGTGAACCGGTTGCCTTGGTATTGCAGTTTCTGCTGTACATCACCCTCATTCAAATTGTCTTTCTTTTTATAGAGACGGCTACTAAATTTTTGTTCACTTACATCACGTCTTGGCTCGGACATAAAGTCGTGAAGGATATCCGCGTAGAAGTTTTTCAAAAAATCCTGCATCTCAATCTCCGGCAATTTGACAAAACCCCCATCGGAACACTGACCACTCGAACCATCAATGATATTGAGGCCATCAATGATATTTTTGCAGAGGGATTTATCCCCATTATTGCAGATTTGCTCTCTGTCATTGCCATCTTGGCGGCCATGCTCTACACCGATTGGCGATTGACGTTGATCTGTTTGATTCCTTTTCCATTTTTAATTGTGGCGACCTACTTGTTCAAGGAAAGTGTCAACAAATCTTTTATTGCTGTCAGGAATGCCATCGCTTCACTCAATGCGTTTGTGCAGGAGCACATCTCCGGAATGCAAATCATCCAGGCTTTCACTGCAGAGAAAAGGGAAATGAAAAAATTTGATGCCATCAACCAGCGTCACAGGAACGCCAATATTGATGCCATATTTGCCTATTCGGTTTTCTTCCCCGTTGTAGAGATCATTCTTGCGGTTTCCATGGGATTGCTGGTTTGGTTTGCAGCAAAAGATGCACTGCATGTAGATGCGATTCAGGCCACCGCCATCAGTGGGAACATTGTTGCTTTTGCCCTTTTGCTCAGTATGTTGTTTCGTCCCCTTCGGGTGATTGCCGATAAGTTCAATGTGCTCCAAATGGGCATGGTCGCTGCAGAAAGGGTCATGTTGGTAATGGACAACCAGGATGAATTAAATGACCAACCCGGAGCGAGGGATATGCAGATCAAAGGGCAAATCGATTTCAAGCATGTTGGATTCTCTTACAAAGAGGGCATTCCAGTTTTGAAGGATGTCAATTTTTCGGTATTGCAAGGTGAAACTTTGGCAATTGTGGGACATACGGGAAGCGGGAAGTCGACCATTGTCCACCTGATCAATCGTTTGTATCAGCATCAGGAAGGAGAAATTTTGATTGATGGATATGCTATTGAGAAGCTCACATTGCATACGCTCCGTTCACAGATCGCAGTAGTTTTGCAGGATGTTTTTCTTTTTTCAGGCTCGATACTTGACAATGTCACACTCCGTGATCCAGCGATTCCATTTGATAAAGTCAAGGAAGCAGCCAGAATGATAGGAATTCATGACTTTATTGAGCAGCTTCCGGGTGGGTATCAGTACAATGTGCAGGAGAGAGGTGCAACTTTGTCAACCGGTCAGCGTCAGTTGCTTTCCTTCCTAAGGGCATTGCTTTTCAATCCAGCTATCCTGATTTTGGATGAGGCAACTTCTTCGGTTGACTCCAATACAGAGGGGCTGATTCAAAAGGCTATTGATGTGTTGACAAATGGGCGTACATCCATAGTCATTGCCCATAGGCTTTCCACCATTCGTAAAGCACACAAAATCATTGTTCTAGAGGGTGGAAAATTGATCGAAGAAGGCACCCACAAATCCCTCCTGGCCCAACAGGGTTCCTATTCAAAAATGATTGCCGCGCAGTTAAAAAAAGATGGGGATTAGTTTTCTTCCTGAAATCGTGTTAATTAAGCAGCAGGTAGTATCTTTGCGGAAAATTTAGATGCTTTTATGCGGGTGAATAGGCTAAAATCGTTGCTGGTAGCATGTTTGGGGCTCTTCTCGGTCCTCTTTTTTACATCAACCATGGCCAACGAGAATAAGGAGGAGAGACTTGATCCTGCGAAACTCATCATGGAGCATATTCAGGATGCACATGATTTTCACTTTTTTACTCTTTCAAAAGCAGACGGCACTGAATTTCATGCAACCCTTCCACTTCCCGTCATTATTTATT
The DNA here is from genome assembly GCA_005788265.1 of Bacteroidota bacterium. Lineage (GTDB taxonomy): Bacteria > Bacteroidota > Bacteroidia > Chitinophagales > Chitinophagaceae > Pollutibacter. The sequence continues at coordinate 5,553 of SXYR01000030.1, read as the reverse complement.
CCAATACCAAGGGGTTCTCAATTTTTTCTTCTTCGCGCTTTCATCATGGGCACGAAGCATACAATGGATACAAATTAGAGGAAGGCAAGATCGTTTCTGAAGATGCAAATGAGAAGATCATTGATTTTTCTCTATCCAAAAATGTGGTACAGATGTTGTTGGCGCTGGTCCTCTTGGTTTTCTTGATGATAGGCATTGCCAATAAGTACAAAAAAGGCGATGGTGTGCACAATGCTCCAAAGGGCTGGCAAAATGCTGTTGAACCCGTTATTGCTTTCGTAAGAGATGAAGTCGCAAAGCCAAATCTTGCAAATAAGTACATGAAATATTTGCCTTATTTGCTGACTGTATTTTTCTTTATCCTGATCAATAATTTGTTTGGATTGATCCCTGGTTCTGCGAATGTTACGGGAAATATTGCCTTCACAATCGTTCTGGGTGTGATTTCCTTTTTTGTGATCATTTTCAGCACAAATAAACATTTTTGGGGACATATCTTCTGGTATCCGGGAGTCCCCATGATTGTTCGTTTCCTCATCATGTTACCCGTTGAATTGCTGGGCGTTTTTACCAAGCCATTTGCTCTTATTGTCCGTCTTTTTGCAAACATGGTAGCAGGACACATCATCATTTTAAGCTTCATTGCATTGATTTTTATTTTCGGATCAATGAATAGCATCGCAGGCTGGGGTTTCTCCCCTCTATCAGTTTTGTTTGCGGTATTCATTTATTTGATTGAAATAATGGTTGCATTCATTCAGGCGTTCATCTTCACCAATCTGACTGCGGTATTTATTGGTCAGGCATTTGAAGGGGGACACGAAGAAGAGCATCACTGATTTTTTATTTTTCATTTTTAAAAACAAGAAACATGAGTTTCATTTCAACACTGCTAGAAGTTCAAATTGGTTTCTCTCACATGGGTGGAGCGATCGGAGCTGGCCTAGCTGCAATCGGCGCCGGTATCGGTATCGGTCAAATTGGTAAAGGTGCAGTAGAAGCTATTGCCCGTCAACCAGAAGCCTCAAATGACATTCGTGCAAACATGATCTTGACAGCAGCTTTCGTGGAGGGCGTTGCCCTTTTCGCAGTTATTGCAGGATTGTTGGCTGTTTTGAAAGCCTAACATTGCACAAAAAAACAACTGTATCCAAAGCACAGGGCGGAGGATACAGTTACTTTTTAAAAAGTTAATATCAGCATATGGATCTTTTATTACCCGGTATCGGATTATTGTTCTGGACGCTGCTGGCATTTGCGGCTGTCTTTTTTATTTTGAGAAAGTATGCATGGAAGATCATCATTGATTCGCTCAATGAACGCGAGAAAGGAATTGCTGAGTCTTTGGATACAGCAAAGAAAGTCAAGGCTGAAATGGCAGCGTTGAAAAGTGAAAATGAGGCTTTGTTGGCAAAAGCGCGTGAAGAACGAGCGTTGATGCTGAAAGAGGCCAAAGAAACAAGAGATAAGATTGTCAACGATGCGAAAGAGCAGGCAAAGACTGATGCTTCAAAAATACTCGCTGATGCAAATGCTGCCATTCATACACAGAAAATGGCTGCATTGACTGAAATCAAGAACCAGATTGGAAACATGGTCATTGAAGTTTCCGAGAAAGTTATTCGCAAGCAGTTGGACAACAAAGCTGAACAGGAAAAGTATATTCAGCAGATGGCAGGTGAATTAAATCAATTTGGAAATTAAGAGGTATGCGTCAGACCAAAGTAGCTCAACGGTATGCAAAAGCAATTTTTGATTTGGCAGTAGAGACTTCCAAATTAGAAGAGGTGAAGCATGATTTTGATTTGATTCAATCTGTTCAAAACAAGGAGCTCCAATTGTTGTTTGTATCGCCTATTATCAAAGGGGATAAAAAGACGGCAATTTTTGAAGCTATCTTTTCAAAGCATATTCAACCTCTTACAAGCTCTTTTTTTAAACTTATTTTCACCAAGGGCAGGTCCGTTGCCATCAATGAAATCATCCTTGCATACATGGATAGGTACAGGGCCAAAAAAGGTATTCAATTGGTTCAGCTCACCACCGCAGTAGAAGTTTCAACAGACATTAAAAACAAAGTTTCATCCTTGTTGAAGGAACACAAGCTCCTGAAGGGCAAATCTATTGAACTCGTCTCCAATGTAGATGCCTCTATTATTGGAGGATTGATTGTCAAGTTGGATGATCAATTGTTCGATGCAAGTATTCGCCATGATTTGAAGGTGATCAAAAAACAATTCATCGAAAACATGTATATCAGTAAAATATAATTTCAAAGCATTAATAAATTCAAAGCAATGATAGAGATTAAACCCGATGAAATATCAGCCATCCTCCGCCAGCAGTTAAGCAATTTCAATTCTTCTGCTGATTTGGAAGAAGTGGGTTCTGTACTTCAAGTTGGTGATGGCATCGCCCGTATTTATGGATTGAACAATGTGCAGTCCGGTGAGTTGGTCGAATTCGAAAACGGCGTAAGAGCCATTGCATTGAACCTCGAAGAGGACAATGTAGGTGTTGTATTGATGGGAGAGGGTCTGGACATCAAAGAAGGTTCTAAAGTAAAACGCACAGGTAAAATCGCTTCCATCAAGGCTGGAATGGGATTGGTTGGTCGCGTCATCAATACGCTTGGTGAGGCAATTGACGGAAAGGGTCCCATTGCAGGTGACTTGTATGAAATGCCCCTTGAGCGAAAGGCTCCAGGCGTTATTTTCCGTGAACCGGTTAAAGAACCACTTCAAACAGGTATCAAAGCAATTGATGCAATGATTCCAATCGGACGTGGACAGAGAGAGTTGATCATTGGTGATCGCCAAACAGGTAAGACGGCCATCGCAATCGATACGATCATCAACCAAAAAGAATTTTACAAAGCTGGAAAACCTGTTTACTGTATATATGTGGCAGTTGGACAAAAAGCATCAACCATTGCAGGGGTGATGAAGACATTGGAAGACAATGGCGCCATGGATTATACCATCATCGTTGCAGCTCCTGCCGCTGAGCCAGCTCCATTGCAATTCTATGCTCCTTTTGCTGGTGCTGCCATTGGTGAATTTTTACGTGATACCGGAAACGCTGCCTTGATCATTTATGATGATCTTTCTAAGCAAGCAGTAGCATACCGTGAGGTATCATTGTTGTTGCGCCGTCCACCCGGCCGCGAAGCATATCCTGGTGACGTATTTTATCTGCACAGCCGTTTGTTGGAAAGAGCAGCAAAAGTGATCAGCAAAGATGAAGTTGCCAGAAAAATGAACGATTTGCCAGATTCAATCAAGCATCTGGTAAAAGGTGGAGGATCACTTACAGCACTTCCCATTATTGAAACCCAAGCCGGTGACGTATCCGCTTATATACCAACCAACGTTATTTCAATTACCGACGGTCAGATCTTTCTTGAATCCAACCTTTTCAATGCAGGCATCCGTCCCGCTATCAACGTGGGTATTTCCGTAAGTCGTGTGGGCGGTAATGCACAGATCAAATCCATGAAGAAGGTAGCAGGTACGCTGAAACTTGACCAGGCGCTCTATCGTGAACTGGAGGCTTTCTCAAAATTTGGTGGTGACCTCGACGCTGCAACCAAATCAGTATTGGATAAAGGTGCACGCAATGTGGAAATTCTAAAGCAGGGGCAATACCAGCCTGTTTCAGTAGAAAAACAAGTTGCCATCATTTACCTGGGAACGCAAGGTTTGTTGAAAGAAGTTCCTGTAAGATCTGTGAGAGATTTTGAAGAACAATTCCTGTTGGAAATGGAAACCAAGCATGCGGACATTCTCGGTGAATTCAAAAAAGGCAATCTTCCAGAGGATGGCATCAAGAAAATGATTGAACTGGCGAAGAACATCATGGCACAGTACAAATAATTCTGATCCAACCCATAAATAAAAAAGGCCCGGTCATCCAGGCCTTTTTTATTTTGTGTACATCTGCCAAAATATTTACATTCATCCTGTAAATCTTGCATATGAAAAAATTCATCTCGCTTTCTCTGTGTATAATTGTTGCTGCTCACCTTCTTGCAGCAGTTCGACTTCCATCCATCATTTCCTCTCACATGGTCCTGCAGCAAAATGCAAAGGTCAAGTTATGGGGCTGGTCTGCACCTGCTGAAAAAATCAGGATCCAAGTGGGTTGGGATACAACCACATACGATATAACCGCATCCAGGGGCGCAAGATGGGTGGCTGAGATCAAGACACCATCTGCAGGCGGACCCTATACAATTAAGATCAAAGCAAGCAATGAAATTGTATTGGAAGATGTATTGATCGGTGAGGTATGGGTTTGCGGTGGACAAAGCAATATGGAATGGAGTGCAGATCAGGGTCTGAAACAATCAAAAGAAGAATCTCCCAATGCAACCAATAAGCAAATCCGTTTTTTTTATGTTCCCAAATCAACTGCTGCAACTCCTCAAGATGATGTGCACGCAAAATGGGTTGTATGCAATCCTGAAGACATGTTGCATTTCAGTGCGATTGGATATTTTTTTGGCAAGCAAATCAATGCGACTACCGGATATCCTGTCGGCTTGATCAACAGCAATTGGGGTGGGACACCTGCTGAAGTATGGACCCCCGCTGAAATTGTACAGAATGATCATGATTTGCGCAAAGCAGCTGAAAAGTTGAATCCAAGTCAGTGGTGGCCTCATGCAAGGGGAGAGGCATACAATGCAATGATCCATCCCTTGACGAATTTAGAAATTGCAGGTGTGATATGGTATCAAGGCGAAAGCAATGTTGGAACGCATTATGCATACCAACGTCTGTTTACAAACATGATCGATGGCTGGAGAAAAGCATGGAACAAGAACTTCGCATTCTACTTTGTACAAATTGCTCCTTATACATATGGAGACAATCATATCAATGGTGCATTCCTGCGTGAAGCGCAAACAAAATCTACTGTATTGTCTAAAACAGGGATGGTTGTAGTCAGTGATTTGGTTGACAACATTAAGGACATACATCCAACCTTGAAGAAAGAGGTTGCAGCAAGATTGGCCAATTATGCACTGGCTGAAACATATCAGGTAAAGGGGCTTCATTATAAAAGTCCACAGTATTCATCCCACACAGTGGAGAAAAATAAAATCAGAATTCAGTTTGACAATGTACCTACTACATTGCTGTCGAAAGGAGGAGAACCAACAGATTTTTATGTTGCAGGAGCCGATGGAGTTTATGTTCCCGCAAAAGCAGTAATTGAAGGAAAGTCCATTGTTGTGTCCAGTCGAAGTGTAAAGGAACCGGTCGATGTTCGATTTGGATTCACCAATACCGCAATGCCTAATTTGTTCTCCGCGGAAGGATTGCCAGTGAATTTATTCAGGACAGATAAATAAAACTGTTAACAGTTAACAGTTAACAGTTAACAGTTAACAGTTGACGGTTGACGGTTGACAGTTAATAAAATATTAGTAGAACTTGGTTACTCCTGGCACAGCTACTTTGTACCTTCCATTTTCATCGGGCATTGATTTAGGCATGGCATCCCATGCATATTTTTCCGGCTGCAGATTGAGTCCGCAGTTCAACG
>SXYR01000152.1 GCA_005788265.1 Bacteroidota bacterium | reverse complement strand
GGCGCAGCCCCCCATGTTGTTTTTGTTCCTTTAACAGCAAATAAATCTTTGAGTCCGTAGGGAATACCTTGCAGGGGTCCCTTGTCAATTCCTTTTTTAAAATCATCATCCGCCTGTTGTGCCTGTTGCATGGCGATCTCTTCTGTGATGCTTACCACGCATTGAAGTGTATCACCAAATTTTTTTATTCTCTCTATAAAAAAAGAAGTGAGTTCTTTTGAGCTGATCAGTTTATTGCGCAGCAGGGATCCCAATTGATGGATGGAATAAAATGCCAGATCATTTTTATTGGCAGGCAGTTGTATTTTTTTATTGTACTGCCAATTGATCTTTTGTTGAACCACATTGTCTGGTTGCAAACGTTGTGCAGCACTCATGCCAATATTGTTGCTGAGTTGCAGTGCATGCATTTTTTTATAATCCACCAGGTTGTCTCTCAAGTCCTGCAGCATCATTTCAATTTCTTGTTCTGTAAATTTTATATCTGACAGTAGAGCTGCCTGCTGAACGGTTGATTTTGTAATGCTGTCCTGTCCAACAGCAGATAGATGAAAGCAAAAAAGCAGCACCAATATTTTTTTCATGATTTTATTTTACGTCGCGTTTTAAATAAGTGGAATAATCCGGTATACTGCATGTATACTCTTCGAACATCAGCGGTGAAGTGAGAAGAAAATCAGCTGTTGCGCGGTCGCAGGCAAATGGAATGTTCCAGGTTACTGCCAGTCGCAGCAAGGCTTTGATATCCGGGTCATGCGGCTGGGCTTCCATGGGGTCCCAGAAAAAAATCAAGGTATCCACTTGTCCCTCTGCTATCAATGCACCAATTTGCTGATCACCGCCCAGTGGGCCGCTCAATAATTTTTTGATAGATCTATCCAGTGCTTCTTCCAGCAATTTTCCTGTTGTACCTGTTGCAAGCAGCTCGTGTTTTGACAATGCATGTTTGTTGTATACCGCCCAATCGATCAATTCTTTTTTCTTGTTGTCGTGTGCAACCAGTGCGATGTGTTTTCTTTTATTGAGCGTTCTCTTTTTTTCCATGTTGGGTGATTCTGGATGGAAGTTAATAAAAAACCGCATCCTGTTCAGGGATGCGGTTGATAATCAAAAACCCATCTGATGATTATGTTGTTTGAGCTTCTTTCAGTTTTTCTCTGATTTTTGCTTCGATTTCATTGGCCATTTCCGGATTGTCAATGATCAATTGTCTAACACTGTCGCGCCCCTGCCCCAATTTATCTCCATTGTAACTGTACCAGCTACCGCTTTTTTGAAGGATGCTCAATTCAACACCCATGTCAATGATTTCACCTGACTTGGAGATGCCTTCTCCGAAGATGATATCGAATTCGGCTGAGCGGAAAGGAGGTGCCACTTTATTTTTCACCACTTTCACTTTTACACGGTTGCCAATCGCTTCTTCTCCGTCTTTGATTTGAGCGGATCTGCGTATATCGAGGCGCACGGAGGAATAAAATTTCAATGCATTGCCACCTGTGGTGGTTTCAGGGTTTCCAAACATCACGCCAATTTTTTCACGCAGCTGGTTGATGAAGATGCAGATGGTATTGGTTTTGCTGATTGTTGCAGTCAGTTTTCTCAATGCTTGGCTCATCAATCTCGCATGCAATCCCATTTTACTATCCCCCATCTCTCCTTCCAATTCACTTTTAGGAACCAATGCAGCCACAGAGTCAATCACCACTACATCCAATGCACCTGAGAGGATCAATCGGTCTGCGATTTCCAATGCTTGCTCACCATAGTCCGGTTGAGAGATCAGGAGGTTGTCGACATCTACTCCCAATTTTTTTGCATAGCCACTGTCAAATGCGTGTTCCGCATCAATGATGGCACAAACACCACCTTTTTTCTGCGCTTCTGCAATCACATGGGTAGCGATGGTGGTCTTACCGGAGCTTTCCGGTCCGTATATTTCAATCACCCTTCCTCTGGGCAATCCGCCGATGCCGAGTGCAGCATCCAATCCAATAGAGCCTGTTGACACCACTTCAATTTGCGCCTCTCCTTTTTCATTCATCATCATCACGCTTCCCTTCCCATAATCCTTCTCAATCTTATCCAGCGTGAGTTTCAGCGCTTTTAATTTTTCGTTGTTTGACATAATTATAAATATTTGAGAGGGTAAAGGTAAATCATCCAAATTTAATAAACTAATTTTTTTAGCATTTTTTCCACTAAAAATATTAGTGTTTTTCACAAAAAACCCTGCTGATTAGACAAACAGCAGGGTAGACATGAGAAAACAAACAAGAATTTCCGGCAAGCACCGGTAACAAAAATCAGTTTGAAATTAATGATTTCATAGCACCCCTGCAAAAATTAGTTACGCACATCCGTCTTAATTTTAGGTTACCTAAACCGGTTGTATGAAATACCTTTTGCTTATTGCCTGTCTTTTTCAACTCCAAACCGTCAACTGTCAACTGCCAACCCCCGTGACCCTTCCCAACGGCTGGTCGCTGACGCCCATCGGAAGGAGTTTCCCCTTGGGGGATCTTCCGCTGAACATGGCAGTTGCACATTTGGGCAAGCGCATGGCAGTGAGCAACAATGGACAAAGCGGTCACTCAATACAATATATAGACATCTCAACAGAAAGCGTCCTTCATGAATTGGTCATCGATAAAGCATGGTATGGATTGGCTTTTTCGGATGACGATCAGTCATTGTATGTTTCCGCAGGATATGATAACAGGATCAATGTGTACAGTACCAAAGGAGATCAACTGACGCTGAGGGACAGCATCCTTCTCGGTAAACCTTGGCCTGAAAAAATCGGACCAGCAGGCATTGCAATCAACAGCAAGAAACAATTATTGTACACGGTAACAAGAGATGACAGTTCGCTCTATATCATACATACAGGCAATAAGTCCATTCTTCATCAGATCAAATTAGGCGCTGAAGCATACAGCTGTATCCTCTCGCCAGATCATACCATATTATATGTATCGCTATGGGGCGGTGATCAGGTGTTGAAGATCGATGCATCCAACGGCAATATCATCACGCGTTTGCAAGTGGGAGACAATCCCAATGAAATCATCCTCAATAAAAAAGG
>SXYR01000151.1 GCA_005788265.1 Bacteroidota bacterium | reverse complement strand
GCAGCAGTTCAGGGTGATCTGTTTGGAGCGCCTGCACCAAATACAAACAATATTGCTACAAATGAATCAGGAGAAACAGAAGAGATTGTCATTGTAGCAGATAAAAACATCCACAATACTTTTCATGCGTACGATTTGGTTGATACAGATAAAAAAATTGAGCAGCTCTTAAAAGAATTAGCAAAGGCAAAAGAAATTTGTTTTGATATTGAGACAACAGGGCTTGATGCAAACATTGCAAAAATTGTTGGAATGAGTTTTTCCATTCAACCAGGAACTGCCAGTTATGTTCCTTGTCCTGATGACGAAGCAACAACAGCTACCATCCTTCAAAAATTTATTCCACTATTTAATGATATTTCTAAAGTTTGGATCGGACAGAACATCAAATACGATTTATTGATATTGAAAAGATTGGGCATAGAGTTGGCTGGTAATATTTTTGATACGATGCTGGCACATTATGTTATTGAACCTGAGGGAAAGAGAAGCATGGATTTACTCAGTGCAAAATATTTAGGGTATGAGCCCATTCATATCGAGGAATTGATTGGGAAAAAAGGAAAAGGTCAAGGGACAATGAGGAATGTGGAAATAGAAAAAGTAAAAGAATATGCAGGTGAGGATGCTGATATCACCCTGCAATTGAAACATATTTTTGAACCTCAGTTGAAATCCAAAGAGGTTGAAAAGGTTTTTTACGAAGTTGATAATCCGCTTGTAAAAGTATTGATGGACATGGAGTATGAGGGAATTAGGATTGATACTGCATTCCTGAATGACTATTCAAAAGAATTGGAAAGAGAAGCCAAATTATCCGAAGAAGCAGTATACAAAACAGCGGGCGTGAGATTCAATTTGGCATCACCCAAACAATTGGGAGAAGTACTATTCGATAAATTGAAACTGGACCCCAAAGCAAAAAAAACCAAAACAGGACAATACGCAACCGGGGAAGATGTACTGCAGAAATTGGCACACCAATTTCCCATTGTATCAGATATTCTCTCATTCAGAGAACTGACCAAGTTGAAATCAACCTATGTAGATGCATTGCCATTGCTGATCAATCCAAACACCGGAAGAGTTCATACAACTTATGGTCAGGCGGTGGCGGTTACAGGAAGGCTCGCCAGCAATAACCCCAACCTGCAGAATATTCCGGTCAGAAGCGATCGTGGAAAGGAAATTAGAAAAGCATTTATACCCAGAGACAAGAATCATGTATTGATATCAGCCGACTATTCACAGATCGAATTGAGAATTGTAGCAGCTATCAGTGGTGATAAAAATATGTGTGAAGCATTCAGACTGGGCAAAGACATTCATACAGCCACCGCCGCTAAAGTATATGGTGTGGAAGAAGCTGATGTTACCAAGGAAATGCGCTACAAAGCAAAGAGCGTAAACTTTGGAATCATATACGGACAAGGAGCATTTGGGCTTGCAGATAATTTAGGCATCAGCAGGACAGAGGCAAAAACCATCATCGACAACTACAAAAAAGAATTTTCCGGCATCAATGAATACATGGAATCCACGATTAACTTTGCAAAAGAAAAAGGCTATGTTGAAACCCTGATGGGAAGAAAACGCTGGTTGAGGGATATCAATTCCTCTAACTTTACAGTACGGGGATTTGCAGAGCGGAATGCCATCAATTCACCCATCCAGGGCACTGCAGCAGACATGATTAAATTAGCCATGATCAAAGTACATCACCAAATAAAAAAACACGGGTTCAAAAGCAAGATGATTCTACAGGTACACGATGAATTGATCTTTGATACATTGGAATCTGAAGCAACTGATTTGAAAGCATTGATTTTGGAGAATATGGAATCAGCACTCTTGCTTCCCAATGATGTACCGGTAGTAGCCGAAGCAGGGGTTGGCAATAACTGGTTAGAAGCACATTGATATGAACAACTATTTTACAATTATATCCATGATCGGTGGGCGCTATTTTACAGTCGCAGGAATGGGATTTTTTATTTTTTATGTTTTGTATAAAAATAAATTCATAAGAACGAAAATTCAAGAGCGTTACCCTGACAAGCAAGATTATTTTAGAGAAATATTTTACTCGATCATAACCATTATGATTTTTTCAATGGTGCCGCTGATTTTTATTTTTAATAAAAATGTTTCAGTGTATACTCAACTGTATTCAAACATTCATGAGAGAGGATGGCTGTACTTTTTTGGATTATTCCCACTCATGGTTTTTATACACGATACATATTTTTACTGGATGCATAGACTGATGCATCATAAACTATTGTTCAAGTATTTTCACCTAGTGCATCACAAGTCCACCAATCCCTCCCCTTGGGCTGCATATGCATTTCATCCGCTGGAAGCCATCATCGAGGCCTCTATTTTGATTGTATTCTTATTCATCATGCCAGTGCACAAGCTGCATTTTTTTCTCTTTTTCCTTTTCATGATTTTATACAATGTATATGGGCATCTTGGATGGGAGTTGTACCCGAAAGATTTTCACACAACCAGGATTGG
>SXYR01000029.1 GCA_005788265.1 Bacteroidota bacterium | reverse complement strand
GTGAATGTGCAACGATACAAGGGATTGGGTGAGATGAATGCCAGCCAATTGTGGGACACTACCATGAACCCTTCAACGAGAACGCTTCGCCAAGTGAGCATTGAAAGTGCAGCCGAGGCCGACAGGGTATTCAGCATGTTGATGGGAGATGAAGTGGGACCAAGGAGAGAATTCATTGAATCACATGCCAAATACGCAAAATTGGATATTTAGTGTATATTTAATCAACCATAAATTAAATCGCCATGTCAAACCCAAATGCAATTACCGCCTACAACGTAAAAACAAAAGAAAAAAATGTACCCATGCATGATGCTGTTGTCAGCAAAACGGAAAAAGGTGGATACATTGCAAAAGGCCATGATGGCAAGGGAAACAAACTCACCTCTTTGTTGAGTGAGGCCAAAGCCCTGGCTGCTATCGAGGCCGGAACAGCAAAAAAAGGTTGGTAACAGAACCAAACGCCATAGTAAAAAGGCAGGTTATCACCTGCCTTTTTTATTTAACACCAAAATTATTTTTTCGTAAAAATTGCAGGGCTTTTTCGCGCTGATTGCCCTGCAAAATGATTTCTCCATCTTTTGCAGAACCGCCTGTTCCACAATGATTCTTCAATTTCTTTCCCAACTCTTCCAAATCAGGCTCCTTTCCAACAAAACCATATACAATCGTAACTGTTTTTCCTGCACGGTGCTTTGTCTCCAACAACACCCTTAACCGCTGCTCAGATGGCGAGCGTGTAACAAGCTCCTCACCTCCTTCATTCATTTGAAAGTTGGGATCAGTACTGTACACAAATGCAGACCCAGTCTTGTTTTTCTTTGACATATGATATTTCTTATAACAGTTTGGCAAAATGAATATACATGTAAATAAAGTAAATTTGCAGTATGAAAAATAGAAAATGCATACTCGTTATTATGGATGGTTGGGGAAAAGGGACAGTTGCTTCCAGTGATGCCATTCAACATGCCAATGTTCCATTCGTTCAGTCACTCTATCATAACTACCCCCATGCTACGCTTACAACCTGCGGTGAATTGGTTGGATTGCCCGAGGGACAAATGGGAAACAGTGAAGTGGGACATCTGAACCTGGGTGCAGGTAGAATTGTATACCAGGAATTGCAAAGGATCAATGTGGCCATAAAAGACGGTTCATTTCAAAAAAATGAAATACTGCTGAATGCAATTCACTACGCCCGCAAAAACAATAAAAAACTTCACTTGCTGGGACTCGTCAGTGATGGTGGAGTTCATTCGCACACTTCTCACCTGAAAGCCATCACAGATGTTTGCAAACAAGAGGGGCTCACCAATGTTTTCATACATGCTTTTACAGATGGAAGAGATACGGATCCCAAAAGTGGATTTGGATTCATCAAAGATCTTGAGAACCATCTTGCAAACTCAACCGGTAAAATCGCAACAGTCATTGGAAGGTATTATGCAATGGACCGTGACAAGAGGTGGGAAAGGATCAAACTTGCTTATGATGCCATGGTACATGGCATCGGTAATCATGCAAATGCTCCCCTTGATGGAATACAAAATGCATATACTGAAAATATCACAGATGAATTCATCAAACCCATTGTCCTCAAGAATGAAAACAATCAACCACTTGCCCCAATCCGAGAGGGGGATGCAGTGGTATGCTTCAACTTCCGAACCGATCGTTGCAGAGAAATCACAGAGGTGCTGACACAAAAAGATTTTCAGGAATTCAATATGCAAAAGCTAAGCCTGGAGTATGCAACCATGACCGAATACGACAGCACATTCAAACATGTCCATGTCATATTCAACAATGATAACCTGACGCATACACTGGGAGAAGTATTAGAACATCATGGCAAGACCCAAATCAGGATTGCAGAAACAGAAAAATACCCACACGTCACTTTCTTTTTTAGTGGAGGAAGAGAAGTCCCATTTGAAGGAGAAAAAAGAATCATGGCTGCCTCCCCTAAAGTAGCCACCTATGATTTACAACCGGAAATGAGCGCATTTGAATTAACGGATAAGATTGTGCCTGAAATTCAAAGCCAATCTGCTGATTTCATTTGCCTGAATTACGCCAATGCAGATATGGTAGGCCATACAGGCATATGGCCGGCTGTAATCAAAGCAGTTGAAACAGTTGATCAATGCGTAAAAAAAGTAGTTGAAGCAGCTTTGGCAAATGACTATACTGTGTTTCTCACAGCTGATCATGGAAATGCCGACTACATGAAAAACGAAGATGGCAGTCCGAATACAGCCCATAGTTTGAATCCTGTCCCATTGTTCATCATTGACCAAGAATGGAAAGGCAAAATCAAAAATGGCAAATTGGGTGACATCGCACCAACCATACTTGCATTTATGGGAATACCCATCCCAGCTGAAATGACGGGTGAAGTACTGGCAGAATATGTGTAAACTTTTATTTGATATAGGAAAATATATATTTATTTTTCTGCTTGCAATCGGATTGCGCAACGCACATGCACAATCGAAAACTGATACATCCTTTCAATCAAAAGACCTGGATGAAATTGTAGTTTCCGGCAGCAAGTTTGCAGAAAAGAAAAAAAATATTGTTCAACGCATAGATATCATCCATGCAAAAACAATTGCTAAAACCAATGCACAAAACATGGGGGATTTGTTGGCTTCCTCCGGCAATATATTTGTTCAAAAAAGTCAACAGGGTGGCAGCAGTCCAGTGATCAGAGGATTCGAAGCAAGTCGGGTATTGCTGATTGTAGATGGGGTAAGGATGAACAACTTGATTTACCGATCCGGACACCTGCAAAATGTAATCACCGTTGATCAAAATATACTCGAAACGGTCGAAATATTAAATGGTCCGGCATCAACACTCTTTGGCAGCGATGCACTTGGAGGTGCAGTGCACATGATATCAAAAAAGCCCCTCCTTGCGGGCGATACCAATCAATCAATTTTCAAAACAAATGCATTTGCGAGATATGCTTCCGCTAATAAGGAGCAAACGATTCATGCTGATGTTAATGTGGGAGGGAAAAAACTTGCATCGCTTTCCAGCTTCACTTACAGTGACTTTGGAGATGCCCGGATTGGATCGAATGATAAAAAGGGGTTTGAAAACTTTGGCACAAGACCTTTGTATATCCAACCCCACAGTCAGCAATATCCGTACGATACCATCCTGAATAATCAGAACGATCGCATACAAAAGTTCTCTGGATACAAACAGTTTGATTTTACCCAAAAATTTCTTTTTCAACCAAATGAATCCGTCAGCCATTCTTTGAATATTCAGTTGTCAACTTCATCGAATGTTCCCAGATATGACCGACTGCAAGACATCAAGGGCGGAGCCCTCAGATTTGCAACTTGGCACTATGGCCCACAAGAAAGAAAACTCCTATCCTACCAGCTTAACATCAAAAGCAAAAAAGGACCATTTGAAGCATACAGGGCAACCGCGAGTTATCAGGATATTGAAGAGAGCAGGATAACGAGAGAATATAAAAGATATGACCGCTTGGATACAAGAATAGAGCGGGTGAAAGTGGCAGGATTGATACTAGATGCAATAAAAAAATTTAAAAAAGATGAAATAACAACAGGTATTGATATACAGATCAACGATTTATCTTCTAATGCCAATCGGAAAAACATCATTACAAATGAAATCTCCAAACTGGATACAAGATATCCCGATGGAAAAAACAGCATGAACTATGCAGCTGCCTATCTACAACACATCCATAAATTTATTCCCAACAAATTGATCTTGAATGAAGGCCTAAGGGTTCAGGTTGTATCATTGAGATCCAGCATCATCGATAATTCATTTTTCAGGCTTCCTGTGACGGAGGCGCGGCAGGACAACTCCTCGTTCACAGGAAATATTGGAATTGCATATCATCTCACTACCAAAACCTCCTTGAAATTCGGATATGCAAGTGGATTTCGTGTTCCCAATATAGATGATCTCAGCAAAATATTTGAATCCAATACAGCAGCAAAGCAAGTGGTCATTCCAAATACCAATATCAAACCAGAATATACCAATAGCTTAGACCTCTCTTTCAGTCAACGCATTTCAAATTTTGCAGTATTGGAGGGATCTTTATTTTTCACTCATTTCTCCAATGCAATTGTGAAAGCACCTTTTCAATTAAACGGACTGGATTCTATAGATTACAATGGAATCAGGGCGGGAGTCATGGCCAATCAAAACGTCAACAATGCCAACATAAGGGGCGCCAACTTTATATTGACGGTACAATTCAACAAACAGCTGTCAATGGTAAGCAGTTTCAATACCATCAAAGGTTTATTCAGGTTGAACAGCAATATGGCTGCCTACATCTATGAATTGCAATCCAACAATTCATATGCAATGGTAAAAAGAAATGTGAGCAGCAAACCATTGGATCATATACCCCCCAACTATGGAAAAGTTTCAGTTCAATATGAATCTAGGCAACTGTTTGCAGAAATATTTATGATGTACAACGGATGGAAAAAACTGGATCAATACAATCCGGATGGTGAAGACAATGCACAGTATGCAACACCAGTGGGGAGTCCCTCCTGGCAAACCATCAATTTGCGAATGGCATATGATATTCATCCCAACATAAAGATGCAATTTGCATTGGAAAATATGATGGATATCAATTACCGGTTTTTTGCATCAGGATTTTCAGCACCGGGCAGGAATGCCGTCTTGAGCCTGAGAATTTCTCTGTAAACCACTATTTTATAAGGTTTTACTGCTGGATACTATTTTGCCATTCAATTTTTCAGAAAAAGTCTTATATTCAGTACAGGAACCTTAAACGAGTATGACAGAAGAAATACTGATTATAGGCTGCCAAGAAAAAAATCCACAGGCACAGCAGGAATTGTACCAGCGTTTCAGCCCTAAAATGCTTTCTGTTTGTTACCGTTATGCCAAGTCCAGGGAAGATGCCGAAGACATGCTTCAGGAAGGTTTCATCAAAGTATTCACCCAAATCAACCAGTTCGAACAAAGAGGTTCACTCGAGGGTTGGATTTTAAAAACGATTGTGCACACCTGTATCAATCATTTAAAAAAATATAAAAAATTTACAGAGCATGTTGATTTGATTCATGCGGAAGCCCTGATGAGCAATCAGGAATACCTGCCCGGTATGCTGCAGGCAAAACAAATCATAGAATGCATCAGACAACTTCCGATAGGTTACAGAACTGTACTGAATCTATTTGCACTGGAAGGGTATTCGCACCGGGAAATTGGAAGCCTGTTGGATATAGAGGAAAGTACAAGCAGGTCACAATATACAAGAGCAAAAATGATGTTGGAAGATATTCTTGTCAAAAAGAATATCATGCAGCAGAAAAAAGAAAAAAACAAATGGCTGGTCCCTGTAAATGGATAGTTGGCAGGCCAATTGAAAATAGATGTGTTAATGAGAAGATTTGAAACAGATGAATTAGAGGAGCTGCTGAAGCAGAAAACGGATCAGTACTTGATGTACCCTTCTGAAAGGGTATGGAAAAATATTGAGAAAAATATTCAGCCAAGTCAGACACTGACCATTGTTGCAGCTGTATTGCTGTTTCTCGTGGGCGCCAGCCTCTCGGTGATGTTCAATGAGCAAAAATTATCAAGATACAGTCTCCCTTCCGGACAACTCGCTTTTCAACTATCTGAAAATAGATGGGAATCCACCCTTCCATCTGTATCGATTCGTGCTGAGCTCAGAAACAAGCCCAGTGTCAATCATGTTGAAAATAACAGATTTCAGAATGCTATTGAATTGATACAAACAGAGGAATCAGAAAACATGGAACATCCGCTTCAGGTTCCCATTTTTATCCCAATTTCCTCAGAAAGAAAGGCAATGTATTCAAATACCTCTCTCCTCAAAAACAAGCGCACGGGTATCCTGGAAAGCATTTCACATGTGTTGGAGAAGGCCAAACAAATTGGTAAGGAAGCAAAATGGCAGGTCTATTTCACTCCCAACATGGGATACAGAACCTTGCATGGAAGTTCATCCAATTCCAATTATGTATACAACGCTTACTCCTTCAATACAACATCGCTGTTTGCAAGCAATGTAAAAGATGCTGTTATTCACAAACCGGGGCTCGGATTTGAAACAGGAGCAGCACTTCACTTTCCTGTCTCAAAAAACCTGACAGTCAAAGCAGGGTTGCAAGCCAATTACCAGCATTACGAAATAGTTGCATCAAGAGGATTGCCTGAAATTGCCAACTATGGTGTGAACAATGTTGGATTCTCAAGACAACCGATCAATGCTGTTTCCAATTACATCAATGGAAATAACTATACTTCATCTGTTACCCTTCGCAATCAAAGATTCATGATTTCAATGCCAATAGGACTTGACTACAAAGTATTCGGTAACAAACTGCTTAATTTCTCTGTAGCATCCACCATCCAGCCAACCTATGTCTTGAACAGCTCAGCCTACCTGATCTCCACCAACTTGAGAAACTATGCCAAAGCTCCCAACTTAAACAGAAGATGGAATATCAATTCAGGCCTTGAAGCAAATGTCAATTTCCAAAAAGGCAATTACAAGTGGAGTGTCGGTCCTCAATTCAGGTACCAATTGCTTAATAGTTTCACCGAAAGATACCCCATCAAAGAAAATCTCTACGATATAGGCGTCAGAGTAGGCATCATGAAAACCTTTTGATTCCCAATTGGTTTAGTAAGACATTAACTTTGCATCCTACGTAGGCATTGGACAAGCAATCATTTATATCAATACAATCTACCCTTCCAAATGAGCCAGGTATTTACAAATACTATGGGTCCAATGG
>SXYR01000150.1 GCA_005788265.1 Bacteroidota bacterium | reverse complement strand
TGGGGTGCCACCGAAGCACACAATTACCACATGCCTTATGCTACCGATAACTACCAGGTAGATGCCATCGCCCACAAAGCAGCTGGGAAGGCATGGGAAAAAGGAACAAAAGTATTGATACTCCCTACCATCCCATTTGGTGTAAATACAGGACAACTAGATATTGCCTATTGTATGAATATGAACCCATCCACCCAATTGGCAATATTAAAAGATGTTTGTGATGTTGTAGTCAGACACGGAGCTACCAAGTTCATTATTTTAAATGGTCATGGAGCAAACAATTTTGTTGCCATGATCAGAGAACTCGCTGGATTATTCCCTTCGCTATTTATCAGTGTTATCAATTGGTATCAATCCTCCAAAAAAGACGATGTCTTTATAAACAAAGGGGATCATGCTGATGAAATGGAAACGAGCGTCATGATGCACCTCCACCCTGAATTGCTCCTGCCACTTGACATGGCTGGAGATGGGGCCAATAAAAAATTCACACCCAAAGGTTTTCAGGAAGGCTGGGCCTGGACCCAAAGGCCTTGGACAAAAATAACCAAAGATACAGGTGTCGGTGATCCTTCGAAATCAACACCAGACAAAGGAAAAGCATTCATCGAAAAATGCACTGACAATATTGCTGAGTTTTTCTGTGAAATCAACCAAAAAAATATTGAAACTCTTTTAAAATAAAACATACATGCTTCCAAAAGGTACCCTTTTGCTGTTCACCTGTTATCTTTTAGCTTCAACACTTGGAGTTTCACAAACGATTCCAACAGATACAATAAAAAATATCAATCCAGAAAAACAATTGGATGAAGTAATTATTTTTGGTGTTGAGAAAAAACAACAAAAATTATTATCATCCCCTCACTCCATTACCCATATCGATAAAAACCAGATTCAGAATTTAAGAATTTGGGATATCCATCAACTTAAAAACATTGCACCAAATTTCAACCTTGCACATTCGGGTGATAACCGGAATATTGCAAGCATCAGAGGAATCGTTACCACCTCCTATGATCAGGCGGTTGCTACTTATATAGACGGAGTACCTCAATTCAATCTTGACACCTATATTCCTCAGCTAAACGACATCGAAAGCATTGAGGTCATACGTGGGCCTCAGGGAACATTCTACGGAAGAAATAGCATGGGCGGCGTCATCAACATCATTACCCAATCTCCCAAAAATAAACCAAGTCTTCAGGCAGATCTTTCCCTGGGAAATTTCGATCAAAAGAGAGCCAGCATTCAACTGAAATCTGCCCTCATCAAGGATAAATTGTTTTTGAGCACATCATATTTGTACGATGCCAAAAACGGATTTTATACAAATGAGTATACCAATGCCTCATATGACAAGCAAAATCAGCGATTGGCCAATCTGCAATTGCGATACCTGATGAAAAAAAATTGGTCATTGCAAGCAACCATTAAAAACTATACAGGAAAGAACCATGGAGCTTTCCCTTTGAATGCTGACAAGGAGAGTGCTTTCAAAAATCCATATCAATTGTCTCAGAATCAGACAACCTTCATGAATGATCAAACAAATAATCTCTCTTTGATTTTGCAACATAAAGGAGCCAATACAAACATTACGCTTCAATCATCCTACCAGAACAACTACAGGTATTATGACAATACGTTGGATGCTGATTTTTCTCAGTTCTCTATCATCGGGATTTTCAATAACTACGGCCAGAGTTACAACAATGTAAAAGCATTTACCAATGAATTGCGCATCCAATCAGCTGATGTAAAAAATAACAAATTAAAATGGTCCACTGGATTGTTTCAATACACCAATAACAGTCCTACCAAACAAGCTACTGTTTTTGGTAAAGACGCGGGATTCATAGGAGTACCAGATACTGATTTTTCATTGATTTCCTACAACCTTTCCAATACAAATGGCTTTGCAGGATATGGACATGGAAACTACCAAATCAACAACAACCTCTCTTTACAGGCAGGTACCAGATTTGACTATGAAAACAGATCACTCACTGTAAAAAGTGAATATGAAAAACAACCCTATCCTGCATTCCCAATCTTATCAGATACAACTGGGCAAAAAGGTTTTCTAGCTTTTTCTCCAAAAATTGGATTGAATTATGCGTTTTCAAATCAACAGTTATTATATATTACTTACAGCAGAGGATTCAGATCTGGTGGATTAACAAATATCTCCAGCGATCCCTCTCAGGCTCCGCTGTCTGCATTCTTGCCTGAGTATGCCAATATGTATGAAATAGGACTCAAGGGCATGAACCAGAAAAAAACATTGCAATATGCGTTGGCTGCTTTTTACAACCATGTCAACAATATCCAAACCCCTTTCCTGGTATTGCCGGATGCTATTACCATTACCAAGAATGCAGGAACCATGCGCAGCAATGGATTTGAATGGGAACTTACAGCAAAGCCTATGAAGGGATTTACATTCCAATACAATGCAGGTATTACCAATGCAACCTACAAAACCTTTACAGCTGTGAGCAATGGCACGCAGATTGATTTGAAAGATAAAAAACAAATATTTACTCCATCAACTACACAATTTGCCTCAGCAACTTATCAAAAGAATATAGGCAAACAGGAACTATGGAGCAACCTACAATACCTATTTACCGGCAATCAGTATTTTGATTTTGCCAATACCATTGAACAGCGAGCATATGGTTTATTGCATGCGCAAATGGGAATGAAATTTTCGAAACTGAATATCTCAGTATGGGCGAGAAATATCAAAAATAAAAGGTATATCAGCTATGCCTATGAGTTTGGTGCAGTTCATTTGGGAAATCCAAGAACGGTCGGTATTGGACTTTCATACAGCATATTATAATGGATGCTTGATCTGGATGCCCAATCCGAATCCAGAAGGAATTTGCCAGGTATGTTGATCAATGACCAATCCAGTTGCAAGGTCATCTTTCAATAAAAGTGGGCCATCTGCATCCAAGTAATCAACCAAAGGTGATAAATGAATCATGGCAGCGGTTCCAATGGATGACTCGTTCATGCATCCCAGCATGATCTTCAAACCTTTTTTTCTGGCAGCTGCTATTATATCCAATGCAGGAGTGATGCCGCTGCATTTTGTAAGCTTGATATTTATTCCATGAAAAACTTCCGAACAACGTTCAATATCTTTTGCATGTACACATGATTCATCTGCAATCAAGGGAATTGAGGACATTGATTTCAACTCCTTCATTTCTTCCCATTGTTCAATAGGAAGAGGCTGCTCAATCAATTCTACACCGAGACTTGTCAAGGAAGGCAAGATTTCCTTGGTCTGCTGGACTGTCCACCCTGCATTGGCATCAACCCTGATAACAGCATTGCTTTCCCTTCGTACAGCCTCAATGATTTCCAGATCTTTCATGCCCCCCACTTTTATTTTATATACAGGAGCAGGATGGCGATTGACTTTGTGCAATACCATCTCCTTTGAATCCATTCCAACAGTATAATCAGTAACAGGACGATGAGATGTTTTGATCTGTAACATCGTACCAAGCGATTGTTTACGCATTTTACCAAAGAGGTCCCATGCGGCCATATCCAATGCACAAACCAAAAAAGGATTTGCGGGAATCAAGTGATGCAAAAAATGCCAAAACCGTTTGGGATCGGTCAGAGAAAATTTTTCAATAGCAGGTGTATGTTTGCAAAGATCATCTGCCATTTGTTGGGTGGTGATATTGTAATAAGATATGGCAGGCGCCTCGCCGTAGCCCTTCCACCCCCTCCAACCCAATTCAACAATAAAAGTTGGCTGATGTGTTTTGGTCCCCTTTGAAATGGTAAAGGGAAATTCAAACGCTAATTCTTTTTGCCAAAATTGAATGGATAACACTATCTGCCGTTTGAAATGATAAAATGTTTCAATAACTCATTGAACTCCTTTTTCTGCTGAAGATCTTCAATGTTTAGAGGAATTCTGTATCTCCAGTAATGTTTTGGATCGCCTGGTATATTGATGCGCTCTTGATGTGGATCAGATAAACGCAATGATTCATCCATGGCGAACAAATCCTGGATTTGAAATACCGCCCACATGGCAGGTGAAGAAATGTGTTGCAGGAGAATGGATTTTACCACATGTACATTCGCATCATGAGGGGCATCTCCATACTGCCACATTTCCTGATTATAAAAATCTTGAGATGATTTTCTGTCTTCCAGCCACCACTCACGGATGGTACTCATATCATGTGTAGAAGGAGTAACCACTGAAAGATAAGATGCATGCGCAGGATCAAAAAACTGGGTATTGATTTGTTTGGGCATTCGCTGGACTTCCATGCACAAGAAACCCAAATGCGCCATGACATCAGGTACACAGTGTGGAACCATCCCCAAATCCTCGCCACAAATCAGCATTTCAGTGCTTCGTTTCAAAGAAGGCAATTTCTCCATCGCTTCTGACCTCCATACATGTTCCTGACGTTGGAAGAAATAATCGTTGTACAATTCTATCAATGACTGCTGAACATTAGAAGGGAGATGATGAAAAGAAAGTGTCTGATGCACATTGAATCTAAAATGATACTGATTTTTACGCGAAGGATCTTTGTGCAAGATGATATTGCTGTGAAGATTGAACAGTACCTTTTTGAGTTCGGTATGTTCATCATTCTCCTCTAAAGCATTGAAATGTTTTTCAATTTTTCTTTGTGAATCGAACTCGGCTTTGAATGCATAGCATCCATCGCTGGTTGGATGCAGAAACTTTTTCAGACCAGCCTCATTTCCACCAGATATTTCCCATAAAACAGCATCATTGATATAAGGTGCACAGAGTCGATCAACAGTTAAATGAATGCCTTTGTTGTCCAATTCTTTCTGAACAATCGGAATGGCCGGAACAAACCTTCCCATGATACCTTCAACAGCATCAATTGGGATAGACCAGATCCTGAAAAACCCGAGTATATGGTCAATCCTGAACGCATCAAAATAATTGGACATTTGTTCAAAACGCTGTTTCCACCATGCATAATTATTCTTGCGCATGGTGGCCCAATTGTAAGTTGGAAATCCCCAGTTTTGTCCCTTGACGGCAAAATCATCCGGTGGTGCGCCCGCCTGCATATCAAGATGATAGAGAGATGGATCTATCCAAGTATCCACCCCATTGCGATTGACCCCAATTGCAATATCCCCCTTCAAAACAATTCCATTTTTGTTGGCATATTCATGTGCAGCTTTAAGCTGCAGATGAAGATGGAATTGAATAAAATAATGAAGTGCAATTTTTTTATAGTGCAGGGATTTTTTAGATGAAAATTTTTTAATCAGCGACTGGCTGAATACATTGCCTTCTTCCCAATTGGCAATGTCTGGAGATTTGTAATGATCTCTCAAAAAAGAGAAGACCGCATATGGCTCCAACCATGCCTTGTTTTTTTGAAAGAATTCCAAAAATTCTTCATCATCAAAAAGATTGTGTTCTTGTGCATCAAATAACATATTCAGCGCTTGAAGCTTGAATTGCATTACCTGCTCATAACACACCCCCTCACTTTCATTGAGCGCTGATTTTTGAGAAATGATTTTACTGATTATTTTTTTATGCTTGGTACCAGCAATTGCCTCGATTGAAACATAGAGTGGATGCAGGGCAAAAGCGGATATCGCAGCATACGGGTAGGAATCTGCTTTGGTATGGGTGGAGATAGTATCATTGACAGGCAACAATTGAATCATTTTGATTGAAACCTTGGATGCCCAGTCAACCAATGTTTTGATATCATTGAACTCTCCTACTCCAAAACTTTTCTTTGTCCTCAGACTGAAAACAGGAATTGCCAATCCTGTTCCCCTGAACCTGTCAACCAATCTTGCAAATCCATCTTGAACCAAGAAGGAGGTATCATTCAAAGGCTGAGACAGCACCCTGTTAGAACCATGCTCATATCTTAAAAACGCACCATCTTTGTTCAATACACAATACTTGTATTCAAGGAAAGAAGCATCAGTCAGTTTATCTACCTGTGCAATCCATGCAGCCCCGTCATAATTCATCTTAACGCCTTTCTCTGGAGTCCAATTCCCAAAATATTTATTGTTTCCAACTACAACCAGTTGTTCTTCTTTGCCAAGCAAGGGAGCAAATACCTTTAAAAGAATATGCTTGGACTTGGACCTTTTAAAAGTTTTTTTCCTTTTGGAAGCATACAATTCTTTAAAAGGAGTAGTGTAAAAATTATTTTCGATCGATCCCATGTCGATCCAAGTATCCAATACGATCGTATCGGGCATGGTATTCATCCAATCAATCCTTCTGTATTCACCCCAATCTTCAACAATATTTCCCTGATCGTCCGTATATATATAGGTATACTGCAACAATGGAAATTTCTTTATCTCATTGCTGGACAATTGAATATCCACCCGCCAATGCTGTTGGTCATGGTAAATCATAGGAACCGCATCGGCAAAGTTTCCACCTCCCAACTGAGGGATATTACCTGCAATCTTTAAATTTTGTCCGGGCTTCGTTGAAAATCTTAAATAAAGGCTAAGCAACATATTCTATCCTATTGGAGCGCAACAAGTTACGGAAATTCAAATAAGTGTAGTGTGTACACATTAAAAAATCGCTTGTGCAGAAGAATTTTTTTCCTTCAATGAATCTTGTTTTACATTTGCTTATAAATCAGAGATATATGACAAAGAGCCAAAAAAACTTGTTCTGGATGCTTTTCTTTCTTTCATTGGCCCTCTCCGTAGCTGTCTATTTTTTCGTTCCTGATTTGGTTTCGCTGACGGTAGTTCCCGTAGTGACTACTTTTGCCAAAGCATTAGACCTCATTTAATTTATTGTTTAAAATTTTGATTTTCAAATATTTACAAAATATTTGAGGGTATCTTTATTTGTATCAAATAAGATCAACTGATTTTATATTTTTTCTAAGTAAAGTAGATATTTTATTAATTTTCTAACATTTACATCTTAAATCAGTTATTTTTTTGAATATTTTTTAAAATATTAAAGGAAATAGACTTGCAAATCGGGAATAAAAGACTATCTTTGTGTCAGAATTAAACTACGTATTTAACGAAGTCTTAGCACCTTTTAAGCTTGCGAAGACATCCAATACTGAAACGGTTAATTGCTCATGAGAAAAGCTCAAAAACTGTTTTATATGAAGAACTCAACACAAAACGCTAACATGAACACCGACACCCTGAGAACCCAAGGCTCCTATTTAATTCAATCCATCAAAAGCATCATATTGATTGCCGCTATGTTGATTACAACATTTGGAAACCACACATTTGCCACATTGGGAAAC
Source organism: Bacteroidota bacterium (assembly GCA_005788265.1). Classification (GTDB taxonomy): domain Bacteria; phylum Bacteroidota; class Bacteroidia; order Chitinophagales; family Chitinophagaceae; genus Pollutibacter. The sequence continues at coordinate 5,515 of SXYR01000150.1, read as the reverse complement.
CCTCATAGATTGGACAGCAATAAACACACAGAGAACAGCTCTCCTGCAATTGGAGATGAGATTGGAAATACAAAAATTTCCCTCCCAAGCATACGATCGTTCTACAGGGCGGACAGAGAAATCAACCGCAATATGGCGAATGAGATCAAACAACTCTATCTTTTCCGCTTTGAATTGCCTGCTTTTATCGATGCAGATCAAACCATTCAAAACCTATTTTTCAATGAATACAGGATTCAATTTGAGCATGCAAACGAGCATGAGGCTGACGAAATCATTACCAATGAGTTTTATGCATCTAACATAGATCAAAACATCAGTAAAGCTTTATTATTATCTGATAATGAGATAAATAATAGCTTTATAAAATCATATTCTGTAACCCTGCGATCCAATGTTTCTTTGGCAGACACGGACATCCATGCAAGGTTTCAAGTTGAAAATAACTGATTCCTCAAAAACCTAACATAAAAAAAGCCTTCAGTGATGAAGGCTTTTTGCTGTTTTAATAAGCCGGATTCTGTGTGATGCTATCATTTATCTGTTCTTCAGGTTGCCCTGAAGAATCAAGCTGCCTACCCATCACGGCCCTTACGGAGAGAACGAGTCATTCTCCAATTTTCATTGCCATGACCTATGTGGCATTTCAGCACGCAAGGTTTACCCACCATCTACATTGCTGTAAATTGTCGTGAGCTCTTACCTCACGTTTTCACCCTTATCCACCTTTGGCGGACGGTTATTTTCTGTGGCACTTTCTGTTCCCGACGAATCGGGACCCGGCTCTTCACCGGTGCGATGCTCTATGCTGTCCGGACTTTCCTCGTTTATAAAAAACGCGATAGCTTTTACAGCCTTGCAAAGTTAAGAAATATTCATGCCATTGGAATAACTGCCATTTCAACGCTTGCGCTGCACCTTGAATCCTGCTTTGAGCAACTGAGAAAGGTCAATCGACCCATCTACCATTGTATCCATCTTTAGATCTGAGGTCCGTTCTGCCGATACCTCCATTCCTTTTTCGGGATAAGCTTGAAAAAGCACAAAGGAAAAGGATGCATTGTGTTCTTTGACCGTTTTTTCAGACAAGGTCAGGATTTGCTTGGGCCTGGGCTTGTATGAGACAGCGTGATGAGATGCTTTTTGGGAGTTTGCCTGTTCAAGAGAGAAATCAAAGTTGAATACGGGATGGTCATTCAAACGATCGAAAGACATATCAAACAAATACAAATCTTCTAAGGCAGCAATGGCATGTTTGGTTTCCAATTCCTTTTGCTCCTTAAAAAACACTCTAAAATGCAACATCAATCGATCATCTGTATGGTTTAAAATATAAACCCTGAAATGAGAAAATACATCTTCGTCAAAAACATCTTTATCCAGTATCGGAAAAAAAGAAAGATGTACCCCATCTCTGGGAATATTTCGCACAGGCTTTTTCTCTCTATTTGGAATTTCGATGGAAGTTGATCTCTTCGTTGGGGCAGATTTCTTTTTTGTGAATGCATCAAAATAAGGAAAGTCAATTTGATCTGCATAAACCGGAAATTGTACTCCGCCCACGTCAATCGTCAGCATTTTTTTATTAATCCATTCCACCACGGCTCCATGCTCGCCGGTAGCAATTACAATGATCTTATCTCCCTCCTGAAATTTCATACTGCATTCAACTTGCTTTTGTTCTTGCCATAGAAAAAGTAAATCAACAATCCTAATAACATCCAGGCAAAGAATACCATCCAGCTGTTTGCGGGAATTTCAACCATTAGATACATACAACATGAAACACCAAGTATTGGTATCAATGAAAAGTTTTTCATGAAAGTAAAAACAGCCAGTACGCCTGAAAGAAGAACAAAGATCAAAAATAATATTGCCTGGTAACCCTCTTCAAACAAATACGAAGAAGCATTTGCAATTCTTTCACGAAAGAAGTATAAAAATGCCAGATACAACATAGGAAAAATCCATTTTGCATTGATATATGGCAGTGAGAATTTACCTTTTTGCTTTTCGATTCTTGGCAGTACAAGTACACCTCCGCTCACCAAAGCAAAAGCAAACAATGTACCGATACTGGTCAAATCGGTCATTAACTTATCATCAATGAAAAGTACAAATGTGCCTACAAATAGCCCTGTGACAATGGTTGAAAATCCTGGCGTCTTGTATTTCTTGTCGATTTTCCCGAACGACTTGGGCAATAGACCGTCTCTGCTCATTACCATCCATATGCGGGGCTGACCAATTTGAAATACAAGTAGAACACTCGAAGCTGCAATCACTGCACTGACGGAAATGATGAATCCCACTTTACCCATATTAATCTTTTCAAAAACAAAGGCAAGTGGATCGGTTACGTATTGAAACTCGGAATAATGAACGAGCCCAGTGATAACCAAGGCGGTAACAATATAAATGACCGTACAAAGAATCAGTGAATAAATCATTCCACGAGGGAGGTCTCGCTGTGGATTGGAACACTCCTCTGCAGTAGTTGAAATCGCATCGAAGCCAATGTATGCGAAGAATACAGCCGAAACACCTTTTAATACCCCTGTCATGCCATTTGGCAGAAAAGGTGTCCAGTTGTCCATTGTATTGTTTGAGAAAATATACCAAAAGCCGATCAATGCAATCAATACCAAAACAATGATTTTTAGTATTACCATTGCATTCGCAGTTTTTTTACTTTCCTTGATGCCTACATAAGCCAACCATGTAATCAATGCCACAATGACAAAAGCGGGCAGATTGATGATGAAATGAATACCTGCAAAATGAGGAGCATTGGTATAAATCAACTTGGATGTATCTTGTCCTGCTGCCAAAGCAGAAGTATATTGAAGATGCGCAGTCTGGTACCCTATGGCCAGCCAATCGGGCAATGCAATCCCCATGGCATGTAAAATATTATTGAAATAGGCACTCCAAGAAATGGCAACTACAATATTTCCGATTGCATATTCCAAGATCAAAGCCCAGCCAATGATCCATGCCACTACTTCGCCAAAACTGACATAAGAATAAGTATATGCACTGCCAGCAACAGGTATGCGTGATGCAAATTCTGCATAGCAAAGTGCAGTGAATCCGCACGTGATGGCGGTAATAATGAAAAGAAGGATAACACCTGGTCCGCCATTGTATGCTGCAGAACCAATGGTTGTAAAAATTCCACCTCCAATTACAGCTGCAACACCCATCAATGTCAAATCCCTTACTGTCAATACCCTTTTCAATCCACCTTCCTGATCACTGTGTATGCCTGCTTCTCCCTGAAGGGAAACGAGTGATTTTTTTCTAAAAATATTTTTCAATGGATACTTTATTTATCTCGTTTGATTAAATACTGAGCAAGTGCTTTCAGTGGCTCTTTTCTTACAGCAGATACTGCAATTTCATTCAAATGATGATACGCTTTTTCAAGATAGGTTTCTTTCAATGTATTTGCCCAAGCATCAATGCCGCATTTTCTATAAATAGACAATACCTTTTCCACTTTGTCAGTTGAGGTTGATTCCAGCAATTGCTTGAGTTCTGAAAGATCAGTTCCTTTGGCTGTTTCCAATGCATGTATCAGTAAAAAGGTTTTTTTATTGCTTTGAATATCCCCACCCACCTGTTTACCAAATTTTTCAGGATCTCCAAAAGCGTCCAGGTAGTCATCCTGTATTTGGAATGCAATTCCAAGGTTTCGCCCAAATTCATAAAGGTGACCCTGATTGTGTTCACTTGCTCCACCAATGATGCTGCCCAATTGCAGACTTGCAGCAAGCAATACCGAGGTTTTCAACTGAATCATGTGAATGTATTCATCCAGTTGAACATTGTTTAATTTTTCAAAATCCATGTCCAGCTGCTGACCTTCACATACCTCTTTGGCAGTTTTATTGAAGAGGTGTATTATTTTTTTTAGGTGCAGGCCATCCATTTTGTTTAAATAATCATACGCAACCACCATCATCACATCTCCGCCCAACAGTGCGGTTGATTCGCCGTGCACTGCATGTACCGTTGCTTTTCCCCTTCTCAAAGGGGCTTTGTCCATGATATCATCATGTACCAATGTAAAATTGTGAAACAATTCAACTGCTGCGGCCAAATGAAAGGCATCCTGATGGATTTCTCCAAACAATTCATTGCCCATTAAACAGAGTACAGGACGAATACGTTTGCCGCTGTTGGCTAGAAACTCTTCGAGCGGATCATAGAGCGTAGCTGGCACCAACGGAAAGTGACGATGCTTAAAATATGATTCAAATGATTGCTGGAGCGATTCAATAGACGACATAATAGATTCAAATCAGTACTCCGAAGATAGCAAATGAACCCTTTATCGCTTATTTTTTTTGGATGAAACAGATCCTGGTTTAAAACCAATATCCATGACCCATTCATAATCAAGTTGTCTTTTGGAAAGATTTGCAGCTACGACTTTTATTTTAACTGCATCTCCAATTCGAAATGCCCATCCGGAGCGCTTTCCAATGAGTGCATACTCTGCCTCATGGTATATAAAATCATCATAATCCAACAATGAAGTTGCACTGATGAGTCCTTCGCATTTATGATCTACTGTCTCTGCCCAAAATCCGAAACTGGCAACACCCGAAACCACTGCATCAAACTCTTCTCCTAAAAATTGTTTCATGTACTCAACCTGCTTGTACTTATTGGCAGCTCTCTCCGATTCCATGGCGGCCCTTTCGCGCTCACTGGAATGGATGCACTTTTGCTCCATCTTTTTATCTGCCCTGGGATCGTTATCGAGTATGGAGGTCAGCACCCTGTGTACCAGGATGTCTGGATACCTGCGAATAGGTGAAGTAAAATGACAGTAATGCTCAAACCCGAGTCCATAGTGGCCGATATTTTTTGAAGTGTATACGGCCTTGGCCATGGTTCTGATGCCCATTTGCTCCAGTACCCTTTGTTCAGGTAAACCCTGGACCCTGCCCAGCATTTCATTAAAGGATTTGGCAATCTCACCGGGTGAACTTGTTTTAAAATGATACCCGTATTTTTTTGCAAATTCAACAAAAGGAATCAGTTTCTCTTCGTCCGGTTGATCATGGATGCGATAAGGAAATGGAATTGGTTTATCAGAAACTTTTACCTTGGCAACACGTGCCGCGACAAAGCGATTGGCCATCAACATCAATTCTTCAATCAATTGATGTGAGGCCTTGCTCTCCTTGATAACCACTCCAATGGGTGTTCCGTTTTCATCTAATTTAAAGCGGACTTCCTGCGAAGAGAAATTGATGGCTCCCTCTTTCATTCGCTTGGATCTGAATGATTGAGCCAATTCATGCAAATGCAAAATTTCTTTGTCATATAAACCAATGCCAGCATCAATGATTTCCTGAACATCTTCATAGGTGAATCGATGGTTGGAGTGAATCGCTGTTCTTCCCATCCAAGAATCTTTGATCTCTCCCTTGGCGTTGATCTGAAAGACACAAGAATAAGTCAACTTGTCTTCGTGTGGACGCAAAGAACAAAGTTCATT
>SXYR01000149.1 GCA_005788265.1 Bacteroidota bacterium | reverse complement strand
GGCTTCGCATCTGGGAGTTTTTATGTTCCTTACAGCAAGGTAAAAGGCTGGTCATGGGAGAGTTACTGGATTGTAGGCGGATTGTTTTCATGGTTGATTGTTCCCCCAATCGCAGCATGGCTTACAATTCCTCATTTCGGTGAAATCATTTCGTCAACGGATGCTACTGTGTTGGGTTGGACTTTCTTCTGGGGAATTTTATGGGGTATTGGAGGACTCACTTACGGATTGGGAATGCGGTATCTCGGGATGTCGCTTGGAAATTCTGTTTTACTCGGATTCACTTCAGCATTTGGAGCATTGGTGCCATCCATATATTACAATTTTGTTCCTACTCCAGGAAAAACTACTATTTCAGATTTGGTTTCAACTGATTGGGGAAGAATAGTTTTGATTGGAATTTTGCTCTGTCTCGTTGGAATCGTCATATGTGGCAGAGCAGGTATGCTCAAAGAAAAAGAATTGCCAGAAGAAAAGAAAAAAGAATCTGTAAAAGAATTTAATCTCGTGAAAGGCCTTGTTGTTTGTACACTCTCAGGGATTTTAAGTGCATGTTTTAATTATGGTATTGAAGCAGGTACTCCAATGGCTGAAAAAGCGAATGAAATTTGGAAAGCTGCAAATCCTACAGCTACCACAGAGTTTCTTTATCAAAACAATGTGATTTATATTGTTTTGCTCTGGGGTGGATTAACGACAAATTTCATATGGTGCATGATATTAAATGCAAGAAATAAATCTTTTGGTGACTATACCAACAAATCAGCCCCTTTAAAGTGGAATTATATTTTCTCAGCATTGGCAGGTACAATTTGGTTTATGCAATTCTTTTTCTATGGAATGGGGGAAAGCAGACTCGGCAATGGAGCCAGTTCTTGGATTTTGCACATGGCTTTCATCATCTTGGTCGCAAATCTCTGGGGAATTTTATTGCAAGAGTGGAATGGCACAGCCGCTAAAACAAAAATAACTATTGGGCTAGGCATTGCATCCATTCTAATTTCAGTTATTATCGTTGGTTATGGAAATTCTTTGAAAGGATAATTTTGAATTAATACTATGAGCTCAAAATATACGTTTAAGCATGTTAGTTACTTGTGGGATGATGCAACAGCACTCACCATGGCTGGTGATGAAGTTGCACTGTTGGTTTATCGTTCAAATCTGTTAGGCGCGGATCTTCGTTTAACAAATTACGGTGGTGGAAATACTTCATGCAAGACATCTGCAAAAGATCCCCTAACCGGAAAAGATGTCGAAGTGATGTGGGTCAAAGGAAGCGGTGGTGATCTGGGGACAATGAAGCGCAATGGCCTTGCTGCTTTGTATGTAGATCGTTTACAAAGCCTTAAAAACGTTTATCGAGGAATTCAGCATGAAGATCAAATGGTAGAATTATTTAATCATTGCATCTTCGACCTACAATCTAAAGCCCCTTCAATAGATACGCCTTTGCACGGGCTTCTTCCATTTAAACATATAGATCACCTTCATCCTGATGCCGCTATCGCTATTGCTGCTTCAAAAGATGGAAAACAAATTACTCAATCATTGTTTGAAGGAAAGATTGGATGGGTTGATTGGCAAAGACCTGGATTTGATTTAGGCTTGAAGTTGAAGGCATGTTTGGATGACAATCCAGGTATCAAAGGAATCATGTTGGGGTCACATGGTTTGTTTACATGGGGAGACACTGCTTTTGAATGTTATATCAACACATTGGAAGTAATTGAGAAATGTGCTGCATATGTTCATGAGAAGGGCATTATTCAGAAAAATGTTTTTGGTGGGATTAAAGTAAAGTCACTTCCTGAAATCGAGAGAAAGAAAAAGGCTGCCCTGTTGGCTTCTGTGTTGCGTGGATTGTGTTCTTTGCATCAAAAAATGATTGGTCATTTCACGGATGATGAGCGGGTATTGGAGTTTGTCAATTCAAATGATCTTGACAGATTAGCAACAATGGGAACCAGTTGTCCTGATCATTTCCTTAGGACAAAGATTTCACCACTGGTGTTAAACTTAACGCCTCAGGAAGATTTGGGTAATATCAATGAGGTGAAACAAAAAATTACACCACTTTTTGATGGCTATAGAAACATGTATGCAGAATACTACAATACATGTAAACATCCGAACAGTCCTGCCTTGCGCGATCCAAATCCAGTAGTGATTCTTTATCCTGGTGTGGGAATGTTCACTTTTGCGAAAGACAAACAAACCGCCAGGGTTGCTTCAGAGTTTTATATCAATGCAATAAATGTAATGAAAGGCGCCGAAGCCATTTCATCTTATGTTTCATTGCCTCGCCAAGAAGCATTTAACATTGAATATTGGTTATTGGAGGAAGCAAAACTTCAACGTATGCCAAAGCCTAAATCATTAAGTGGCAGAGTGGCATTGGTAACAGGAAGTGGGGGAGGTATAGGCAAAGCAATTGCAAAAAAATTTGCAGAAGAAGGTGCTTGCGTAATTCTCTCTGATAATAATCTTGATAGGTTGAATGAGGCAAAAGCGGAGTTTATAAAGCAATTTGGAAAAGATCAAGTCTCTGGCGAAATAATGGATGTTACAGATGTTGATACCATAGAAAAAAGCATGAACAATGCTTCCCTCGCATTTGGCGGAATTGATATTGTAGTTAACAATGCAGGAATCTCCATTTCAAAATCAATGGAAGATCATACCATAAAAGATTGGGATATTTTGTATGATATTTTAGTCAAAGGTCAATTTTTTGTCACGCAAAAAGGAATAGAAATCATGCGAAAGCAAGGGTTTGGTGGAGATGTTCTAAACATTGTGAGCAAGAATGCGCTGGTAAGTGGTCCCAACAACGCAGGTTATGGTTCAGCAAAAGCAGCACAATTGCATTTGGCGAGATTGAATGCCGCTGAATTGGGCAAGGATAGGATCAGGGTCAATGTAGTTAATCCGGATGCGGTCATTTCTGGAAGCAATATTTGGAGCGGGGGTTGGGCTGAAGGTCGTGCCAAAGCCTATGGGATCACTGTTGAAGAACTTCCGGCATATTATGCTGCCAGGACTTTG
>SXYR01000148.1 GCA_005788265.1 Bacteroidota bacterium | reverse complement strand
GGCGTGATCAAATTAATAGAGCATTTCAAGAAAATTTTCTTCAATGGTATACTCTCCGTTTTTTTGGAGAATGAGATTTGTTTCTTGGAGCAGCTGCATATTTACAAAATGCTCACTGAAATCACCTCTTCTCCAGATTTCAAAAAACTTTTTCTTGTTGAAATTCTGAAAGGATGATTGCATGATCAGGTGGTGTAATACTGAAATACTTTCGTCGGTCAGGTGGTTGAAAATACCAGCTTGCAGTAATTTCTTGGTGTGAAGAATGATGTCGAAGGAGTTGCCCATGTAGTAGAATTTAGGGCAAGTTTGAATTGCAATGTGATCTAATTATTAATTAAAAATTAAAGGACTGTTTACACAAACGACATGTTTATAACCTGTTAATTTCAATTGTTTACTGCCCAGTTTTTTTAGAATTGGTAAACAACTTTAAAATTTCACTTTTTGTTAAAATGATAATTTGAATTAAAATCGTTGAAATGGCTATCTTCCTCGCATGCAGAAATATCCTTTTGTCGCAAGAGATATCAGCTGGTTGAGTTTCAATGCCAGGGTTTTACAGGAGGCAAATGATACTTCAGTCCCATTGAAGGAACGTATTCGATTTTTAGGTATTTTTTCAAATAACCTAGATGAATTTTTTCGGGTAAGGGTAGCAACACTGAAAAGAATGGTAGAGTTTTCTGAAGAAAAAACAAAACTAAATTTTCATCTGGAGGAAAGACCCAAGGAAGTGCTTCAGGATATTTTGCATACGGTATTGAATCAACAGAATGAATTCGACCGAATTTGGAGGAGCATTCAAATGGATATGAAAAAAGAGCGGGTATTTCTCAAAAACGATTTACAACTTACCAAAGAACAAAGGGAATTTGTCATTGATTATTTTGACAGGGAAGTTCGATCCAATATCATTCCGCTAATGATCGAAAGTCTCCCTGAACTTCCATATCTCCGTGAAAAAAGCATATACCTGGGTGTTGTCATGCGGAGGAAGAATTCGGCATATAAGCAACAGTATGCTCTCATTGAAATTCCCTCCAGGTCTCTGGGAAGATTTGTCAAGTTGCCAACCAATCGAAACGAAACACATATCATATTACTGGAAGATATCATTCGTGTCAACCTGCCTTATATATTTTCATATTTTGGATTTGACTATTTTGAGTCACATATTTTCAAAGTCACCAAAGATGCAGAAATTGATCTGGACAGTGATGTGCATACTACGCTGGTTGATAAAATGCAAAAGGGGTTGAAGAAAAGGCGTAGGGGAAAACCTGTCCGTTTTGTATATGACAAGGAGATGAACAGTGGGCTACTTTTGTTCCTGACAAAAAAACTAAAAATTGATAATTATTCAAGTATCATTCCGGGTGGAAGGATACATAATTTCAAGCACTTCATGGATTTTCCGGATGTATTTTCAATTCAAAAAAGAAAGAAAACATCTTTTACGCATCCAGATTTAAAAGGAGCCATCAGGGTTACGGATGTCATCTATAAAAAAGATGTTTTATTGCATTTCCCTTATCATTCATTCAATGCCATCACTGATTTACTGAGAGAAGCTGCCATGGATCCCGAGGTACAATCCATCAAAATAACTGCATATCGATTGGCGCCCGAATCTCGGATTATCAACGCTCTTGTAAACGCATCCCGCAATGGCAAGAAAGTTGAGGTCATGCTGGAGCTGAAAGCACGATTTGATGAAGAAGCAAATTTGGAATGGAAATCTATACTCGAGGATGAGGGCGTAAAAGTTATTCTGGGAATACCCAATATGAAAGTGCATGCGAAGATTTGCGTGATCAAAAAACGTGTCAAGAACAAAACCATTCAATATGGATTTGTGAGTACCGGTAATTTAAATGAAAGGACTGCCAACTTTTATGGGGATCATTGTTTGTTGACTTCCAATAGAAATATCATGGCAGATATCAATAAAATATTTTTCTATCTCGAGAATCCTCTTTCACATCAAAATGCATTGAATGATTGCAATACTTTATTGGTCAGTCCTGTAGGTATGAGAAAACAAATCAATCACTTGATTGATAAAGAGATCAAAATTGCAAAAAAAGGCCATCAGGCCTCAATTATCCTTAAGCTCAATTCCCTAAGTGATATTACACTTGTTGATAAACTTTGTCAGGCAAGTTCTGCAGGTGTAAAGGTTGATTTAATCATTCGAGGAATATACAGTGCTAAAAAACTATTGAAGAAAAAAGAGAAAACGCCTCATGCCATTAGTATCGTCGACGAATACCTAGAACACGCTCGGGTTTTGGTCTTTCATAATGAGGGGAATCCCCATGTATACCTATCAAGCGCAGATTGGATGGTTAGAAATCTTGATCACCGTGTAGAAGCTGCATGCCCTATACTCCATCTTCCACTAAAAAATGAACTGATAGAAATTTTGCAAATTCAATTAAAGGACAATGTAAAAGCCAGAGTGCTTGATACTGATTTCCACAACAACTACGTAACTTCACGGAGAGACAAAACGGTCAGGTCTCAACATGAAATCTACCGATTCTTATCAAGAAAATAACGTGAAGCATCATTGAGGCTAGCTGCGATTGACATAGGAACGAATGCATGTAGACTTCTGATCAGTGAAGTCATTACCCCGGATAATGGGAGTCCGAGATTCAACAAATTGAATCTTGTGCGCGTCCCCCTCCGTCTTGGTTTCGACGTATTTGAAACAGGCGAAATTTCAAAGCCCAAAAAGGGAATGATACTTCAAACCATGAAGGCTTATGCACATTTGATGAATGCATATCGCGTGGATAGACATATTGCAGTTGCAACCAGTGCCATGCGCGATGCCAAGAACAGGTCTGAAGTGGTAAGAAAGATATTTTTAGAAACAGGCATCAACATACAAGTGATCAGTGGTGATTTTGAGGCATCTTTGATTTATGAGTCTCATATTGCCGAAAATCTCAACAAGGATAATAGTTATTTATATATTGATGTAGGCGGTGGGAGTACAGAGGTAACTTTCTTCAGCAATAACCAACTTGTTTACAAACGATCGTTCAACATCGGTACCATCCGTTTATTGAAGGAGATGGTTGTTGAGGATGACTGGGAGGTGATGAAAAATGAAATCCGTACCAATGTAAAGGGTATTAAAAACATCATTGCCATTGGAACAGGGGGAAATATCAATAAGGTTTTTTCGCTGAGTAAGAAAAAAGACGGTAAGTCACTCGATATTGGTTTATTGAGGGACTATTATAAAGAGTTTTCTTCCTGCACATTGGAGGATCGAATTCGCAATTATAATTTAAGAGAAGATCGTGCAGATGTGATCGTTCCGGCACTTCTGATTTATATTCAGATCATGAAATGGGCAGATATTGAAGAAATCCTGGTCCCCAAAATTGGACTGGCAGATGGACTTATCCAGCATCTCTATGCTGAATTTAGCCAGTAACAATTACGTTAAATTAAGTTGAAGATTTATTAATGCTGATTCTGTGATTATACAAATGTATAGATGGAGCTTTGAAAAACATCTATATGAACAGACGACTTCTTGACTTGGTCGTTTTAAGTGATATTCATCTTGGCACTTACGGTTGTCACGCCACGGAACTGGTAAGTTATCTTCGAAGTATTCAGCCAAAACTCCTTGTATTAAATGGTGATATTGTAGATATCTGGCAATTCAGAAAGCATTATTTTCCCGCATCCCACATGCAAGTCATCAAAGAAATATTCAGTTTGATGGCCAAAGGAACAGAGGTTATTTATATTACAGGGAATCATGATGAAACATTGAGAAGGTACAGTGGTCTGCAACTGGGTAATCTAAAATTGGTTGATAAGTTGGTAATTGATATTGATGGGCAAAAAACATGGATTTTTCATGGTGATGTTTTCGATGCCACAACCAAAGGAAGTGCGAAATTGATAGCCAAGCTTGGCGGGCATGGATATGATTTACTGATTTTGTTGAATAGGGCCATCAATTGGGCATTGAAAATACTCGGTAGAGAAAAGATGAGTTTGAGTAAAAAAGTAAAAAATGGGGTTAAAAAAGCTGTTGCATGGATTGGAAATTTTGAACAAACAGCCGCAGAGTTGGCAATCGATAATGGGTATGACAATGTTATATGCGGACACATTCATCAACCTCAAATCAGGCAAGTGAAAACCGAAAAAGGTTCAGTGATATATCTGAACAGTGGAGATTGGATTGAAAACCTAACTTGTCTAGAATACAATGAGGGATTTTGGGAAATATATCATTATAAGGAAACTACTGTTACCAAAACAGAAGTCATCGCTTTAAAGCATAAAAATGAAATTCCTGTAATCAATGTTTTAACAGATGAAGTGAGTCTATTTTTTAAATCAATTTATGCTGCACGCTAAGAGACTTAAGATATTTTATGCGGTTCAGGCAACTGGGAATGGTCATATCAGCAGGGCCATTGAAATATACCCCCATCTCCAAAAATATGGAGAGGTTGATGTGTTCCTCAGTGGTTCTAATTATGATCTAAAGAGTGATCTTCCTGTAGCATATAAAAGCAAGGGCATCAGCCTAGCATATAATCAGCAAAGTGGCAGCATTGACATCAAAAAGACCATCAAGAACATTCGTTTAAAACAGTTATGGGGAGAAGCCAAATATTTACCCATTGAAAAATATGATTTGATCATCAATGATTTTGAATCTATCACTTCAATTGCATGCCAACTAAAGGGAAAACATTCTGTTCATTTCGGGCATCAGGCAAGTTTTGCAAGCAAGGAGGTTCCAAGACCAAAGAAAAAAGATTTAATGGGGGAACTCGTATTATCCAACTATGCAAAAGGGTCAAGAAATATTGGATTGCATTTTGAAAAATACGATCGATTTATTTTTCAACCGATCATCAAGAAAGCTATTTTAAATGCTGAGCCTTGTAACGATGGTCATTTTACAGTTTATTTATCTCAGTTTTCTTTGGAGATATTGCGGAAGTATTTCCATCAGTTAAACAAGTTTAAATTTCATATATTTTCCGGGGAGGTGCTGAATACCCATGAAGATGGAAATATAAAGTTCTTACCTATCAACAAAGAAGTATTCAATAAGAGTTTGATTACCTGTAACGGCATCATTACAAGTGCAGGTTTTGAGACACCTGCCGAAGCGCTTTATTTAGGGAAAAAGTTAATGGTTGTACCCATTGCAGGTCAGTATGAACAAATTTGCAATGCTGCTGCATTGGTAGATAGTTTTCATGTGAAGTCTATAAAAACGGTTGATGAAAACTTTTCAACTCATTTCTATAATTGGATCAATACTGCTTCTTCTAAAAGTTTGTATTTAACTGAAACAACAGAGCAGATTATTGACAATGTGATTAATTGGGGCCTATCATCAAAAGTAAATTGATGAACAGATCTGACAGTTTTATGTGAGCTTATATCTGAAAGGAATTTTTATTTCAATGCCCTAACCATAATGTCTTTGTAGTAAACAATACTTTTCGGGTCATGTCCCTGCAAGGCAAAAGTACCTGAAGCAATGATGCGGTTGAGATGATTTTTTGCCGGAACGAAATCTTCTGGCTGCGTCCAGTCTGTCACCACCTGGTCATTTATTTTAACAATGACATGTTTTCCTTCCACACGAATATATTCTGTGTACCAAACATCATCTTTTACATAAACCTCCCTTGTGTCTTTGATATCATAGAGTCCGCCGCTTCTTTTCCAATCTGTATGGGAATTGTTGACCTGTACTTCAAAGCCTTTATCGGGAAAGCCTTTTCCCTGAAAGGCAGTGTGGAAGTAGATACCTGAATTCGAACCGGGCTTTGTCATGACCTGCGCTTTGAATTCAAAGTTTTTAAAATCATGGTTCATCACGGCTCCATCATAGTAGAGATGAGATCTTGGACCGGCAACTTTGATGCTTCCGTCCTCGACGGTGAAAGTCCCGGGATTTTCACCCATCTTCCAGCCATTGAACGTTTTTCCATCAAACAGACTGATCCAGTTCTTTTCCTGGCCGATGTTTTTGTTGCTGGAACAGGAAATACTTAAACACAGGATGATCAATGCGGTAATGAAGCGTATCATATTAGTTGGATTGGTGTAAAGAGTTATATCTGTTGTACACTTC
>SXYR01000028.1 GCA_005788265.1 Bacteroidota bacterium | reverse complement strand
GTTTTGGTTTCAATGCCAATCAATTGTTTGAACAGGGGTGTCACCACTGAAACAATCAGCACTTTCATCACACCTGCAGCAATGCTCAAAGTAATTATTTCAGAACTTGCACCTACTGCATTTCCTGTAATTGGACCAACAATGAATGTACATGTGCCGGATGCCAATGTGGCAATTTCAGCAGGATCTGAATATCCAAAAAAGATTGCACAAGTAACTCCCACAATAAAATTGAAGAACACTCCAACAAATAGAGAAACGACTCCTACCCAACCTGCTTTTTTTATTTCATCCATGCTTGCGCCATATGCAGTTGATACTATTGCAAAATCACGCAACATGGTTCCGCCTAATAAAGCCATGCCGGAAAAAAGTGGGATGTCTGCAATGCCCGCATTGCCACCAAATGAGGCAAGGATCAGCCCCAAGGCAATCGCCAGTGCAACGCCAGGAATTTTATCTCGTAATATTTTTTGAGAAACAAATTGGGTTATCAGCATGATAAAACCCACTGCCAAGAAAGACAACACAAGACCGTTCTTTAAGAACATCTGGTAGATTGAATCCATCATACTCCGCGTTCTTCTTTTAAAAGAGAAATTAAAAATCTGATTGATACGAATGACAGGAAAGTTGCAACAATACCTGAAACAATCGCAACTGCACCACTGTTGACAGCAGCATTTACATTTTGGATGGATGCCATTGCAATTACAATCGGGATATACAATGAGGTCCAGAATAAAATACCCGCTGCATAATCTTCGGTCATTTTGTTTTTCTTCTTCATCCAGTCTGTCAGCAGAATGAAGAAAAGCATGCCAAACCCTACACCTCCTAAATTTCCTTTGACACCAAATAAACCACCCAGCATTTCCCCCAATACCAATCCAGCAAAATAACAGGCCGCGAGGATTGCAACACCATATATTTTCATGCAATTATTTTTTTACTTTTTGAATGGCCGCTTCTACCAGAGGCTCCAAAACTTTATACCCCTCCACGGTTGGATGTACGCCGTCATTGGCATATTCTTTTTTCATTCCTTTGTTTTCGTCAACAACCGATGAATACAGATCTAGGTAATAAAAAGACTGTTCATCTGCAAATTGTTTGATGGCTGCATTCAATGCAATGACTTTGTCCGCCGGGTCTAATCCGGGACGCCATTTGAAATCACTTGCAGGAAGAACAGAACATAGAATTACCTTGATTTTATTGGCGCGGGCAAGTTGCGCAATGGCTTTAATGTTGTTGATCGTTTTTTGAGGATCATAGGGACCAGTATTCTGGGCAATATCATTGATGCCACATTTCAATACCAACACATCCGGTTGCAGAGCAAGCACATCCTCATAAAATCTCAACAGCATTTGAGGAGTTGTTTGTCCGCTGATGCCCCTGTCAAAGTAGGGCTTTCCTGCAAAAAATTCTGGTCGCAAACGAAGCCAACCTTCAAATATTGAATTTCCAAGGAATACCACCCTGCGCTCGCCTTTTATCTTTGCAGGCACTGATTTATTTTGATCTGCATACTTCTTGAAATTGGCCCAATCCGCCCAATTGTCGTTGATTTTTTGTTGAGCCTGAGTAGCAATAAATGAGAACAATAGCATTGAAATAAATAACTGCTTCATCGTGTTGGTTTTAACCGTATAATTCGAAATGAATAGACTTTTTATCAATCCCCATGGCTTGAATTCTCTGTCTTGCATCCATTATCATATCCTTCCAACCACATAAATAAAATTGAGGCATTTCTTTTTTGTCTTGCATCAATTGTTCATAAACACCATGTACATATCCCTTGTAATGTCCATCTGGCACTTCCTGTTCACGTGAGAAAGTCGGAAAATAATGAAAACCTGGAAGTTTTGTTTTTAATTCAAACATCTCCTCCAGATACAATCCATCAGAACATTTTCTTGTTCCATAAATAAGATAGATTTCCTTGTGCGGTATGTTGTTTTGTTGTATGTGTTGAACCATGGACCGAAAAGGAGCAATTCCCGTTCCAGTGCAAACCATAAAAATATCTGTGGTGATGGCATCCTCGAGAACGAAATGTCCCTGTGGACCCCTTACGGGAAACTCTGTTCCAACACTGGCTTCGTTGAAGAGATAGGTCGTTCCCAATCCACCTTCCATCAGCACAATGATCAGTTCAAAAACATTCGTGCCATTGGGTGGTGAAGCGATGGAATAACTTCTCCATCTTTTGTTGGGTTGTTCATGAATGGGCAGGTCCAATGTTACAAATTGCCCTGGTATGAAATCAAAGTGGTCCAATTCGGGAATCTGAATCCAGAATTTCTTGGTAGCAGCGGTTTCATTCTCGATCTTAATAATCTTTCCTGTACGCCAAGGTTGTTGTGCCATGTTGTAGGTTTTAAGTTATCAGCCCTTGATTTTTACCATCACAATTCCAAATACCATCATCCCAATTCCTGTATATAAATTAATCTCGTAATGCAGTGTTGGTGAAAGAAAATAGCCAGCCATCAGGATCAAAGAAATGATGATAAAAAATACACCGATCACAAAGCTCAATTCATTTAATTTTTCAAACATATTGTATCAATTAAAAGAAAATAATATTAAGTGCAATTGTAATGGCCAACAATATCAATCCCAACGGACCTGCACGCAGGTACCATTTGGTTTCATGCGCATACACTTTTTCAGTAAGCGAGTAAACCAACCCTCTCAACTCCTCATCAGGCTTTGGTTTTGTACATAAGCTGACAACAATGGTTGAAAAAAAGTTTGCAATCCAAGAAAATGCTGCAACGATAAATGCTTGCCCCATACCAGAGCCAATTTCAAAAAGAGGTGCTATCCATCCTCCTTTCCCTTCAGCGATGGTAAGGCCATGTGTTGCAGCAGCTGCCATGGTTCCAATCATCAATCCCCAGAATGCGCCGTGTCCGGTTGTTCGTTTCCAGAACATCCCCAACAAAAAAGTTGCAAATAGCGGACCATTTACAAATGAAAAAACCAACTGCAAAAAGTCATTGATATTATTGAAACTTGCTGCTATGTATGCCGTGGCAATTGAAAACAAAATACCAAAAAGTGTAATCAGTTTTCCTACTGTCAGGTAATGATCGTCTGATTTATTTTTTACAAAATAGGATTGATAGATGTCGTAGGTAAAAACGGAATTGAATGCTGTTACATTCCCTGCCATGCCACTCATAAAAGATGCAATCAATGCTGTGATGCCCACTCCCAATAATCCGGTTGGATAATAATGTGCTATCATAGAAGGAAGTGTCATGGTATAATTGATGCCTCCATTTTCATCCATCGGGATGGCATACCCTTTTGATTGAAGAGCAGGCTGCATCAGTGCAATAGCAATAATTCCAGGAAGAACCACAATCAGTGGCATGAAGATTTTTGGAATGGCAGCTATGATAGGAGTGCGCTGAGCTTCACTCATATTTTTTGCAATCATGGCACGTTGCACCACCAGAAAATCTGTACACCAATATCCGAAAGACATGACGAATCCCAAACCAAATATCAATGACATGAAATTTACTCCCAACGGATTGTTCTCTGCTTTGTCCATGTATTTCCAAGCATGCGTAAGTTCAGGTTGAAGATTGGCCTGAATACTGCTCCAACCTCCTGCATCATGCAATGCAACAATGACCAATGGTGAGAGCCCCAGGACAATCAAAAAGAATTGCAATACCTCATTGTAAACTGCACTGGTCAATCCACCCAAGAATGTATACACCATTACGATTCCGGCTGCCAACCAAATGCATAGATCAAAGTCCCAATGTAAAATAACCTCTAGTAGTTTTGCGAGTGCATAGAGCGAGATGCCTGAAGAGAAAACAGTCATCACTGCAAAAGTGATGGCATTCAATGCCCTTGTTTTTTCATCAAAACGCATGGACAGATATTCTGGAACACTTCTTGCTTTGCTGCCATAATAAAATGGCATCATGAATACTCCCAAAAAGACCATTGCAAAAATGGCGCCAACCCAATAAAAATGGACCGTCATGATTCCATACTTGGCACCTGAAGCCACCATACCCAGCACCTCCTGTGCGCCGAGATTGGCGGAGATAAAGGCTATACTTGTAATCCAAAGCGGGATGCTTCTATTGCTGTTCAAGAAATCATTGCTGGATTTGATCCGCTTTTTGATGATGAAACCTACAGCAATTACAAATAAAAAATAAACAAAAATGATCAGATAGTCTGCTAGATGTAGACGCATGGCAATCGTTCGGTTGATTCCATTAAAATAAACCATTTTTGGTTTAAAAGCCTCTAAAAGATTGAATTTTATCTGATTTGTGAAAAAATCAAGAAAAATTGTTTTTAACTTAGCCCGACAAACCCAAAGGCCATGTCAAACAAAGAATTCACTTCTAAAGAAATCAATCCTCTTGGAAGCTTAGATGAATGGGAAGACGATCTGCTGGAGAGATATCCTGATCCAGAAAAAATAGCCATATCCAAAACAACTGAAGCATACAGAAATTATGATGAGCCAGGAAGAGATACAGTGAGAGAGTTTTACAGACTCAATCACACCTATCAGACCTATGATTTTGTGATGGAAAAGCACAGACAGTACTTGTCATTTGATAAAAAAGAAATGGCCGTATGGGATGCGTTTGAATTTTTGAATCAATTGGTGGATGATTCTGATCCAGATACTGATTTGGACCAATTCCAACACCTGTTGCAAACATCAGAAGCAATCAGAAGAGATGGTCACCCAGACTGGATGGTACTGACTGGTTTGATGCATGATATGGGAAAGGTGCTTTGCCTTTTTGGAGAACCACAATGGGCTGTAGTTGGAGATACCTTCCCTATTGGATGTGCTCACTCCGACAAAATCATTTATCCAGAATTTTTCAAAGACAACCCTGATTACAACAATCCAGCATACAATACCAAGTATGGTATTTATCAACCAAACTGTGGACTCCGCAATGTTCACATGAGTTGGGGACATGATGAATATATTTATCAAATGATGAAAAATCATCTGCCGGAAGAAGGATTGTACATGTTGCGCTTCCATTCTTTCTATGCTTGGCACAGAGAGGGTGCATATGATCATCTTTGTGATGACCATGACAGGGCCATGCTGAAGTGGGTAAAGCTTTTCAATCCCTATGATTTGTATTCAAAAAATCCAGAGCCACCAGATTGGACAAAGCTCAAATCATATTATACAGATTTAATAGAAAAATTTCTTCCCAAGACGTTGAAATTCTAACAATAAAAAAGGCTTCATTTGAAGCCTTTTTTATTTCCAATATTGTTCGATCTTCTTTCTTACAAATTGAACGCTTCTTTTCAATTGATCCATCCCGTCTACACCATCCTCAATACTGATCCAACCATCGAAACCCACTCGTTTCAATTCGGTGAAAATAGCATCGTAATCATTTAATCCTTTTCCAATTTCACCGTGACTCAACCGCTTTGCATAGCCTGCTGCACCCCCCTCTTCTTTTCTTAAATCCTCGATGGTGCCTTCGAGAAGATAGCGATCACTTGCATGCATGGTTACAACACGCTTGGAAACCCTGTACAATAAATCAAGAGGTTCCTCTCCTGCCAGGAATGCATTGCTGGGATCGTAATTGACGCCAAAGTTGGGATGATGAATCATATCAACCAACGAACAAAATACATCCATCTTTTGGGCAAACTCGGGATATAGCCAAAAATCATCCTTGTAATGATTCTCAATAATCAATGTGATGCCTCGTTCTTCTGCGAAAGGCAAACAAGACTGTATCGCATCAGCTGCAAGCTTGATGCCTTCTTCAATAGACAACTCAGGTCTTCGTTGCCCTGATAAAACCCTGCAAAACTTCCCACCCATTGCATGGGTCATTTCGATCCACTTTTTTTGTTTGATGATTTCTTTTTCTCTGAATGATTGATCAGGATGTGTAAAATCAGGCGAGCAGCACATCATGGGAATATGTTTTCCATTGTCCTCTACTTGCTGTCGAAAATTTTTCCAATTTTTTGGATCCTGCATTTCAAGAAAACCCGCGTACCATTCGAGCCCATCGATATCCAGTTCACAGGCCAGACCAATCCACTGCTCTAGCTTCATGGTTCCATCTTTACAAAGAGCATGCATGAATGCTTTGGGAAATACTGCGAGCTTTGGCATGGAGTTATTTTTTGGGAGAAATGGTGCTTGAATCTTTCGGCGGATTTCTTCCAATAAATGGATGTTGTTCTATGTCCACCACTTGCCCGCTCACGGGTCCGCTCTCATCTGAAAGCCAATAAATAGCAGCTGCGGCTATTTCATCGGGCCATAAAATTCTTCCTGCTGGTGCATATACACTGGGCAAGTCTTTGTACCAATCCTCCGGCAACCCATGATCATTTTTTCTTTTCTTTTCGGTTTCGGTTAGAACCCAACCCGGATTGATTTGATTGACACGCACCCCGTTTTCTCTATGCAGGGTATCTCCCAAATTTCTGGTCATGGTCATCAAAGCACCTTTTGACATGCTGTACGCTAGTAGATTGGGTTCACCACTGTATGCATTGACTGAACCGATATTCAAAACAGCACCTTTTGATGCTGTCAAGTAAGGGAGTGCATGTTTGACAAGCATGAATGGTGAAAATGTATTTACACAAAATACTCTTTCCAGGAAATCTGTATCAGTAGTTGAAATATTAGATGAAACAACTTTCGCGGCATTGTTTACAATGGCATCGATCCTCCCAAATGTTTTTACAGTTATTTCCACCAATCGCTCACAAGCCCCCTCATTGGAGAGATCTTCAATATAAATAGCTCCATTTTCCTTTCCAATTTCATTCAACACTTCATGTGCCCACTCGATTTCAAGCCCATGAATCATGACCTTGGCACCCTCTTTCACACATCTCCTTGCAATCGCCTTTCCAATTCCAGTTGTGCTGCCTGTTACAATGATTATTTTATTGTTTAGCCTCATGAATCAAGATGGTTTTAAAATACTTTTCACTACTTCGCCTTTGTGCATTTTTTCAAATGCAGTATGCCAATCTTCCAGATGCCAAACCCCCCCTATGATTGGTTGAACATTTAACAAGCCTGTTGAAAGCAATCCTATGACTTTTTCCCATATGGGCCAGTTGTGGCTGAAACTTCCCTGAAGGGTTACGTTTTTTTGAACAAGTGGATCAAGCGAAAAATTCAATGGCTGCGGCCCCCATCCAACTTTGATAATTTGACCTTTGGGCCTGACCAACTGCAATGCAATTTTTAATGTCTGGCTGATGCCTGCAGCATCAATGATAACGTCTGCACCCATTCCATCGGTTGCATTGGCCCATGGCGTTGCATCTCCAACGATGGTCTCACAACCATATTGTGCTGCAATATTTAAACGCGTCCGATCCGCTTCCAATCCAACAACTGCTACATGTGCACCACAAAGTTTTGCCACAGCAGCACATAATATTCCAATTGTCCCTGGACCCAATACAATGACCCTGTCTCCAGGTTTGATATTCGCATTTACAGCAACTGAATTGTATGCAACACAGCAGGGTTCAGTCAGGCAGGCTTGTTCAAAAGATAAATTTGCAGGCACATGATGCAGGCAACGTGATGGAACGCTGACAAATTTTGTCATGGCACCATTTACTCCATACCCAAACCCTTTTCGATCTGGATCCAAATTATAGAGTCCTGCTTTTGTCATGGGGCTCTGAGGGTTGATGATCGCTGCTGTTTCACTGACAACCCTGTCACCCTCCTTCCAACCCCTCACATTTTTACCCAATTGTACAATCTGCCCGCCAAATTCGTGTCCCAATACAACCGGATAATTCACATGCCAACTGTGATCTGCTGTCCACTGATGCAAATCACTGCCGCAAACACCTACATTTTCAACCTGGAGCAATACGTTGTCCTCACTGACTTCTGGAACATTCAATTCCCTCAATTCCACTGACCCTTTTTCTGGCGCGAAGTTTACAACAGCCATCATTTTTTCCATGATAAAAATTATTTATTTAGATCAACATCTCTATATGCATGGATTTTTTCACAAATCACACGAAGAGATGCTTCCAAATTTCCCTCAGCAGTTTTGAATGCATCTGCATCAATCGTCAATGGAGCCCCAAGCACAACCAGAGGTGCCCCATAGGCAGGACAAGCCATCGCCTGTTCCAATGACAGTCCACCGACTGCCTGAACAGGTACTTGAACGGCATTGACAACTTCCTTCAGTTGGTCAAGAGGACTTGGCATTCGCTTTCCCATTGCAGCAATGCCTCTTCGTTCATCGTATCCTATATGATGAACGATATAATCACAACCAAGATCTTCCAGTTCTTTTGCAGCCAAAACCATATCAGGGCAACCTAAATTATCTCCCATTACTTTTGCTCCAAAGTCTTTACCAGCTTTTACGACACATTTGATGGTTTCTGGATGCGCTCTTGCCATCACAACAACATGGGTTGCTCCAGCTTTTGCCATCATTTCAGCTTCAAGGTATCCACCATCCATTGTTTTTAAATCAGCAACAATAGGAATCTGAGGAAAAGCTTCGCGTAATTTTTTTACTCCGTGCAAACCCTCGGCCAGAATAAGTGGGGTTCCAGCCTCCAACCAATCTACACCAGCTCGCAGTGCCATGGAGGCAGTTTCCAATGCTTCGTCGATATTTGTAAGGTCAAGAGATATTTGAACAATTGGTTTCACAGTGCTCTATTTAATGAGCAGTAAATTATGAAACTTTGATCAATAAAGAAAAGAGAAAACGATTAAAACCCTTCAATCATTTCAAGATCTTCCTCTGCAACCAAGGCAGCGGATGCAGCCTGATCCATCTTTCTTTCACCCAGTCTAAAAATCACATAGCCGGTGATGGTACTAGACGTCATGATGATGGTCATTGCGATCAAAGATCCCTCTTGAAAAATACCCATCAATGCTGAAGATGCAGCACCAACTATCATTTGCAGAAAACCCAATAAAGCAGATGCAGATCCGGCATTTTTTTCAAAAGGAGCCATGGCAAATGCGGATGCATTCGGGAAAATGAAACCCTGACAGAAGATAAAGCAGATTGTCATACCAATCGTACTGAAGATATCCAATGCATGCAGATATGCCAGTATTACAAAAATGATTCCAACTACTATTTGAATTGAAAAAGCAGTCTTTAAAATATCCTTGCTGTTGAATTTATTCAATGCGAGACTGTTGAACTGCGCTGAAACTATTAACCCTGCAGCAACGATGGCAAAAATCCAACCATAGGACTTTTCAGTTGCCTGAAACATATCCATAAAAACATGAGGAGAACCGGTTATGTAAGTATATACCACAGAATATGAAATGGCGCCGGAAACCGCGTAAGTAATGAATTGTGTGTTTCTGAAAACTCCTATATAGTTTTTAAGTATTGGCAACGGCTTCAAAGCAACTGATGGATCTGGCTTCCTGGTTTGTGGCAATAAAAAGTAAACTGCAACAAAAATGATGCTAACTAAAATAAAAAGAAATACAAATACATAATGCCATCCAAGTGATGCAGTAACATATCCACCAAATGTTGGAGCAAGTATCGGTGATACAGCCACAATCAACATGAGTGAAGAGAAAATCTTTGCGAATTCTGTTGGTGGGAAAATATCACGTACCATTGCCCTGGCAGCTACCATTCCAACACAACCGCCTACTGCTTGAAAGAATCTCATGGCAATCAACATTTCTACGCTTGAAGCAAAAATGCAACCCGTACACGCCACTAAATATATTACGAGGCCGAAATAGATTGGCTTTTTCCTCCCAAATCGTTCCAATAGAGGCCCGTAAAGAAGTTGGCCAAATGAGA
Organism: Bacteroidota bacterium; assembly: GCA_005788265.1. Classification (GTDB taxonomy): domain Bacteria; phylum Bacteroidota; class Bacteroidia; order Chitinophagales; family Chitinophagaceae; genus Pollutibacter. The sequence continues at coordinate 2,911 of SXYR01000028.1, read as the reverse complement.
TGCCAATAAAATAAGTTGACAATGAATACATCACATTCGAAATAGACGTATTCAGTTCAACCGCAATGCGATTGAAAGCAGGCAAATACATATCAACTGAAAAAGGACCAATAGAGGTTAACAGTCCCAGGATGAAAATCAGCTTTCTCTTCTTTTGTTTTTCCATGCTTCACACTTTTCAAAGAATGGTGCAAAAGTACTGTATTCGAGACAGCTCAGATGGGAGAAATTTGAATGCACCCAATCAAGTCAGAAGGCAAAGACAATTGATTCCAATGATCATGAATGGCAACTGCTGCACCCATCGCAGATGCCTGTGGTACTGTTGCTGCAAATACCTTATAGGAAGAGAAATGATTGGCAAGCAACTGCATGTAAATATGATTGGTACTAAATCCCCCATCCACATATATGTTGCTGATTGAAGTATGCTGGATGATCAACTCTATACTTTTTACCTGCATTTCTGCAATATCGAGCATCAATTGATGGTATGCTTCTTCAAAATCCTTGAAGGATTCCAGATTGCGAGATGAAAAAATAAATTGATGCGGATTATAATCTTCATTTTGCGCATGCGAATTCAAATGCAATTTTTCAACGATGGCTCCATTGTACTTGATGAATGGATGGCAATTCCCATCTACATAAAAAAACTCCATCAATCTCTTAACCTGTAAATCGTGTTCATGTCCTGCAAACAACCTCGAGGCTTTAACTGGCTTGCCCTGATAGGAAAAATAAAATAAACAGTCTTGTTTGAGTTCTGATGCAGTCAATGGCTGTTGGTTAAATGGATTCAGCGAAATACACCAGGTTCCAGTTGAAACAAGAACAAATGGGTCAGTGATAGTTTTTAAATAGGGAATCAACGCTGCAGAACTATCGTGCAACCCTATTCCAATTGGAATATTTGATTGCTTGCTGATTGCACAAGAATCAGAAGAATACATTGGAAGTAATTTCTCTGCTATTCCCTCTTTAGCTACCCAATCGTGGTAATTATTTGTATTGAAATTCCACAAGGCTGTATGACAACCAATGCTCGTGATGTCAGTGCAAAGTTGATTTGAAAGTAAAAAACCTAGGAATTGTGGGAGGTGCAAAGCATGTTTCACTTTTTGAAATTTGGCTGCCCTTTGCTTTGATAGACGATACAGTTGGAGACCAGCGTTCAAACTGCCAAGCTCGGGGGAAGCGGTCTCTAGAGCAAATTGACCTCCGCCTCCATATGATTGATACAAAAGTTGTTGAAGGTCGGCAGGAAATGGTTTGAGATAATTATAAAGAGGCAAGCAGGGCTGCTTATTTTCATCCATCAATACAAGGCTTGCTCCATAAGCAGAAAAATTCACCGCCTTTACCTCGTATACATCACTGTTGATCCATTGACGATACGCCTTTAGCAGCCAATCCGACAGCACTTTTAAATTTTCACAAGGGTAGCCGTCTTCATCAGCTATCTCACCGAGCTGTATACTTTCTTCCAGGAGAACTTTATATTGCTGATCGAATAAAAGTAATTTTTTATTGGTCTTTCCAACATCAAAAATAAGTATGACTGGAATCTTAGACATTATAACCCAGTTGCAATATTTTTTGAGCCACGTGTGTTGATAAGGGTTTGTCTCACTTTATTTTCTCGAAAATAACCAATTGGATCCAATGCACCACCAGCACGCATTCTTGCCTCAGCAACAATGGGGCGCAGATCTGAGCGGAATGCATGCTGGAGGATTTCCTGCGCTGCAACAACATCGTTGGAGAACTGTGCCGTATTCAATTTTTGCCTGTCAATGAACAATGCTTGTGTATATGCTATCATGATGGCTTCAATGGATTGCAACAAATCTTCCAATGGATCTTTCACATTGTGACTCGCATCAATCATCCAACCCAGATCTTTTGCGTGATCCAACCCACGCGCATCCATTCCTTCCACCAATTCATTAAAAATCAAAAACAATTGATAGGGTTTTATACTTCCGACCGTGAGGTCATCGTCCCCATATTTACTGTCGTTAAAATGGAAGCCAGCCAATTTACCCTCCATTAAAAGCAAGGCAACAATTTGCTCAATATTTGCATTGGGGAGATGATGACCAAGATCAACCAAGGTAAATGCCTTGGGTCCTAATTTGTTTGCATAGAGAAGCGACTGACCCCAGTCACCCACTGTCATAGAATAAAAATTAGGTTCGAATGCCTTGTACTCAATAAAAATTTTCCAATCAACAGGAAGTGCAGTATAAACTTCTTGTAGCCCCTCTAATGTATGTTGAAATGCTTTTCTGAAATTCAATTGTCCGGGGAAAGAACTTCCATCGCTGAGCCACACAGTCAATGCCTTTGAGCCCAAAGCAATTCCATGATTGATCACTTCAATATTATGCGCAATAGCTTGCTTCCGAATATTTTTGTCCACGTTATGAAGCGATCCGAACTTATAAGATAATTGCTGATCTGGCTGATCCTGAAATGTATTTGAATTAACTGCATCAAAACGAAGTCCCAGTGATGCTGCATGCTGTTGGATGGAATGATAATCCTTAGGAATGTCCCACGGGATGTGCAAGGAGATGGATCCGCTCGACTGATTCAGTGCATGCAACAATCCAACATCATCGATCTTTTCCTCAATACTTCGCGGTTCACCGCCACCAGGAAATCTTCCAAATCTTGTACCTCCCGTTCCCAAAGCCCAACTGGGTATTGCTACATTGAATTCAACTAATTTTTGAATGATTGATTCTATCTGTGGAATTTCTGCAGCAATGAATTCAAACTTTCGTTTGTGTGCAGCATAAAGTTTTTCATTGTGCAGATCAATTGTATTTCTTGGGATTTTCATTTCAATTATTTTGATATCAAATCATCGAACAAATGATGCAGGAATGCCGCCGTCAACATT
>SXYR01000147.1 GCA_005788265.1 Bacteroidota bacterium | reverse complement strand
TCAGCTACTTGATTAAAAAGTGACCTTCTGACTGTTTGGGTATGAAATAATGTCAACTTATTTTTCAAATTACGTTGATTTTCTTATCTTTGCGCTCCCAAAAACTATGGCCAAACAGGATCTAATTAAACAGGACGGAACTATTGTAGAGGCATTGAGCAATGCAATGTTCAAAGTGAAATTAGAAAACGGACATGAGATCTTGGCTACCATTTCAGGAAAAATGCGGATGCATTATATCAGAATTTTACCTGGCGACAAAGTGGGAGTTGAAATGAGTCCATATGACTTAACAAGGGGAAGAATCATTTTCAGGTACAAGTAAACAACACTCTGCGGAGTAAAAAATAGAGATATGAAAGTTAGAGCATCCATCAAAAAGCGTAGTGTAGACTGCAAGATTGTGCGTCGCAAAGGAAAGTTGTATGTCATCAACAAAAAGAACCCCAGATTCAAGCAACGTCAGGGGTAATCAACAAATTAAAAGCTAAAACTTAAAAATACATATGGCTCGTATTGCAGGTATAGATTTGCCAAAGAACAAAAGAGGTGAGATCGGACTCACATATATCTTCGGAATTGGACGTGCAACTGCACAGTACATTCTAGACAAAGCTGGAATTGATTATGACAAGAAGGTGAATCAGTGGAATGATGATGAGCTAAATGCCATCAGAAATATCATCACCAATGAATTCAAGGTGGAAGGTCAGCTACGTTCTGAGGTTCAAATGTCTATCAAGCGTTTGTTGGACATCGCCTGCTACCGCGGTCTTCGCCATCGTAAAGGGTTGCCTGTAAGAGGTCAAAGAACCAAAACCAATTCTCGAACCAGAAAAGGAAAGAGAAAAACGGTTGCAGGTAAGAAGAAGGCTCCTAAGAAGTAATAAATAAGGTGGTGTGCAAACACTTCCTGTTTATATATGCACCCATAAACTGTTCAATGCCGGAAACCAGGTGCAGGATAGGATTGAGCAGGGTCTGAAAGGATTGACAACAATTTTGAGTACCTATTTAAAAAATTATGGCTAAAGCACAACAACAGACCAGCGCTAAATCCGCTGCGAAAAAAAGAGTGGTAAAGGTTGACAGTTTTGGAGATGCTCACATCAATGCCACTTTCAACAACATCATCATCAGCTTAACAAACAAATCCGGTCAGATTATCTCATGGAGCAGTGCAGGTAAGATGGGATTCAGAGGCTCTAAGAAGAATACACCTTACGCAGCTCAAATGGCAGCGCAAGATGCAGCACGTGTTGCAACGGAGGCTGGGCTTAAAAGAGTGGATGTGTATGTAAAAGGCCCTGGTGCAGGAAGAGAAGGCGCCATCCGCGCCCTTGCCAATTCCGGAATCGAAGTGGTGATGATCAAGGACATCACTCCATTGCCGCACAATGGTTGCCGTCCTCCTAAAAAGCGTCGTGTATAATCAATCAATTATAAGGACAACAGATTCAGTTTTTTGATTTTTTCACAATCTGCTGTCTGAACTAAAAAATCAAAATAAAAAAACTATGGCTCGTTACACTGGACCCAAAACAAAAATCTCGAGGATCTTCGGTGAACCTATTTTAGGCAACGGAAAGTACCTCGACAAAAACAGCAACCCTCCTGGTCAGCACGGTGCGCAACGCAAGCGCAAGTCACTCGGAGAATATGCTATTCAGTTGAAAGAAAAGCAAAAAGCAAAATATACCTATGGTCTGCTTGAGCGTCAGTTCCGCAAAACTTTCGAAGAAGCAGCCCGTTTGAAAGGGGTAACAGGTGAAAACCTGATCAAGTTGTTGGAAGCTCGTCTTGACAATACCGTATACCGCATGGGCATCGCTCCATCAAGACCTGCTGCTCGTCAGCTGGTTTCACATAAACATATCATGGTAAATGATGTGGTTGTGAATATTCCTTCTTTTCAATTGAAACCGGGTGATGTCATCACGGTTGCAGGTAAGAGCAAGGAGAGTGAAAGCTTTAAAGCTTTGATGAGACCTAAAAATCCAAAAATTGGATGGGTTGATTTCAATGAAAATGCACTTACTGGAACATTTGTAGTGTATCCTGAAAGGGAGAATGTTCCTGAGAACATTAAGGAGCAGCTCATTGTCGAATTGTATTCTAAGTAATCTGCCCGGGCTGGCATTTCAGCTCAGGGTCTTTATATCACCCTTCTGATGCAAATCAGAAGTTAACAAGTAAAACTGAAATTTAAATATGGCCATTTTAAATTTCCAACAACCGGAAAAAATCGTACTTCAGAAAGTAACTGATTTTCAAGCTCAGTTTGAGTTTAAGCCTCTTGAACCAGGATATGGTGTTACCATTGGTAATGCACTTCGCAGGGTTCTGTTGAATTCATTGGAAGGATATGCCATCTCTGGTATTGCTATTGAAGGCGCCGACCATGAATTTGCTACACTCAAAGGAGTTGTAGAGGACGTTACTGAAATCATCCTCAATCTCAAGCAAATCAGGTTCAAGAAAATCCTTGACCATGACGTACAGAACGAGAAACTGACATTGTCCATCAAAGGAAAGTCTGATTTCACTGCTGGCATGATCGATGAAGTAACTGGAACATTTCAAGTAATGAATCCGGAACTCTTGATCTGCAGCATGGATCCTTCAGCAAAATTGAACATTGAGCTCTATATCTCTAAAGGGAGAGGCTATGTTCCTGCTGAGGAAAACAAAATCAAAGAAGCCCCATTCGGATATATTCCCATCGACTCTATTTACACTCCCATTAAGAATGTAAAGTACGCAATTGAAAATACGCGTGTTGAACAGCGTACTGATTTCGAAAAATTGTTGTTGGATGTTGTAACTGATGGAACCATTCATCCTGAAGAAGCTGTCAAGCAGGCTTCACGCATCCTTATTCAACATTTGATGATCATCACAGATGAAAACATCACTTTTGATAACAAAGAGGAAAAGAAAGAAGACTTGGTGGATGAGCAAACACTGCAGTTGAGAAAGGTATTGAAGACTCCATTGGAGGATTTGGATCTTTCTGTGCGCGCCTTCAATTGTTTGAAAGCGGCTAAAATCAACAGTTTGAGCCAGCTTGTGCAGTACGAGCAAGAAGATTTGATGAAGTTCAGGAATTTTGGACAGAAATCACTTTCTGAGATTGAGCAGGTATTGCAAGAGCGTGGACTTCACTTTGGAATGGATCTTGCGAAGTTGGGTATCGATGTAGATGAATTTTAATTTAATAATTATAACACAGGCTGTAATTCCTGACACGGTACAGCTTTAAAACTCACAGTCATGCGTCACGGAGACAAAATCAACAACCTAGGCCGTAAAAAGGCCCACCGCGAGGCCCTCATGGGTAACCTTGCCAGTCAATTGATTACTTATAAGAGAATCGTTACAACCCTTGCAAAAGCAAAGGCCTTGAGAACATTCATCGAGCCATTGATCACCAAAACAAAAAAATCAGCAAGCAAAGAGCAAATCATGCACAATCACCGCATCGTTTTCTCTTATTTGCAAGACAAATCTGCTGTAAAAGAACTTTTCACCAACATCGCTCCCAAAGTTGCTGGTCGTCCTGGTGGATACACCAGAATCATCAAACTTGGCATCCGTCTGGGTGACAACGCTGAAAGAGCCATGATTGAGCTGGTTGATTTCAATGAAATATACGGAAAGGGCAAAGGCGAAGCAGCTGCTCCTGCCAAGAAAACCAGAAGAAGCGGCGGTGCAAAAAAGAAAACTGCAGCGGCTGAGGCCCCTGCATCTGAAGCTCCATCAGCAGCTACCGAAGAATCAACCGCATCAGAATAAGAAAATGTTGATAAATTATCATTCGAAAGGCAGGTCATTTGACACTGCCTTTTTTATTTTGTAAAAAATTACCACATGCCTACTCAAGACACAAATACGGTCCCTGCAGTGCTGGTTCTGGAAGATGGAATGGTTTTCCATGGAAAGTCATTTGGTAAAATTGGGACTACCTCTGGTGAGCTCTGTTTCAATACCGGCATGACCGGTTACCAGGAGGTGTTTACAGACCCCAGCTATTACGGTCAGGTGTTAATTATGAACAATGTGCATACGGGCAACTATGGAGTAAAGCCTGAGGATGTTGAGAGTGATACCGTGAAGATCAAGGGATTGATTGGCAGAAACCTGGAGGAAAAATACAGCAGGTTGATGGCGAATGATTCTCTGCAGCACTATCTAGTTCAACAAAACATTGTTGCCATTCAGGATGTAGACACACGTGCACTTGTAACACATATTCGTGAAAAAGGTGCCATGAATTGCATTATATCCTCTGAGATGACGGATATTCAAAAGTTGAAGGACGCATTGAAAGAAGTGCCTTCCATGGATGGATTGGAGCTTGCCTCTCTTGTTACAACCGACATAGTTTATCACATGGGAGATCCTTCAGCATCCATCCGGATTGCAGTATTGGATTTCGGAGTAAAGAGAAATATCATCAAGTGCATGGCCGATAGGGGTGCTTACGTGCGTGTCCATCCTGCAAAAACATCATTCGAAGAGTTGATGAAATTTGAGCCGCATGGATTTTTTATTTCCAACGGGCCGGGTGATCCTTCAACCATGTCCTATGCAGTTGATACAGTCAAAAAAATATTGGAAACCAAAAAGCCTGTCTTTGGTATTTGTTTGGGTCATCAGTTGCTCGCGCTTGCAAATGGCATCCCAACATTTAAAATGCACCACGGTCACCGAGGATTAAATCACCCGGTGAAAAATCTGATGACGGGTGTGTGTGAAATCACCACTCAAAATCACGGATTCGCAGTTGATCCGGATGCTGTCAGAAAATCCGATAGGATTGAAATTACACATGTGAACCTGAATGACGATTCTATTGAAGGCATTCGTATAAAAGACAGACCAGCTTTCTCAGTACAATATCATCCGGAAGCCACTCCTGGTCCGCATGACAGCCGTTACCTGTTCGACGACTTTATTCAATTGATCAATAATAACTAGATTTGTTCCATTGAAAAAGATCACCATCATCAACGGCCCCAATCTCAATTTACTTGGCAAAAGAGAAACATCCGTATACGGGTCAGAATCTTTCGAAGACTTTTTAGAAAAATTGAAGTCAGCCAATCCTGATACTGAAATAACATATTTTCAAAGCAATATTGAAGGGGAGTTGATAGATGCAGTACAGAAAGCCGGGTTTTCACAAGATGGCATTATTATCAATCCTGGTGGATATACGCATACTTCAGTTGCATTGGGAGATGCGATAGCTGCTATTGCTGCAACTGTTATTGAAGTGCATATCTCAAATATTCAGGCGCGGGAAGAATTCAGAAAAATTTCTCATGTCTCAGCAAAGGTCAAAGGAACAATTGCAGGATTGGGCCTCGACGGTTACGCCTTGGCCCTAGACTATTTAAAGCAACTTTGATTTTTTACTTTGACATTCCAGATCTGATTACATTCAGTGCCCCACCTGCTTTGAACCATTCTATTTGCTGTTCATTGTAGCTGTGGTTGGCTTGAATGGTTTCAGATGATCCATCTTGGTGATGCAATACAACTTCCAGTGATTTCCCAGTTGTAAAATTGGTGAGTCCGACAATATCAATGCCATCATCCTCTTGAATCTTATTGTAGTCTTCTTTGTTTGCAAATGTCAGTGCCAGCATTCCTTGCTTTTTTAGATTGGTTTCGTGAATGCGTGCAAATGATTTAACCATCACCACTCGAACACCAAGGTGACGAGGTTCCATCGCAGCATGTTCTCTTGATGATCCTTCACCGTAGTTTTCATCTCCAATCACAATCGTGCCGATATTGGCTGCCTTGTAAGCTCTTTGAGTAGCTGGAACCGGGCCATATTCACCTGTCAATAGATTTTTAACTGAATCGGTTTTTTCGTTGAAGAAGTTGACAGCTCCGATCAGCATGTTGTTGCTGATGTTATCAAGGTGTCCGCGGAATTTCAACCAGGGTCCAGCCATTGAAATATGATCGGTGGTACATTTCCCTTTTGCTTTGATCAGCAGTTTCAATCCTTTCAGATCTGTGCCTTCCCAAGCGGCAAATGGGTATAAAAGTTGCAAACGCTTGCTGTCATCTTTCACATTGATTTGAACCTTGCTTCCATCCTCTGCAGGTGCCTGGTATCCTGCATCTTCCACAGAAAAACCTTTCTTCGGCAATTCATCACCCGATGGAGGATCCAACTTTACCTGCTCGCCTTGTTCGTTGGTCAGCGTGTCAGTAATAGGGTTAAAAGTAAGATCACCTGCAATAGCGAGCGCGGTGACCAACTCTGGACTGGCAACAAATGCAAGTGTGTTGGGGTTTCCGTCTGCTCTCTTAGCAAAATTTCTGTTGAAAGAGTGTACGATGGTATTGCGCTCCTGTTTCTCTGCACCCATGCGATCCCACATTCCGATACAGGGTCCGCAGGCATTGGCAAATACCCTTGCACCAATTTGTTCGAAGGTATCCAGGAAGCCATCTCTTTCAATGGTATATCTAACAAGCTCACTGCCTGGTGTAATGGTAAATTCTGCTTTTGTTTTCAAGCCTTTTTCTGCTACTTGTTTGGCGAGGCTTACTGCACGGCTGATATCTTCGTAAGAAGAATTGGTGCAGCTGCCAATCAATCCCACTTCAACCTTGGTGGGCCAATTGTTTTTTGCTGCAGCCTCTTTCATTTGAGAAATAGGAGTAGCCAGGTCTGGCGTAAATGGTCCGTTTAAATGGGGTTCCAATTCACTCAAATTGATCTCGATTACCTTGTCAAAATATTTTTCTGGATTTGCATACACTTCCGGATCACCGGTCAAATAAGATTTTACTGTATCTGCTGCTTCTGCTACTTCAGATCTGCCTGTTGAACGCAGGTAACGTGCCATGCTCTCATCGTATCCAAATGTAGAAGTAGTTGCCCCGATCTCTGCACCCATATTACAAATGGTTCCTTTACCCGTGCAACTCATGCTGGTAGCGCCTTCTCCAAAATATTCCACAATGGCATTTGTTCCGCCTTTTACGGTAAGAATTCCGGCAACTTTCAGGATAACATCTTTTGGAGATGTCCATCCACTAAGTTTGCCAGTTAGCTTCACACCAATCAATTTGGGCATCAGTAATTCCCAGCTCAATCCCGCCATGACATCACATGCATCTGCACCGCCTACACCAATGGCGATCATTCCCAAACCACCTGCGTTCACAGTATGTGAATCTGTTCCAATCATCATACCACCGGGGAAGGCATAGTTTTCTAATACCACCTGGTGAATGATTCCTGCACCTGGTTTCCAAAATCCGATTCCGTATTTATTGGAGATAGAGGAGAGGAAATTATAAACTTCATCATTTTCCGTGATGGCTTTTTGTAAATCTGTTTTGCTTTCATCTTTTGCAACAATCAGGTGGTCGCAATGAACGGTTGATGGAACGGCAACTTTTTTTCTTCCTGTTGTATCAAATTGCAGCAGCGCCATCTGAGCAGTTGCATCCTGCATGGCAACCCTGTCAGGTGCAAAATCCACATAAGCTTTCCCTCTTTCAAAATTTTTGATTTCAATTCCTTTCCACAAGTGCGCGAAAAGAATTTTTTCTGCAAGTGTGAGGGGTCTTCCCAATGCTTTTTTAGCAGCATCCACTTTCGCAGGCATTTCACTGTATGTCTTCTTGATGAGGTCTAAATCGAATACCATGGTATATGTTTTTAGGCACCGCAAAATTAATCATTTCAGCAGGCCTTACCAACTGTTCGTAGAATAAAGGAGATTTTTTATATTTGATGTATGAACGGTATCAGGGACTTCATTGAATGGCATGCTTTTGGCGTCTGTACACGCATCGGAGAGCTCTTGGGAATCCCCACCTTAACCATTCGCAAGTATTTTATCTACATATCCTGCCTGACGTTTGGTTCTCCAGCAATTTTTTACCTCATCCTGGCATTTTGGATGAACATCAAGCGGTACTTTCTTGAATCCAGGAGGAACCCGCTTCGGTACAATTAAAGAATCGATTTCCTGACCTTTACAAGCTGTTCCAGCAAATCCTCCAATAAATCAAGTCTTAGCATGTTGGCGCCATCACTCAATGCTTTTGACGGATCGGGATGGGTTTCGATGAAAATTCCATCCGCCCCTGTTGCAATGGCTGCTTTTGCGATGGTGGAAATCAATCTT
>SXYR01000146.1 GCA_005788265.1 Bacteroidota bacterium | reverse complement strand
GTTGACAGTTAATAAAATATTAGTAGAACTTGGTTACTCCTGGCACAGCTACTTTGTACCTTCCATTTTCATCGGGCATTGATTTAGGCATGGCATCCCATGCATATTTTTCCGGCTGCAGATTGAGTCCGCAGTTCAACGCCTTGTCCCAGTCAACTACCTGCCCACTGTAAGTGGCCATCCTTCCCAGTATGGAAGTCATGGTACTCTTTGCGCCATTTTCTGCATCAGCAAATTTGTATTCGCCTTTTGCGATGGCCGCAAACAATTCAATATGTTCATTCTGGTAAGGATCGTTCTCCTGTTTTTTATCAAATTGATACAGCACGGCGCCTTTGTGATCTCTGATATTGGCAGCACCGCAGAAGATTTTACCTTTTGTTCCAATGATCAGTTCATCCACCTTGGCAGATGTTTTAGGGATATGCCTGCACTGTGAATTCAGGATGGAACCATCTGCATAATGGAATTCTACAAAGTGGTGATCAAAAATTTCACCATGGTCATTGCCCTTTCTGACTTCTCGTCCACCAAATCCCTGTGCTTTCACAGGATAAGAGCCCTTGAACCAATTGATCACATCAATATTATGGATATGCTGCTCAGTGATATGATCTCCACAGAGCCAATTGAAATAATACCAGTTTCTCATTTGGTATTCCATTTCAGTTTGCGCTGGTTTTCTGGCATTGACCCAAACCCCGTCGTTGTTCCACCATGCTTGTGCAGATGTAATATCTCCAATGAGGTCTTTTCTTTTGTAGAGCTCTCTGTAAGAATTTTGATAATGTCTTTGCAAACCAACCACAACATTCAGCTTCTTGGATTTTGCCACAGCAGCTGCAGCAAGCACTTTCTTAACTCCCTCGGGGTCTGTCGCAACCGGCTTTTCCATGAATATGTGTTTGCCCTGGTTAACCGCCTCTTCGAAATGAATGGGCCTGAATCCGGGAGGAGTGGCGAGGATGACAACATCTGCCAATGGAATTGCTTTGAGGTAAGCATCAAATCCAACAAACTTTCTTTCTTCCGGTACATCGACCAGGTCTTTCACCGAACCTTTTGTACCTGCATCTGAGAGATCTTCCGCAGTAATATTTTTATAGCAGCTGTCAAGGCGATCTTTGAATGCGTCCGCCATGGCAACCAATTTTACATGTTGCTTGCTTTGCAAAGCCTGCAGTGCTGCACCTGTTCCTCTTCCGCCACAGCCAATCAATGCTATTTTGATAACATCATTTGCTCCGGAAAAATAATTGGCATTTGACATCATGGGCGCTGCAATAATTCCTGTTGAGATAAGTCCACCATGTTTTACAAATTCACGGCGGCTTTTTTGGGTTGACATGTGTTGGTGCATCGTTGAATATTTAATCGTTAGTTACCTAGATACAATTTATACAATTTTTCGGCTTCTTCGGGTGTTGGTTGGTTAACAGGGCAAACTATTCTGAATCCCACAAACATTCCGTCTGTCAGCCACCACCTGCTTTTTGGAAGTTGTGGATCTCTTTTGTTCCAGCTGGTTTCAGAAAATTGTCTGCTGGATGATCTAAGTTTTTTGGCCTCATCTAAATAAGAACCACCACGTATGCTTCTGGGATACCTGGAAACAGGCAGCACGATTCTATCTTTTTCATTGTTGGCAGCTTTTTTGAAATATTCCGGATCATACTGATCCATGGTCCATTCAGCCACATTCCCCAGCATGTCATAAAGTCCCCATGAATTGGGTTTTTTCAATCCCACTTTTTGATATTTTTCATTGCTGTTCAATCGATACCAGGCGTATTGCCCCAATTTTTCCGGACTGTTTCCGAAGAAATATTCTGTATTGGTTCCTGCCCTGCATGCGAACTCCCATTCAGCTTCTGTGGGAAGTCGGAAAAATTTTCCTGTTTTCTGATAGAGCCATCTGCAAAACATCAGTGCTGCATCCACACTCATGCTGTTTGCAGGATAACCTCCTTCTTTTCCCATGTTCCAGCTGAGGTCTATGTACTGAGGTGTAGGTCTGGTGATGGCATCAGCCTTTGAACCTTGTGAAGTTTCTTCATCTTTAAAAAAAATATCAAATTGATCATGGGTGATTTCATACACTCCAATAGAAAATGGAGAGACCTCCATCTGTCGTCCGGGCTTTTCATTTACATTGACAGCGGCATTGTTTCCCATCGCAAACATTCCGCCTTTTAACCCAATCATTTTGATCACCTGGTTTGATCCGGGTATTCGAATTTCCTCCATTGAAACAGATTGTGCAACGATCTTTCCAGCAGTAAAAAACAAAAGGGACAATGTAATAAATTTATACACCTTGGACGATTTGATGCAATTTTAAGTAAATTGATCTATCAAAAAAATTTCTCTTATGGAAAGAAGGGGATTCATCCGAAATACTTCATTGGCAGGCATTGGATTCTTGTCTGCGCAGTCGCTGCGTTCTCAAAGCAATATCAATGCAGCGAAACCTTTTAACTTGAGTTATGCATTTCATGATGGCATGTTTGCCAATCATGCAGGCAAAGATTTTATCGACCAGATCAAGTTTGCACACGGTCAAGGGTTCAATGCAATTGAAGACAACGGCATGATGTCGAGGACTCCTGAGATGCAGGCAAAAATTGGAGATGCCTTGGAGAAACTTGGCATGCGAATGGGTGTTTTTGTGGTGACCTCTGAAAATTGGCATTGGAAAATGAGCCTTACAACCGGTAAACAGGAATTTAAAGATCTTATTGTGAAAGACTGTCACAAAGCAGTTGAAGTGGCTAAGCGTTGTCATGCAAAGTGGGTAACGGTTGTTCCTGGAAATTATGATCGCTCTCTGCCATATGATTTACAAATGGCCAATGTTATTGAGGGATTGAGGTTGGGGACGGAAATATTGGAAAAAGCCGGATTGGTAATGGTGCTGGAGCCATTGAGTGATAATCCGGATTTGTTTTTACGTTATTCCACACAAACATATATGGTGTGTAAAGCTGTCAACAGCACATCATGTAAAATTCTCTTCGACATGTACCATATGCAAAGAAACGAGGGCAATATCATCGCAAATATGGATAAGTGTTGGAGTGAAATCGGGTACATGCAGATAGGCGACAATCCAGGAAGAAATGAACCGACTACCGGAGAGATGAATTATAAGAATATATTCAAACATATTCACAACAAGGGTTTCAAGGGAATCCTTGGCATGGAACATGGAAATGCAGTGAAAGGGAAAGAGGGGGAATTGGCCTTGATCAAAGCTTATAGGGACTCAGATGATTTTCTTTAGAATCTAAATCCAAGTGAAATGCCAGC
>SXYR01000145.1 GCA_005788265.1 Bacteroidota bacterium | reverse complement strand
GCGTTGATTCTGTTTGTCCCATGATATGAATATATCCACGCTGATTTATGTTTAGGCACCCATAATAAACCCATGTTAAAAACATGGGTTTTTTGATGTGCGGTAACCAAGCATGCACATACCTGATTAATTTTACCCCTCAATAATATGCTATGAACAGACTGAAACAAGTTGTGTTTTTGTTTTTTACACTGATTTTGACCCTGCCTTCTTTTTCCCAACTGGATCTAAATGCAGGATTGCCGACCGACCCCAAATTAAGCATGGGTAAACTGAGCAATGGGTTGACCTATTATATCCGGGAGAACAGGAAGCCCGAGAAAAAAGTTGAATTGAGATTGGTGGTCAAGGTGGGATCTATCGTTGAAGACGATGATCAGCAGGGATTGGCCCATATGGCAGAACACATGGCCTTCAATGGAACCAAAAATTTCAAGAAAAATGAAATCGTATCTTATCTCCAATCCATTGGTGTTGAGTTTGGCAATGATTTAAATGCATACACTTCATTTGATGAAACAGTATACATTCTCCCCATTCCCACTGATCAACCTTCCAATCTGGAAAAAGGCTTTCAAATTTTGGAGGATTGGGCTCATCAGGTAACCTATTTTGATGAAGACATCAACAGTGAGAGAGCCATTATCCTGGAGGAGAGTCGTCTGGGTAAAAGTGGAGAGGAACGGATGTTCAAAAAAATCTATCCCGAACTTTTCAAAGGGTCACAATATGCAAACAGGTTGCCCATTGGTGTTGACAGCATCATCAAGCAGTTCAATCCAGATGCCATCAGAAGATATTACCGTGATTGGTATCGTCCCGATTTGATGGCTGTGATTGTTACAGGGGATATCAGCAAAGAAGATGCATTGAAATACATCAATAAACATTTTGCTGGCATCCAATCATCCGGCAATCGTTCCAGAAAATATTTTGATGTTCCACCATATCAATCATCCAAGGCGATGGTGGTAACCGACAAAGAAGCAACCGGATTTGAATTTGGTATTGTTTATCCCGCAATGCCTTACAAACGTGCAACCAATATCAAAGAATACAAACAGGAAACGATTCAGTCTCTTTATGCATCTATGTTATCCAACAGATTGCAGGAGCTGGTCAGAAAAGAGAATCCACCGTTTGTCTTTGCCTATGCGGGTTTTGATGGGTATGCAAGAAATTTCAAATCATTCATGGTTCAGGGCAGTACGGGAACGAATGATGTGCAAAAGGGCATCGATGCTGCTTTGACAGAAGTGGAGCGCTTGAAGAGATTTGGATTTACTGCAGCAGAACTGGAGCGGGCCAAAAAGAATCTTTTAAGCAATTATGAAAAATCCTGGAACAACCGCGATAAGACTGAATCTGAAAATTACGCCGCCGAATACATCAGAAATTTTGTTGAGAATGAACCCGTCCCGGGTATTGTATATGAATTTGAGTTGATGAAAAAACTTTTACCAACCATTCAACTTTCAGAAGTCAATGCAGTAACCGATGTATACAAGAATGAAAAGAACAGATTCAGTTTCGTAATGGGTCCGGATGCAACCAATATCAAACTTCCAACAGAAGTGGATATTGTAAAATTGCTTGATGCAAGAGCCTCTGATGCAAGCATCAAACCATATGAAGAAAAAGCAGTAGCTGCATCATTGTTGCGGATCATGCCATCATCCGGTAAAACCGTTGCAAGTGTGAAAAATGCTGCTTTGGGTACTACAGAGCTGACACTTTCCAACGGAATAAAAGTGACATTGAAGAAAACCGATTTCAAAGACGACCAAATCTTGCTTTCTGCCACACGCTACGGTGGCACCACCCATTATGGATTAAAGGACAAGTACAGTGCAGAAAATGCGGTTGCAATTGTTTCCAGCATGGGAGTAGGAGAATTCAGTCCTGTTGATCTTGGAAAGTCACTCGCAGGAAAAGTAGCATCTGTTCGTCCGGTGATGAGTCAATACAGCGCCGGATTCAGTGGAAACAGTGCAAACAAGGATGTGGAGACCATGTTCCAACTTCTTTACTTGTATGTTACATCTCCCAGAAAAGACAGTGGCTTGTTTAATTCATATATGCAAAGGGCAAAAGCCCAGGTTTCGATGTTGAAATCGAATCCACAAATTGCATTTATTGATACGTTGTATTCAGAAATCTACAATGGCAATCCACTGGCGCCAACAACAGTTCCCAAGATGGAACACTTTGAAAAAATCCAATTGGCAAGGGCCATCGATATTTACAAAGAGCGACTTGGAGATGTGGGTGGAATGCATTTTACCATAGTCGGAAGTTTTGATGAGCAAACCATGGTTCCATTACTGGAAAAATACATTGCTTCATTGCCTGCTAAAGGAAAATCACAGTTCGTCGATAACAAAGTCAATGAGTTTACTGGAGTCAAGAATTTTCAATTCAGGAGAGGCAAAGAAGATAAAAGTCTGATCCTTGGAATCCTGCACGGCGATCTTCCATACTCAGAAGCAAACGCATTGAAATTACTTGGACTCAGTGATGCACTGAATATTTTGATCATTGAGGAAATGAGGGAAAAAATTCAGGGAATTTATGGTGGAGGTACCAATGCATCCTTGGATAAAATTCCAACTGGCAAGTATCAGATGGTGCTGCAGCTTCCTTGCGGTCCGGATAAAGTCGAT